>NZ_BPQM01000077.1 GCF_022179245.1 Methylobacterium gregans
CCAGATTAAACCGAAAACGCTCTAGGTCTCACACAGCCATCCGGTCAACGTGTCGGATAACCATCGAAGGGGGCGAGGGCGCGAGCCGCCTGCGATAGGCTTCCAAGATCCGCCACGCGGACGAAGACCCGCATGTCCGACAGCTTCATCTTCGTTCCGATATCGCAACGACATGTTCCAATTTGCGCACATCACGAACCGATCCGGGACGATGTAACTCCGAAACGATAGGCCCGGCATGGGATGTGGCGGTGCCAGGAGTGGATCGATGACCGGATCGGACGAGCACGGCATGAATGGAATGACGGTCGTGGTGGCGGGGAAGACCGGTGACCTCGGCGCACGCATCGCCTCGGCCCTCGCGCGGCGTGGAGCCGAGGTGCGCGCGCTGGTGCGCCGGTCGTCCTCCGCGATCCCCGCGGATACCGCCCATGGCCTCACGGCGGTCGCGGTCGACTACGACGATGATACCTCTCTCATCTCCGCCTGCCGCGGTGCGGCCTGCGTCGTGTCGGCGCTGAACGGGTTGGATCCGGTGATCCTCGGGGCGCAGGGCCGCCTCCTCGACGCAGCGGCCCGGGCGGGGGTGCCTCGCTTCATCCCCTCGGACTTCTCCCTCGATTTCACGCGCACGCGTCCGGGCGACAACCGCAACCTCGACCTCCGCCGCGCCTTCATGGACCGGGTCGACCACTCGCCGATGCGGGCGACGTCCGTGCTGAACGGCGGGTTCACCGAACTCCTGGCCGGTGGTGCGCCCATCGTGCTGCGAGGGCCGCGTCGTATCCTGTACTGGGGCGATGCCGACCAAGCGCTGGACTTCACCACCAAGGACGACGTGGCACGCTACACCGCCGAGGTCGCGCTTGACGAGGCCGCCCCACGCTTCCTGCGCATCGCGGGCGACGTCGTCAGTCCAAGATCCCTCGCAGAACTGATGACGGATGTGACGGGGCGAACCTACGGGCTGTGGCGCGCGGGAGATTTCGATCGGCTCGGGCGGCTGATCCGGATCGCGCGCGCGCTGACACCAGGAAAGCAGGCCGTCTTTCCGGCATGGCAGGGCATGCAGTACCTACGCGACATGGCCAGCGGACGCGGCAAGCTCGATCCGCTGGACAATGACCGCTACGGCCGCTGGCGCTGGACCCTCGCGCGGGACGTGCTCTCCACGCGTCCCTGACCTGCCTTCGGAGGAATCCCGCGAGGCGGGCCGCCGCTGCTGACGGCACGGTGGCAGCAGCGGTCCCCTATCGATGGGTCCTCGGCATTCCGAGGCAAGGAAGCAGGATCCATGATCGACGCCCTCTCCCACGTGAACTGGCTCGCCGTCCTCGTCGCCAGCGTCGCCCAGTTCGTCCTCGGAGGCATCTGGTTCGCCGGGCTCGTGGCCAAGCGCTACGCCGCCGCACTCGGCATTGCCGACCGGCCGCGACAGAAGCCCGGACCGCTGTTCTTCGGCGGCCCGCTCGTTTGCGGCACGGTCATCATCGCGGCCACCGCCATCCTCCTGCGCGTGCTGGGGATCACGACCTACGATCGGGCATTCGCCCTCGGCCTGCTCGTCGGCCTCGGCTACCTCGTGCCGATGACACTCACCATCGCGATCAACCCGCTGTTCCCGAGGCCGATCGCCTACGCGCTCCTCAACGCGCCGTTCTTCGTCGCCGGCAGTCTGATGTCGTGCGTGATCCTGACGGCGCTGTCGTAACATCGCCCGAACCCCAACCCGGATCATGCGCCGCGCCGACCGCCTCTTCGAGATCATCCAGGTGCTGCGCCGCGCCTCCGGGCCGGTGACGGCCGACCGGATCGCCGCCGAACTCGAAACGAGCAAGCGCACGATCTACCGGGATATCGACGCGCTCGTCGCCCGGCGGGTGCCGATCCGGGGCGAGGCGGGCGTGGGCTACGTCCTGGAGCGTGGCTTCGTCCTGCCGCCGCTCATGTTGACGACCGATGAGGTGGAGGCCGTCGCACTTGGAGCGCAATGGGTGGTCGCACACGCCGATGCGGACCTGGCGAAGGCGGCGCTCGGCGTTCTGGCCAAGATCGCTACGACTATGCCCGAGGACTTGCGCCCATTGATTGACGATCCAGCGGTCGGCACTCCGCCCGGGCGCGACGCGGACGACGACCATGTCGATGTCGCACGCCTCAGGAAGTGGTGCCGCGAGGGCCGGAAGCTCGCGATCGGCTACCTGGACGAGACCGGAACGACCAGCGACCGCGTGATCCGCCCATTCATGGTCGGCTATGTGGAGACCGTGCGCGTCATCATGGCTTGGTGCGAACTACGGCAAGATTTCCGCGTCTTCCGGGCCGATCGCCTGACGACAGTCGCGTTCCTCGAACAGCGATACCCTGATCGGTCTGTCGCCCTGCGCCGCCGCTGGCTGAAGATGATGCGCGAGAGGCGCGTCGGCGGCCCATTCCCCGGCTGACGGCAACGCCGATAAGACGACGATACCCTCGGGCGAATGCCGGCACCCGGTTTCAAGCGCCTCGCATGGTCCGGCCGACGTAGAGTGGCCTCAGGTGGCTCGGCGCTTGTGCATCCTGCCGAGAAGGATGGCCGAACTATCGACGCTTCAGGAGAAGCCTGGAACCCAACGGCATCCGATCCGTTGAAAGCCGTAATGACAGCTAACTGTCATTACGGTAGTTGCCTACAAGTTCGGAGCGCTTCATGAGCCCTGCGCCAAGAACGCCGTCGGAGGATCGCCTCCGAACACGCCGTGCGTGGTCGGGCCTGGTCGTCGAGGTTTTCCGCCTCAACGGCGATCTGATCGACGGCGGCGACGCCCTGGTTCGCGACCTCGGCCTGACGAGCGCCCGGTGGCAGGTCCTGGGGGCCATCACCCTGTCCCCGGTCCCGCTGCCGGTCGCCCACATCGCCCGCAACATGGGCCTCGCCCGCCAGTCGGTGCAGCGCGTCGTTGACGAGATGCGCGACGAAGGGCTCGTTCGGCTCGAACCCAATCCCCACCACCGCCGCGCACCACTCGTCGCGATGACCCCGCGCGGCGAGGCCGCCTACGGACAGGCAATGGCGCGCAAGGATCTTTGGGCCGACGTCCTCACCGAGGGTCTGTCGCCCGAGGCCATCGAGGCCGCCGGCACCCTGCTGCGCACGCTCCAGCAGCGGATCGGCGCCTCCCAAGGCCACATCGCAACCATCGCTGCCGCTACACGGAAGGAGACCCAGGAATGAATCGCGCCGATGCCAAGCAGGGGTACGATGCCGACGTGATCGTCGTCGGCGCCGGGCCCATCGGCCTGACGACCGGCAACGCCCTACGCCACCACGGCGTGTCATGCCTGCTCCTCGAAGAACGCACCGGCGTGAAGGCGTATTCGCGCGCGAACAACCTCTGGGCGCGACCGCAGGAGCTGCTCGCCAGCATCGGCATCCGCGATGCGCTGGCCGAGAACAGCTACGCGATCCACACCATCAACTTCTTCGTCAACGGCACACCGACGACGCCCATCCCCATCGCCGACGTCGCGAGCCCGTACCCGAAGGTCCTCTATAGCGGGCAGGACGTGATCGAGCGCACCCTGACTGCTGAGTTCGATGCGCGGGGCGGCAAGCTCGACCGAGGCTGCACGGTGACCGGCGTCGAACAGGACGAGACCGGCGTGACAGTGGTTCTCAAGCGCGGCAAGGATGGGCCGGAGGAGCGGCGCCGGTGCCGCTACCTCGTGGCCGCCGACGGCGCCAAGAGCATGATCCGGCCGATGCTCGACCTCGACTTCGAGCCCGAGCGGTTGCCGAACTGCATGAACCGGCAGGTCGACGCCCGGCTGTCCTGGCGCCGCTCGCAGGAGCCCGACCAGCTCTGGTTCTTCTACTACGAGCGGGGCTTTGCCGGCATCCTACCGGTCTGGGGCGGCTACCATAGACTGTTCTTCCTCGCCGACGACTCCGGGGTGCCGGACCGCGACCCGACGCTCGCCGAGATGCAGGCGGTTGCCCGGGACGTCACCGGCGACGAGACCCTGACCCTGTCGGACCCTCAGTGGCTCACGCACAGTCGCTTTCGGTACGGCGTATCCCCCGGCTACGCGCGGGGCCGCGTGTTCCTGGCGGGCGACGCCGGGCACCTATCCCTCCCGATCGGCGGGCAGGGCATGAACGCAGGCCTGCACGACGCCGTCGAGATTGCGTGGCGGCTGGCCATGACCCTGCGCGGCGAGGCGGCGCCGGTCATCCTGGAATCCTACGGCGGCGAGCGGGGCGGCGAACACGCGCGCCTCAGTGCCCAGCAGGCGCGGGGCTTCCGCTGGACCGTCTACCGGGGCCCGGTCACCGATACGGTCCTGAGCCTCGCCGCGAAGGCACTGCCGAATTTGGGCTCGTTGCTGCAGGGCACCGACGACATGCAGCAGATGGGTGTCGAATACCCGAGAAGCAGCCTGAACGAGGACTGCCTATCCGGCCTAGCGACCGTACTCCGGCCGGGGCCGAAGCCTGGCGAGCGCGCGCCGGACGCGGAGGTAACGCATCGCGGCGAGACGTCCAGCCTGTTCCCGTTCCTCTACAACCCGGACGGCCACACGACCGGCTGGGCCCTTCTGTGCCTCGACGGTCGGTCGCCGAACGCCGGAGCCTCGCTGCTCGCTGCAGCCGACGCCGTCACGCCATGGCCTTGGATAAGGCCGCGTCTCGTCCTGGCGGGTCCGATGGTCGAAGGTGCGGACGTCCCTGTCCTCTCGGACATGGACGGCAAGGCGCACGGGGCCTACGGCCTGGAGGGCCGCCCGGCGCTGGTGCTGGTGCGGCCGGACGGCCACATCGCCTTCCGCGGCGACGCCGACCGGGCCGACCGGCTGGTCGCCTATTGCCGTAGGGTCTTCGGTGCGGAGGTCGCACGATCGACGAGCGAGCTCGCCGCCGCGCAATGAGGGTGGAAGTGCCAGCCCCACAGAGACATGGCCGGCACCATCGGCATTGCAGGCAAGCGAGAACACCTGTCGGCAGGCTAGCGCGGAATGCCGAAGGCCCCGGGTCGACCCGTAGGTCCCCGGACAGGCCGCGCCCACGGCACCGAGGATGGCTGACGGCTAGGTCAGCATCCGACCATCCGGCGTGGAGCGGTCCACCGCCTGCGCAAGCTCCCGTGATAGGCAGGAGAGCAGCCCCTCGCGAGACAGGTCGGTGCGCGGCGTCAGCGTCGCGAGGACGTCGGGGCCGATGGCCAGCTCCAAGTGCTGCGGCGCGATTTCCTGGTTCGGCCCCTGATTGACCCAGGATCGCGCCGCGGCCCCGTGCCCGGCCTGCTAGAAGCGCTGCAGCATCTCGCCGAGACCGCTGTGCAGGAGCCCGCCGGGGGCCTCAGCGCTCCGATCGCCGAGCAACCCGCCGATAATCCCGCCCAGGCCGTCGTCGAAGGCGCCGGGCGCCGCGCCTTGGCCCGCCGGGGCCGGGGCGGCCTGTTCTGCGCCGCCCAGCAACTCCGCGAGCTTGTCGCGATTCTGTTAGCCGGCGAGGGCGAGGAGGCCCAGGAGCGCCGTCATGGAGCCGCCTCGTGCAGTTCTCCGGCCGTCCGCTGCCGGCGCTGAACCGCGTAAAATTCAACTGAACCCCACGGTTCGGCTGCCCCCAAAGGAGACATCCCATGACCGACGCCGACCAGGCCCACCGAGGGCCGGCGGAGCCCGAGTCTGCGACCACTGTCCGGCTGTTCAGGATGCAGCGCGCATCGGCCGGAACCGCCCCTCTTGGAGCGCCGATAGAGCTTCGTCGGCGGCCCGTTGCCCGCTGTCGTGCGCCCCGTGCGCGGTCGTGAAGTCGAAGGGGTGCGTCGCTTCGCCTGCGAAGAACAGCCGGTTCTCGAAGGGCTGGGCCAGCCGTGCCCGTGCCTGCGACTGACCCGGCAGGGCGCAACTGTAGGCACCGCCGATGGACGCCATCCGGCTCCAGGCCGTTGCCGCGAGCGGCCGGATGGCGGACGCCACGTCGGTACCGAACAGGGCGACCAGCTCCGCCGTGGCGTGGGCGAAGCCGGCGGCCGAGCCCTCCTCCTCCAGGATGCGGGCTCCTTCGCCGCCGAGGAACGCCTCGATGATCGGCCAGCCGTTCGGTCGGATGGAATAGGCGGCGGACCGCGCGTCGCGCAGGTTGCCGTAAGCGTGCGAGGCCGGCTCGAACGCGGCGTCGCGCCCGATCTCCAGAAAGACCTTTTCGTTACGACCGAGCGGCAGGGCGGCCGCCGCCTCGCGCCATAGTTCGGTTCCCGGCGGCAGGCGGATGGCGTCGCCGGCGAGGACTGCTGTCGAGACCGTGAGGATGACGGCCCCGGCGCGGACGGTGCCGGCGCGCGTCGAGACGGCGACGCCGTCCGCCGTCAGGTCGATCCGCTCGACGGGGGTCGCTAGGCGCAACGCCACCGCGTGCGGGAGGCTGGCCGCGACCAGGGTGCCGTAGCCGAGCGGTAGGTTCCAGTTCCGATCCGTGGAGGCATCGTCGTAGGCCATGTAGTCGGTGGCGGAGATGCTCTGGGGCGCGAACCCGCTCATGAAGCCGGCGATGGCCCCCACGTAGGCGTTCCACTCACCCCCGGGCTCCAGGGCATCGCTCGCCCGGTCGCTGCCCTGCGCCACCGCCCGGAGCCGCTTCTCCCAATCGCCGAACGCCTTCCGGGCCGATTCCTCGTCGTCCTCGTCCCGTGCGATGCCGGGATGCGCCTTCGCCCACGGCGGGTCGCTCCGGTCGACCGGGAAGCCGGATGCCTCGGCGATCGTGACCCATGAGTTGCGGTCGCCCGAGTGCAGCCATTCGCAGCCGAGGTCGAGCGGGTAGCCGCCGAGGTCCTGCGTGAACGCGCGGCCACCGAGGCGCGACGACGCTTCCAGCACCAGCGCCTCCTTGCCGTGCGCGGCAAGCCGCCGCGCGGCGCCGGTGCCGGCGGCGCCTCCCCCTACGATGATGACGTCGAACTCGCTGCCCATGGGGCCGTAGGTGAGGTCGGCCGGCAAGTGGGGCAAGCGTCGGCGGTCTTCGGGCGTCGTCCCTGACCGGGGCGGGCACCGGCCATATCAGCAACGGCCGCCCCGTCAGCACTTCCGGGAAGGCCACGATGCCGGCCTTCGTGGTCGCGCGGTCCGCCGATATCCGCTTCGAGGCGAAACGCGTATCTCCAAAGCGGATGGCAATTCAGGCCGATCACAGGCCCAACCGGCGCCGATTTTGTTCTCTTCCGGCTCGCGGTGCTGCTTGTGGTTCAGATTGTTTGACGGGCGACCGTTCCGGATCTTGATGGCCGTCGATTGCCTTCCGCGAGACACGCTCTCGCCCCTATCCGTGACCGTTCGCATGAGCAAAGTGCATGTCAGGCCACGGCGCTTTTCACGCTTTCGGCGAGCCAGGCGCGCTATATTGCATCGCAGCATGTGGGGCCGTTGGTGGCCCGCGCCGGGGTAGTCATGGCCGTTGTTCTCGAGATCGCGAAGAACCTGCGTAGCCGTCACGCGAAGATCGTGCAGGGGCGGCAAGTCTTCCTCAAGGCTTGGCTCGCCGCTGCACTTCGGCGCGGGGCCGACCGACGCTTTGCCGAGCAACTCGACCAGATCGAACGCACCGGGCGTGCCGGAGCGTTCTGAGAGCCGGCAAGCCTACGAACGACGGGGGGCAGCGGCTCGCCTCCCGGGATCCTCTGCCAGCTTTATTTAGTCAGGCCGGGCTCAGAGGAAGCCGATCGAGAACCAGGGCACTAGGATAATAGCGGCCAGGCCGACGAGCAGGGCGACGATGTAGCCGACGATCGGTCGCATACCGACGTCTGGATGGATGCGGCTGATGGCGCAGGCGGCGTAGTAGCCAACGCCGAAGGGTGGTGCGAAGAGGCCGATGCCCATGGCGAGGATTACCACCATCGCGTAGTGGACCTCATGCACGCCGACCGCCCGGGCGATCGGGAAGAGCAGCGGCCCGAACAGCACGATTGCCGGGATACCCTCCAGCACCGAGCCCAGCACGATGAAGGCGAGGGCCGAGACCACCAGAAAGCCGAGCGGGCCGCCGGGCAGGCTCTTCATCGCCGCGGCGAGCGCCTGCGAGAACCCGGACTGCGTCAGGGCCCAAGCCATGGCAGTGGCCGCGCCGATGATCAACAGGATCGCGCCCGATAGAGTCGCCGTTGTCACCAGCATCGGTACGAGGCGTCTCCAGTCGAACTGCCGGTAGACGAGGAGCCCCGCCAGCACAGCGTAGACGATGCCGATGGTCGAGACCTCGGTTGCCGTCGCAATGCCCTCGACCACGGCCGCCCGGATCACGAAGGGCAGCGCCAGCGCCGGTAGCGCGACGACAAGCGCCTTCAGGATCGCCGTCCGGCTGGGCCGGGCTACGTGGCTCAGATCCTCGCCGCGGTAGCGCCACCAGACCAGCACGCAGAGCGTGATCGCCAGAACGAGGCCCGGCACCAGTCCGCCGGTGAACAGCGCGGTGATCGAGACGCCGGTGACCGAGCCGATGGTAATCAGCACGATCGAGGGCGGGATCGTCTCGGTCTGGGCGCCGGTCGCCGAGAGCAGGGCGACGAGGTCGCCCTCCTTGGCCCCGCGCGCCTTCATCTCGGGGAACAGCACGGGGGCGACCGCGGCCATGTCGGCGGCCTTCGAGCCGGAGATGCCGGAGACGAGGTACATCGCCCCGACCAGCACATAGTGCAGGCCGCCCCGCACATGGCCGAGCAGGCTCGCCAGGAACCCGACCATGGCGCGCGCCATGCCGGTCATTTCGATGAGCAGGCCGAGGAAGACGAACAGCGGCACTGAGAGCAGGATGAGGTGGCTCATGCCCTCGTCCATGCGGCCGACCACGACCATGGCGGGCGCGTGCGTCGTGGTCATCAAGTACGCGTAGGTAGAGAGCCCAAAGGCAAAGGCGATCGGTACGCCGGCGAACACGAGGGCGCCGACGCCAAAGAGGAAGAACACCAGCAGGTTCAGGTTGCCGATCCCGATGAGCGTCGGCGACAGGGCGGCGAGCCCGGAGGCGATGCAAGCTCCGAGGACGAGCGCCGCACCGGTCAGGCGCCAGTCGCTCTCCTGCACAAGCCGCACGACAGCAGTCACGAGCATCAGGGTGAATCCAACTGGCAGGGCCGCAGCGCGCCAAGTATTGGCAAGGTCGAGCGCCGGGGTGTGGACCCAGGATTCCTCGATCGCGAACTCGATGGCAGGCTCCAGCAGCAGCCCAACCAGGGCAAGGCCTGAGACGATTGCCAGGGTATCGAGGAAGGCACGGGAGCGGGGCGACGCCATGCCGACGAAGGCGGTCATGCGCATGTGCTCGCCGCGGCGGTAGGCGATGACCGTGCCGAGCATGGCGAGCCACAGAAACAAGACTGCGGCGAGCTCGTCCGACCAGATGAGAGGGTGGTGTAGGATGTAGCGGCTGACGACGCCGGCTAGAAGGACGACAATCTCCAGGCCGACTAGGATCGCCGCCGGGATCTCGACCATCCGGCCTAAAACACGGTCGAAGGTCTGGAGGCGGGAGCGTCCACTGGTCGCCCGCGTGGGGACCGCTGGCACGGTCATATCGAGATGTACATCGAGCTGCATGGTGGGCCCCCTCACACGAGCTTTCCGGAGACGCTTTCGAGATGGGCCCAGGCCTCGTCTCCGAGCTTGGCCTTCCAATCCCTGTAGAAGCTGGTCCGGCCGAGGGCGTCGCGGAACACCTCGCGGTCGGGGTCAATGAAGCCCAAGCCCTTCGCCGCGAGCATGCCGCGGAGGTCGGCGTTGAGTGCCATGATGTCGGCCCGCTCGTCGTCGGCGGAGCGGTCAAGCTCGCGCGAGACGAGGATGCGCAGGTCCTCTGGCAGGCGCATCCAGGCGCGCTTGTTGCCGAGGATCCAGTAGGCGTCCCAGATGTGGCCGGTCAGGCTGCAGCTCTTCTGCACCTCGTAGAGCCGCGTCGTTGCGGTGATCGGGAGCGGGTTCTCCTGGCCTTCTACGACCTTGGTCTGTAGAGCGGAGTACAACTCGTTGAAGTTGATCGGCGTCGCGCCCGCGCTCAGCGCTCGGAACAGCGAGGTCTGCATCGGGGCTTGGGGCACGCGGATCTTGAAGCCGCGGATGTCGTCGGGCGTGCGGATCTCCCGCGTCGAGGAGGTGATGTGGCGGAAGCCGTTGTCCCAGACCTTCGAGACGGTCAGGAGCGGGGTGCGGCCGATCTGCTCGCGAACATAGGCACCCAATGGCCCGTCCATGGCGGCCCACACACTCGGGTAGTCCTTGAAGACGAAGCCCAGGTTCGGCAGGCTCGCCACCGGCAGAAAGGTCGCCAGCACCGAGGAGGACAGGTTCAGGAACTCGACGGCGCCGCTGCGCACCTGGGCGAGGAGATCGGTGTCGGCTCCAAGTTGATTAGCTGGGAACAGCCGGATCTCCAGGCGTCCGCCGCTCGCCTCGCGGATGCGCTCGATCGCCTGCTGGGCGCGAATGTTGACCGGATGCGTCGGGTCCTGACCGGTGGCGAGCTTGTAGACGAACTCGGCGGCCGAGGCGCGTCGGGTGAGGATGCCGAACAGGGGAAGGGCGGCCGCGCCCGCGATGAGGCTACGGCGGCTGAGAGAAGCCTCTGGCATGTTTCACTCCCTGGTTGTTCGGGCATGCCGTCCGATCCCCGCCGTTCGCGGTCCTTGGGATCGGCATCCGGTCTCGCCGGATCCGTGGCGCGCTGCCCGTGGCGCTGATCAAAAGGATCGTCTTTTAGGGGGGCGTGCCGGTGTTCGGCACGCCCCGCTTCAGCGCCGGCTCAGAGCCATCCGCGGATGCTCCGGGCCATGGCCTGGGTTGAGATGCCGTAGCGCTCGTGCAGGGTCGGCAGGGCGCCCGCGTCGAGGAACGCGTCCGGCAGACCGATCTGCCGGAAGCCCGGCGGCACGGTGCCGGTGCGCAGCAACAGGCTCGCCACCGCCTCGCCGAGACCGCCCACCACCGAGTGGTTCTCGGCCACCACCACGAGCCGGCCGCCGCGGCCGGCCTCGCGCAGGATCGTCTCCGCGTCGAGCGGCTTGATCGTCGGCACGTGCAGAACCGCGACGTCGATCCGGTCGCGCTCCAGCTCCTGGGCCACTTCGAGGGCCCGCATGGTCATCAGCCCGGAGGAGATGACCAGCACGTCGCGCCCGTCGCGGATGGTCTGCGCCTTGCCCCACGCGAACGTGTAGCCGTACTCGTCGAGCACGAGGGGAACGTTGCCGCGCAGCAGCCGCAGGTAGACCGGGCCCTGATGCGCGACCATCGCCGGCACCACCTGCTCCAGCTCGTGCGCGTCGCAGGGGTCGAGGATCGTCAGGTTCGGCATGCCGCGGAAGATCGCCAGATCCTCCGTGGCCTGGTGGCTCGGGCCGTAGCCGGTGGTCAGGCCCGGCAGGGCGCAGGCGATCTTGACGTTGAGGTTCTCCTCGGCGATCGCGAGGCAGATGAAGTCGTAGGCGCGCCGCGCCGCGAAGACCGCGTAGGTGGTGGCGATGGGCGTGAAGCCCTCCCGCGCCAGGCCCGCCGCCGCGCTCATCAGGAGCTGCTCGGCCATCCCCATCTGGTAGAACCGCTCGGGGTAGGCCTGCGCGAAGATGTGCAGGTCGGTGTACTTGGCGAGATCCGCCGAGAGACCAACGATGTCGGGACGGCTCTTGGCCAGCTCGACCAGGGCGTTGCCGAAGGGCGCCGGCTTCGTGCGCTGGCCCGGGGCGGCCAGCGAGGCGACCATCGCCGAGGTCTTGGCGCCCCCGCCCGTGCGCGGTGCGGGCTTCTCGTACTTAGACCGTCTCACTGGGGCCTCCCTTCGTCCAGAACCGCCAGGGCCTGGCGCCACTCGTCCGCCTCGACCCGCAGGAAGTGGTTGCGCTCGCGCGCCTCGAGGAAGGGCACGCCCTTGGCCATCTTCGTGTCGCAGATCACCACGCGCGGGCAGGGGCCCGGATGGGCGCGGGCGGCATCGAAGGCCTGGACGAGCGCGTCGATGTCATTGCCGTCGACCCGCTGCACGAACCAGCCGAAGGCCTCGAACTTCGGCGCCAGCGGCTCGAAGTTCAGCACGCCGCGGGAGGGTCCGTCCGCCTGCATGCCGTTGACGTCGACGAGGCCGATCAGGTTGTCGAGGCCGAAGCCGGCCGCCGACATCGCCGCCTCCCAGGTGGAGCCCTCGTCGAGCTCACCGTCGGAGAACAGGTTGTAGACGAAGGCGCCTGAGGACTTCCGCTTGAGGCCGAGCGCGATGCCGACCGCGATGCCCAGCCCGTGACCGAGGGAGCCGCCGGTGATCTCCATGCCGGGCGTGTAGGCGGCCATGCCGGACATCGGCAGGCGGCTGTCGTCGGAGCCGTAGCTCGCGATCTCATCCTCGGGGATGATGCCGGCCTCGATCAGCGCGGCGTAGAGGGCGATGGCGTAGTGGCCGATCGAGAGCAGGAAGCGGTCGCGACCCTCCCATTCCGGATCCTCCGGACGGTAGGTCATCGCGTGGAAGTAGCTCACCGCCAGCACGTCGCTGATCCCGAGCGCCTGGGCGATGTAGCCCTGGCCCTGGACCTCGCCCATCAGCAGGGCGTGGCGACGGATGCGGTAGGCGCGCTCGGAAAGCGAGACGTTCGTGCCGGCGCGGGGCCGCACGTCGAGGAGGGTGTCCATGGTTCGGGTCCTTCCGCTCAGTGGATGAGCATGCCGCCGTTCACGTCGATCACCGCACCGGTGATGTACGAGGACAGGTCCGAGGCCAGGAACAGGCAGGCGTCGGCCACGTCGTCCGCCACGCCGAGGCGGCCGAGCGGAATGCCCTTGATGATCTCGGCGCGCAGATCGTCCGTGAGCTTGCCGCCGGTGATGTCGGTCTGGATCAGCCCTGGCGTGACGGAGTTCACCCGGATGCCGTCCGCACCGAGCTCGCGCGCCATCGCCTTGGCGAGACCGAGCACGCCGGCCTTGGCCGCGCTGTAGTGCGGGCCACCGAAGATGCCGCCACCGCGCTGGGCCGAGACCGATGACATGCAGATGATCGAGCCGGCGCGCTGCGTGCGCATGGCGGGTACGACCGCCTGGCTCATGTACAGCGTTCCGCGCAGGTTCACGTCGGTGACGGCGTCGTAGTTGGCCGCCTCGATCTCCATCAGCTTCAGCGGCTGGGTAATGCCGGCATTGTTGACGAGGACGTCGATGCGGCCGACCTGTGCCACGATCTCGCCAGCGGCGATCTGGCAGGCTGCGCGGTCGGTGACGTCGCAGGCGAGCCCGAGATGCCCGGGCCCGATCTCGCGGGCAGCCGCTTCGGCTTGGCCGGCATTGAGATCGAGGATGACGATGCACGCGCCATGGGCGGCGAAGCGGCGGGCCGTCGCCTTACCGATCCCGCGCGCGGAGGCCGCGCCCGTGATCACACAGACCTTGTCCCTCAGAAGCATGGCTGTCTCCCTTCTGCGCCGGCGGCTGTCGCCGTTCCGGTGCTCGGCTTGTTGCGAGACGGGAGATCGAAGCGCTTGCGCACGGACCGAGTGAACAGTCCGGCATGATGCCCATTCACCTGGCCATGATCCGCTTGGGATCGCAGGCCGGCACTGGGTCGTTTCCTCTCATCTCGTTGGAACCACGGTGCCGGAGGCTTCTCAACGCGGCAAACGCGTAGATTTCAGCGCTAGGTGAATCTGATTCATCTGGCCGCGCGTTCTCAAGCAATCTCGGGCGGCAGGTCGACACGAAGTTCGGCGGCGAGCCAGCGCGCGAAGACGCGGAGCGGTGTTGGGCGGCGCGTCAGGGAGGGGAACACGAGATGGTGGCCGGTGTAGTGGACGTTCGAGGCAGACGCCGCAAGGGGAGCAATCAAACGACCGCTCGCGAGCTCCCGCTCGGCGAGCAGCGTCGACTCGAGGGCGACGCCGAGGCCATCGGCTGCCGCCGTGATTGCGAGGAAGCTACGATCGAAGCGCAGGCCCGAAGGCGGTGGGGCGCGCAGGCCGTTGCGCTCGAACCAGAGCGGCCAGCGCACGAGCTTGTTGTCACTCTGGATCAGCGGGTGCCCGAGGAGGTCGGCGGGCACCCGGATTTCGGTTGCGCGCTCCGGCGTGCAGAGCGGCGTTACAGTCTCCTGCGCAAGTGGCATGACGACGAGGCCTTCGCCGCGTGGCGGTCCGTAGACGATGTCGGCGTCGAACTCGTCCGTGATGAAGCGGGCGTAGTCCATGCCGGCAGCGAGCCGGACTTCGAAGTCGGGATGCCCGGCCATGAAGCGGGCAAGCCGCGGCGTCAGCCACTGCGCGGCGAAGCTCGGAGCACAGTGTAGGCGCAGCAGTTGCGGTGCGCGGGTCGCGACGAGATCGAAGCTACGGTTCAACTCTTCGAAGGCCCGGCTGACATGGTCGAGGAGGGCCTCACCCGCTGCGGTCAGAGCAATGCCGTGGCTGTCGCGCTCGAACAGCAGCACCCCGAGCGCCTGCTCAAGCTTCCGTATCGCGTGGCTGACAGCGCTCGCGGTCAAGTTAAGTTCGCTCGCCGCGTCCTTGAACGACCGACGGCGTGCTGCGGCCTCGAAAGTGCGAACGGCGGAGAGCGGAACCGGGGGACGCATTCCACCCACGATGATGTGGGCATGTACCATTTGGCAACTGCTGACGCTTCGAACCGCGCATGAGGAGGGATCTCTGCTGATGGCCCTGCTCGACGTTCACAGGTCGCGACAGGAGGCCGTTGATCCGTGACCAGGGCAGATTATCGGCTACAACCAGACATCCAGGGCCGAGCGCCAGACGGTCCGAGAAGAATCACTTTGAGCCCACCACCTAAGAGCGTCTAACAAAA
>NZ_BPQM01000078.1 GCF_022179245.1 Methylobacterium gregans
ATTGGAACAGTTCCAGACAAGAGGGGCCACGAAGGCGGTTGCTCGCACCGGAGGTGGTACGGACGACGCACAACCCAGGATCAGTTGCACGGCCTCGCAGGGCGGGGATAGATGATCCCACCGGCGCCCGACCGCTTCCTCAGTTCCGGCACAAAGCTCCGGTGAAAGCTCGGCTCGCCGGTCCGGCCTCGCCCCCTAGCCATGCGCCCGCGCGGCGGGTTCCCAGAAGCGACGATGAGCCTCCTCAAACGCATCAGCCGGCTGCCGGCCGTACAGCAAGGGCTGGGCACGCTCGCCGCGGCCTATCTGAACCTCGTGCGGCGCACCAACCGGTTCACCGTGGAGCCCGCAGGCGGCGACGCCTGGATCGACGGGCACACGCCCTTCATCGCCGGCATGTGGCACGGCCAGCACATCATGGTGTCGTTCGCCCGCCGGCCGCAGGACCGGATCGCCACGATCATCTCGCGTAATCCCGACGGCAACATCAACACGATCGCGCTGACCCGGATGGGCGTGCGGGTCATCCGCGCCTCGGGCGCCCGCGGCCGGGTGGTGCGCGACGCGCGCGCCAAGGGCGGGGCCGAGGGCCTGCGCGCCATGCTGAAGGCGCTGAAGGCCGGCGAGATCGTCGCCTTCAGCGCCGACGTGCCGAAGGTCTCCCGGCGCGCGGATGCCGGCATCCTGACGCTCGCCCGCTTCTCCGGCCGGCCGATCGTACCGGTCGCCGTGGTGACGAGCCGCCACATCCGCTTCAACTCCTGGGATCGGGCCTGCCTCGGCCTGCCCTTCGGCCAGGGCGCCGTGGTGTTCGGCGAGCCGATCGCGGTGCCGCGCGAGGTCGAGGCCGAGGCGTTCGAGCATCTGCGCCAGCGGCTGGAGGCCGAGATGAACCGGGTGCACGACCGGGCCTACGCCCTCGTCGGGCGGCCGGACCGGGTCGGCGCGAACTGGCTCGGGGTGCCGGCGGCGACAGGGAATTCCGCGAGGAGCCCCGCGTGAGGGCGCTCCCCCTCACCCTGCCGCTGCGGGCCTACCGGGTCGGCCTGCAACTCGGCGAGCCCGCGGTGGCCGGCCTGCTCGCGTGGCGCGCGCATCGCGGCAAGGAGGATCCGAGGCGTCTGCCCGAGCGACGCGGCCTGCCGGGCCGGGCGCGCCCCGTAGGGCCGCTCGCCTGGATGCACGGGGCGAGCGTCGGCGAGGCGCTCTCGCTGATCGGCCTCGTCGAGGGCATGATCGCCCGCGGCTTCTCGGTGCTCGTCACCACCGGTACCCGGACGGCCGCCGAGCTGATCGGCACCCGCCTGCCGGCCGGCGCCGTGCACCAGTACATGCCGCTCGACGCGCCGCGCTGGGTCGGGCGCTTCCTCGACCATTGGCAGCCGGACCTCGCGCTGGTGGCGGAATCCGAGATCTGGCCCAACGTCATCGTCGGCCTGCACGAGCGGGGCATCCCGCTGATCCTCGTCAACGGCCGGATGTCGGAGCGCTCGTTCCGCGGCTGGGAGCGCTCGCCGCGCACAGCGCGCGCGCTCCTCTCCCGCATCGCCATCTGCCTCGCGCAGACGCGGGACGACGCGGAGCGCTTCGTGCGGCTCGGCGCGCCCCGGGTAAGCGTGGCGGGCAACCTGAAATTCGATGCCGCGGTGCCCCCGGCCGACCGACAGCAACTCGCCTATCTCGGCGAGATGATCGGCGATCGCCCGGTCTGGATCGCGGCGAGCACCCATGCGGGCGAGGACGAGGTCGTCGCCGCGGCGCATGCGCGGCTCGCCGCCCGCTTCCCGGACCTCCTCACCATCGTGGCGCCCCGCCATCCCGGCCGGGGCCAGGCGGTTGCCGCGGCCGCGGCCGCGGCGGGCCTGCGCAGCGCGCGCCGCTCGGCCGGGGGGCGGCCCCATCCGGGGGTCTCCTACTACGTGGCCGACACGGTGGGCGAGCTCGGCCTGTTCTACCGCCTGAGCCCGGTGGCCTTCCTCGGCGGCTCGCTGGTCGGCCGCGGCGGCCAGAACCCGATCGAGCCGGTGCGCCTCGACGCGGCGGTGCTGCACGGGCCGCACACGCAGAACTTCGCCGAGATCTACGGCGCCCTGGACGCGGCGGGCGGAGCGCTCGCCGTGGCCGACGCGGACGAGCTCGCCGCGCGGACCGGTGCGCTGCTCGCCGAGCCGGCGCATCGCGCGGCCGTGGCCGAGGCCGGGCAGCGGGCGCTGCGCCCCTTCGAGGGGGCGGTGACGCGGACGCTGGCGGTGCTCGAGCCCTTCGTCGCGCAGCTGAAGCTCGCCGCCCTCCAGGCCTGATGCGCCCGCCCGCCTTCTGGGACGGGAGCCCGCATCATCCGGCCGCCCTGGCGCTCCGGCCGCTCGGTGCCCTCTACGGCCGGCTCACCGCCGCCCGGATGGCGCGGCCCGGCGCCCTCGGGCCCTGCCCGGTTCTCTGCCTCGGCAACTTCACGCTGGGCGGCGCCGGCAAGACCCCGGCGGCGCTCGCCCTCGCGGACATCCTGCGCGATCTCGGCGCGCGGCCGGCCTTCCTGAGCCGCGGCTACGGCGGACGCCTGTCCGGCCCCGTCGCGGTCGATCCGGCGCGCCACGGGGCCGCGGATGTCGGCGACGAGCCGCTGCTCCTCGCCCGCTCTGCCCCGGCGATCGTCGCGCGCGACCGCGTGGCCGGTGCCGCCCTGTGCGCGGCCAGGGGGGCGGACGTGATCGTGATGGATGACGGGCTGCAGAACCCGTCGCTGATCAAGGACCTCGCCCTCGCGGTGGTCGATGCGGGGGCAGGCCTCGGCAACGGGCTGCCCTTCCCGGCGGGCCCCTTGCGGGCGCCGCTGGCGCGGCAGTGGCCGCATGTCGGCGGGGTGATCCTGGTCGGCGAGGGCGGCCCGGGCGAGGCCGTGGCGGAGGCCGCGCTGCGTCGGGGCCTGCCCGTGCACTGCGCCCGGCTCGCCGCCGAGCCCGGCGCCCTCACCGGCCGGCGCGTTCTGGCCTTCGCAGGGATCGGGCGCCCGCAAAAATTCTTCGCGACCGTGCAGGAGAGCGGGGCGGAGCTCGTCGGCACTCGGGCCTTTCCCGACCACCACCCGTACGCGGCGGGCGACCTTGCGGCACTGGCCGCCGAGGCGGAGCGAATCCGCGCGGACCTCGTCACCACCGAGAAGGATGCGGTGCGCCTGCCGACAGCCTTCGCGAACCGCGTCGGCGTCTTGCCCGCGCGGCTGAACATCCTCGATGAGGCGTCCTTGCGCGCACAGGTTCGGGGCTTGTGCCGGCCCGCGTAAGGCGGCCATTCCCGGAGCAGGCGGCAATGGTCGATGGCAGCCAAGAGATCGGTCGGAAACCGCATCGAAGCAGCGTAGCCGAAGCTGAATATGCATAAAACATAGGATCTCAGTATTTTTATTTTACATCGAATACAATATTAAGATTCATCTCGACCGCTGCGGCAGGAAATGGATTTTTAAGTTCACATAGAAAATCTAAACTCCGTACGAGCGGATGTTTATCTTGCGATAAAATAAGAATTTTGATGATCCAATACAGAAAGCTATGGGCAAGCTTGCGCGACGAAATTGATTTCGACGCCGGGTCTGATGGATCCGTCGGCCGCGACTCGGCTCCGCTGTCTCCGGCCGGTACCGATCGTGCGAGGAAGACGCGCGTAATGGACACATATCTCAGCTACAGGTTGCTCTCGCGCGACCTCGACAAGTCCCTGCTCCGGAAGGCAAAGGAATCGCAGGTCGCGCGCGAGGCCGCTTATTTCGAGGCCCATATCCGCACCGTCAGAACGGTCGATGAATTCCTCGGCGATCGCCGTCTCTATACGTACGCCATGAAGGCGTATGGCCTGGAGGACATGATCTACGCCAAGGCTTTCATGCGCAGGGTCCTGAGCGAGGGCGTCGCCGACCCGAACAGCTTCGCCAACCGTCTGACCGACGGCCGCTACAAGACGTTCGCGGCGGCATTCGATTTCGCGGCCGGCATGGGCGCACGCGCGAGCGGGGCGGACGCCCCCTTCGATCCGGCGGCGCGCATCCCGGTGCCGAGACCCGCCGTCATCTCCGGCACACCGGCCCTGCTTCCAATCAAGGGCGAAGACGGTCGTGTCGTCTTCGACGGCCTCTTCGATTTCAGCGGGCTGAACGAGGCCGCCTTCACGCTCGAGACGAAGCTCGACGGGGATACCCTCCGCACGGGCAAGATCGTGCTCAGCGCCGAGACTCTGGGCCGCCTGCAGACAAAGCTCGGCTTCGCCGATCTGTCCAAGCTCACGGGGCCGGATCTCGTGCGGGCGATCAACGCCCAGATCGAGGCCACGGGCGAGACCGGGCTGAAGGGCACGCTCGCGGCCTCCCTCGATCCCGGAGGAGCTCTGGTCTTCACGACGACGAACCATCTCGATCTCGGCAAGGACAGGAGAGCCGGCGGCGCGGGTGCCAGCGCGGACAAGGCCTACGCCGCTACGGGCACGCAGCGCACGATCCTCCTCCGCAACGCCGATCTCTCCTCGGCCACGCAGGTCGCCGTCGATCTGGGTTTCGGCAAGGTGGGCCTCGGCACGCTCGACGACGCGCCGACGCACAGGGCGGTCTCCCCGGCGGCGGAGACCGGAAGCCCGGCTCGGCTAACCGGCTCCCGCAGCTTCGCGGCGACCGACACGCTCGACTTCAGCCGGGGTGGCGAGGTTCGGCTCGGCCTCGTGACGAAGCTCGATGCGGGCACGACGCGGTGGGGCGTCATCGCGCTGAACGCCTCGACCCTGAGGGAGCAGGCGGCCGACCTTTCCCGGGTCACGCCCGCGGAATTGGTCGCGGCCGTCAATGCCCAGATCGATGCGACGGAGGCGGCCGGATTGAGCGGGACGGTCCGCGCCTCACTCGACGGCGCGGGACGGCTGGTCATCACGACGACGGATCACGTCGCCCTGGGCACGGACGGCCGGCGCAGCGGCCGCGGCGGGGCGACCGACACGGTCTATGCGGGCGTCGGCGCGGAGCGGAGCGTGGCCGTCAGCCTCATCGGTGCGGGCGGCGCGCCCGGCACGCCCCTCGACATCGGCTTCGGTGCGGCGGGCGGGGTCCAGGCCTCGGGCAGCGGCACGGCCTCCGCCGACGCGACGCGCCTCGCAGGCACCCGCACCTTCGCGCCGACCGACACGTTCGATCTCAGCGGCCCTCTCGACGCGAGCACCGCCCGCGAGTTCGACTACATCGGCGCCCAAGAGATCAGCTTCGATCTGACGACCAACCTCGACGCCGTGACGCCGCGCACCGGCCGGATCACCCTCAACGCGGAGATCCTCGACGCCTTGAAGACGCGCACGAAGGTCGAGGCTCTCGCGACGATGACGTTGTCCAGGGTGACGCCGGCCGAGCTGGTCGCGGCGATCAACGCCCAGATCGAGGCCACGGGCGACGCGGGGCTGAAAGGCACCGTGCGCGCCTCCCTCGACGCGGCAGGACGGATCGCCTTCACGACGAGTGACTATGTCCTGTCCGGAGCCGCGGCCGGGACGGGCGCACGGACCGACCGGGTCTATGCGGCGTCCGGCTCAGAACGGACGATCGAGATCCGGAGCGCCGACACGAGCCGGCTCTTCACCACCGGCTTCGACATCGGCTTCGGCACCGACCGGAAGCGCGACGCGAGCGGACAGGGAAGCTGGCGCGACGGAACGGCGGCCCTGGTCGCCGGATCGCGCGCCTACAAGGCCAGCGACACGATCGACTTCAGCGGGACGAACGAGGTCGCCTTCTCGCTCGCGACGCGCCTCGACGCGGCCACGGAGCGCACGGGCCGGATCGTGATCAACGCGCAGACCCTCAGGGGCATGGTCGGCGACCTCGCGAAGGTCACCCCTGCCGAACTCCTGAGAGCGATCAACGCGCAGATCGATGCCACCGGCCGAACCGGCCTGCAGGGAGCCGTCCGGGCCTCGCTCAGCGCGACCGGGCGCATCGTCATCCGGACGACGGACTCTCTCGACCTTGGCGCGGACGGGGCCTTCGGCGGCTTCGGTAAGGACGGCGACACCGCGTATTCCGGGGTCGGGAGCGGACGGACGCTGTCGCTCCAGAACATCGACCGTACGGCCTCGACGCAGACCGGGGTCGATATCGGCTTCGGCGTCGATAACGGCCCCGACGCGACGGCGCGGAGCGCGGCGAAGGCATATCTGCGCCAAGCGCTGGAAGCGGATGCGGGCGAGGACGATGCCGGCGTGCGTCTCGCCCTCTACTTCAGCCGCGTCGGTCCGAGCATCAGGTCGGGCTTCGACATCCTGGCCGACAGGGCGTTGTCCCAGGTCATCTCGACGGTTCTGAACCTGCCCGAGGCCACCGGTTCGTCGAACGAGGCGGTCTCGGCCCGCGCCAGGCTGATCGAGCGTCGGATCGATATCAAGTCGTTTCAGGATCCCAAGAAGCTCGAAGCGTTCGTCAGCCGGTTCACCGTCATGTGGGATAGCAGGAACAGCACGCCGTCGCCGGTTCTGTCGCTTTTCGGAAGCGTCGGCCCCAACGAACCGCTCTACGGCGCGATGAGCCGACGAAGCTGGTTCTGAGGCCCCGGGGACGGAGCCGGTCGGCAGCGGAACGCGATGGCGGCGAGCGGGACGGCCGCGGCGTCGTCGCGTGCGAGCCCGTGCGCGCTGACTCAGAACTTGTCCGGCAGGCCCTTCACCGCGTTGCCCAGCGCCTCGACGCTCGCGCCGATCTTCCGGCCCGTGGCGGCGAGCGTCGGTACCCTGATGCCGAACACCTCCGTCTCCTCGGGGTCGGCCGGGGTCGCCGGCTCTGCGGACGCGACCGCGGTGGGCGCCGGCTTGCGCGCAGCGACGGCCTTCTCGGGCTTCTTCTTCGCGTGCTCGGCCGCCTCCGCCTTCGCCTCGGCGGGCTTCGCCGGATCCTTGCGGCTCTCGGCCGGGACCGGGCGCGTCGCGGGCTTCTCGGCTGTGGCCTTGTCAGGCGCGGGCGGCAGGGCCGCGAAGCTGGTGCTGGCGGTGCGGGCGCGCACGGTCTCGACCGGGCGCGCGGCGACCGTCGGCGCGGTGCGGTTCGGTGGCGGCAGGACGCCCGCCTGCCGCGCGGGGGCGATCACCGGCGCGTTCTCGATCATCGGCGCGGGCTTGGCGGCGACCGTCTCCGGCGCTGCGGGCTTGGAGGCCGCGATCATCGGCGCAGGCGTGCCGGACGGGCGTGCGACGGCCGGCTCGACCGCGGCCAGCGGCTTCGGCGCGACGGACGGTACCGGCTCGGCCGCCGGTCCCGTCGGGCTCCGGGCGGGCGCGATCTCGGCCGACGCATCGGCCGCCGACAGGGCGATCTGCCGGGGGGCGCCCGCCTCGGGTAGGCTGCCGGTGGCGAGCGCCGGCAGGCCGTCCTTCATCAGGTCCGGCCAGTCGGCAGCGCTCTGCTTGGCGACGACCGGCGGCCTTGCGGTGCTCCGCGACCCGGTCAGATCGGACATGAAGGCGGAGGCGGCCGCAAAGGCGCCGAGGCCGGCGATGCCGAGGGCGGAGGCGAGCGCGATGCGCCCGAGCGGGCCGCCGGGCGGCTTGCTCTGCGCGGCCGTGCGGGGCTGGCGGGTCTCGGTGGGGTCGAGCGCGAGTTCGGTCATGGACGGGGTCTCTGGACGCGACGCGGATCCGAACGGCCGCTCCCCCGAACCCGGCCGTCCGCCTCAGGTGTTCCCGAAGGCGATCTCGGACGATGAATCAGGGCCGACAATACGGCGCAAAGATGTCGGCCGCCGCGCCGTGCACGGATTCCGGTCAGGAACAGGTAACCCTGTGTACGAGGCCTGCGATTAAGAATCGGTGACTTCGTCGCGCGGCCCGCGCGGCTCTGGATACGCACCCGCCGCGATCTGGGCCGCCGCCACCCGTGCGACGGCGCGCGTCCGCCGATCCGGCGCGAGACCGGGATCGGGCCCGAGCCCGAGACGGTGACGCTTCAGCGCGACGAGGGCCGGATTGCCCCAGCGCGCGAGGATCGCCTGGAAGGCCGCGTGCGGGCTGGGGCGGAACGGGCAGGGCGTCCCCGAGCCGTCCCGCAGCGGGTGCGGCGGCTCGATATGGGCGCAGGGCACGAGGCCGGGCGGGATCGGCGCCGTCGCGACGTGGGTCCGCCCGAGCCGCAGGACGCGGGGGACGAGGTGGGCCCGCGGCCCCGGCCCGGCGCCCGGGGTCGGTCCGCTCCGCAGCACCTCGACCCGCCCCAGCGGCCCGGCGAAGACGAGGGCCGGCTCGCCGGGGCGCCCCAAGTCCGCGACGAAGCCCTCCGGGTCGGGCAGGGGCGCCCCGGCGAGCGCCCGCAGCCGCGCGAACCCCTGCGCGTCCCCGGCCCGGGCCAGGATCGCGACGGGGCCGCGACCGAGGCCGAGGTCGAACAGGCAGGCGTCCCGCCCGGCGGGGTCGAGCGCCGCGCGGTCGGGACCGCGCGCCGTGACGACGCCCCGGTGCGGGCGCGGCAGGGCAGAGTGCGGCAGGCAGAGCGCCACCGCGTGGCTCCAGCCGCCGGGCACGGCCGTCTCGTAGGCGACGGCCACGAGATCCGGGCGGATGTCGAGCGCGATGCCGCCCCGGTCCGTGCGCAGGCCGAGCCGGCCGTCCGCGAGCGGCCAAGCGGGCTCGTCCGATCCGCGCCGGAACTCGGCCGCGGCCCCGAAGGTGCCGAGGCTCCAGCCGGCCTCGGGCTCGGCGAGAAGGCCGCGGATCAGGTCGCGCAGCGCGGGGACCGGCGCGGTCGCGGGCGTCATGCCGGAGCGCTACGACGCGGGGGGCGCGCGTTCAACCACCAGCGGCACCACCGCCGGATGGACAATCCCGCCCGCCTGGATCAAGGCTCGCCGGGTGACCGCCCGCGCCCCGACCGTCCAGCCTCGATCCGACGCGCCCGCTGCCCCGGGCCGCGCGCCGGGCGTCCCGCGGCGCGCGCTGCCCTGGGCCGGCTGGTCGACCCGGCGGCGGCTGATCGCGGTGGTGCTCGCCATCGACGTGCTGGCGGCGCTGATTTCCTGCGCGGTCATCGTGCTCAACGCGCGCTCGGCCGTGAAGGTCGAGACCCGGGCCTCGCTCGCCACCGTCGAGTCCCTCGTGGCCGACACGATCCGGCTCGCCGACACGGCCACACCCGACACCCTGTTGCAGACCCTTGACCTGCGCTCCCAGGCGCTCCGCCACGTTCGGGTCAGCGTGGTCGACAGCGACGGCGATCCGGTGGGCGAACCTCCGGGCCGCCCACGGGGCGAGAAAGCGGCACCCGCCTGGTTCGCCGACCTGATCGCCCCGCCGATCAAGCAGCACACTCTGCCGATCGTGGCGGGCGGGCGCCAGATCGGCTCGGCCCGCATCACCACCCAGCCGCTGGACGAGATCGACGAGATCTGGAGCTACGCCCGGGCGCTCTCCATCACCACCTTCTGCATCAATGCGGCGATGCTGGTGGCGCTCTATCTCGCGGCCGGGCGCGTCCTGGCGCCCTTGGGCAGCCTCGCGCAGGGGCTGACCCAGCTGGAGCGGCACGATTACACCGCCCGGCTCGCGCTGCCGGAGACGCGCGAACTCGCCGCCATCGCGGCCCGCTTCAACCAGGTGGCGGAGGCGCTGGGCGAGGCGCGCGCCGCCAACGGGCGCCTCAACCGCCAGCTCCTCACCGCGCAGGACGACGAGGGCCGCCGCATCGCGCTGGAACTCCACGACGAGTTCGGCCCCTGCCTGTTCGCGCTCGAGGCCACCGCCGCCTCGATCGCCCGCATCGCGGCGGGGGAGGCCGAGCCCGCCCGCGACAAGCTCGCCGCGCGCGCCGCCGAGATCGCCGGCATCGTCGGTCAGGTGCAGAGCCGCAACCGCGACCTCCTCAATCGCCTGCGACCGCACGCGCTCGGTCAGGTGCCGCTGCCCGCCTGCCTCGACCTCCTCATGCGCGACTTCAGCCGGCGCCATCCGGGCACCCGCTTCGTCGGCCGCTTCGCGGGGCTGGGGCCGGGCTACGGCGACCTCGTCGACCTCACCCTGTTCCGCTGCATCCAGGAGAGCATGACCAACGCCGTGCGGCACGGGGCCGCGACCGAGGTCGTCGTCGAGGCGGAGGAGCAGGACGGGCGCCTCGTGGTCAGCGTGCGGGACAACGGCAGCGGGGTGAGCCCCGACCACGGCACCGGGCTCGGCCTCTCGGGGATGCGCGAGCGCGTCGGGGCGCTGGACGGAAGCTTTGCCCTTGACAACCTGGCACCGGGGGCTGTTGTCCGGATCAGCATCCCGGTGCCGGCCGACCGGGGCGAGGATGCCAGCACGGTGGAAGCGCCATGAACGCCATCGCCATGAACGCCAGCGCCACGAAGCCCGAGATCACCGGCACGCGGTTGCCGGTTCTCGTGATCGACGATCACCCGATCGTGCTCCAGGGCTGCCGCCGGGTGCTGGAGGATGCGGGCATCGAGACCGTCGCCGAGGCGACCACGGTGGTGGGCGGCTACCGCATCTTCCACCGTCTGCGCCCGCCGATCGTGATCTGCGACCTCACCTTCCAGGGCAGCGGGCTCGCCGGCCTGGGGCTGATCCGCCGGATGCGCGCGGTCGAGCCGGGTACGCGCATCCTCGTCTTCAGCATGCACAACGACCCCGTCATCGTGGCGCGCGCGCTCGAGGCCGGGGCGCTCGGCTACGTGCTGAAGGACCACGCCTCGGCCGAACTGTTCGACGCCTTCGAGCGGGTGCGGGCCGGCGAGGTCTATCTCGACCGGCGCCTCGCCACCGAGGTGGCGATGCTGCGCACCGACGCACGCCGCACCCCCGAGAGCCAGCTCACGCCCCGCGAGCAGCAGATCCTGGCCCGGCTCGCCCAGGGCAAGTCCTACGGCGCGATCGCCGCCGACCTCTCGGTCAGCTACAAGACCGTCACCAACGCCTGCTCGCAGATGCGCCAGAAGCTCGGCGTGCGCACGCTCGCCGAACTCATCCACGTCGCGGTCACCCACGCCCAGCGCCAGGGCTGATTTTTCTAGGACTTGGCCGCGCGGGTTCGGTGGACGGAGGGTGATCACGATGGGCGGGCCGGTGTTCTCGCAGGAAGCCTGGGCGCGCAACATCGCCCTCTACGAGACCATCCGCACCATGCCGTTCAACGCGGAACTCGCCGCCGGCACGCTGAGCCGCGCGCGCTTCCGCCACTACATCCTGCAGGACGCCCACTACCTCCTCGGCTTCGGCCGGGCTCTGGCGCTCGCCGCCGCCAAGGCGCCGGACCCCGACGCGTTCGTGCTGTTCGCCCGCGCCGCCGAGGAGGCCGTGGTGGTGGAGCGCAGCCTGCACGAGGGCTTCTTCCGCCAGGAGGGCATCGGGCCCGAGACCTTCGCGGCGACGCCCCCGAGCCCGGCTTGCGACCACTACGTCGGCCACCTGCTCAGCGTCGCCTATGCCGAGCCCTACCCGGTGGTCCTCGCTGCCCTCCTGCCCTGCTTCTGGATCTACCGGGAGGTCGGGCGCGACATCCACGCCCGCGCGGCCGCCGACAACCCGTACCGGGCCTGGATCGACACCTACGCGGGCGAGGATTTCTCTCTGGCCGTCGACCGGGTGATCGCCGCGACCGACGCGGCAGCCTCCGTAGCCTCCCCCGCCCTGGTCGAGCGGATGCACCGAGCTTTCACGCACGCGACGCGCCTCGAATGGATGTTCTGGGACGGTGCCTACAGGGAGGCCGGCTGGCCGGTGTAGCCGGCCGCAACACACTGGCAGGGCTCCTGCATTCCGCTAGCTTGGCAAGTCTGCGACGGTCGAGCGGGGGTGGGCGGATGGCTGCGGGCGCTTTGGGCGATCTGACACGGACGAAGTCCCTTGAGCGGCTGAACGCCGACGCGGAGGCCGGCGAGCACACGCTCCAGCGCACGCTCGGCCCCTGGAGCCTGATCGGGCTCGGTATCGGCGCGGTGATCGGCGCCGGCCTGTTCTCGCTCACCGGCATCGCCGCCGCGCAGCACGCGGGGCCGGCGGTCGTCATCTCATTCGCCATCGCGGCGATCGGCTGCTGCTTTGCCGGCATGTGCTACTCGGAGCTCGCCGGCATGATCCCGGTGGCGGGCTCGGCCTATACCTACGCCTACGCCACGATGGGCGAGTTCGTGGCCTGGATCATCGGCTGGGATCTCGTGCTCGAATACGCGGTGGGCGCTGCGACCGTCTCGGTAAGCTGGTCGCAGTACGTCGTCCGCTTCCTCCACCAGTTCGGCGTCGATTTGCCGGCGAAATTCGTGCACTCGCCCTTCGAGACCTACACGCTCGCCGACGGCACCACCGGCACCGGCCTCGTCAACCTGCCGGCGATCGCGATCATCGTGGCGGCCTCCGCGCTCCTGATGATCGGCATCCGCGAATCGGCCCGGGTCAACGCGATCGTGGTGGCGATCAAGCTCGCGGTGGTGGCGGTGGTGATCGGGCTCGGCGCCTTCTACGTGAAGAGCCAGAACTACGTGCCCTTCATCCCCGAGAATACCGGCACCTTCGGCGAGTACGGCTGGAGCGGCATCATGCGGGCGGCCGGCGTGGTCTTCTTCGCCTATATCGGCTTCGACGCGGTCTCGACCGCGGCGCAGGAGGCCAAGAATCCGCAGCGCAACATGATGATCGGCATCCTCGGCTCGCTCGCCATCTGCACGGTCATCTACATCCTGTTCGCGGGCGTGCTCACCGGCCTCGTGCACTACGACGCCATGCGGGGCGACGGCGCCCCGGTGAACACGGCGATCGGCCAGACGCCCTTCCCCTGGCTGAAGTCGCTGGTGACCCTCGGGGTGATCGCGGGCTTCTCCACCGTGATCCTGGTGCTGCTGCTCGGCCAGAGCCGGGTGTTCTTCACCATGTCGCAGGACCGGCTGCTGCCGGGCCTGTTCTCGCGGGTGCATCCGCGCTGGAAGACGCCCTACCGCTCGAACCTGTTCTTCATGGTGTTCACGGGCGCGCTCGGCGGATTCCTGCCGATCACCCAGCTCGGCCACATGACGAGTATCGGCACGCTGCTCGCCTTCGTGCTGGTCTGCGTCGGCGTGATGATCCTGCGCCGGACCCAGCCCGACGCCCCGCGCGCCTACCGCACGCCGCTGGTGCCCCTGGTGCCGATCCTCGGCATCCTCACCTGCTTCGCCATGATGGTGTCGCTCGACGGCGAGACCTGGCTGCGCCTGGTGATCTGGCTCGCCATCGGCATGGCGATCTATTTCGGGTGGAGCCGCCGCCACAGCCGCATCGGGCGGGAGGGGGCGTAGCGCGTCCTCTCCCGGAGAGGGGGCGGAGCGTTTCGCGGCTCAGGCCGTGCGCGCCACCACCCGCGGGCGCGGGTTGCCGATCGTCCCGACGTCGATCAGCGCACGCTCCCGCGCGATGAAGGCGGTCGGCATCTCGACCTGCATGTCCGCCTCGACCCGGCGCAGCATCGCGTCCGTGTGGGCCGGGTGCAGGTGGATGATGCCGAGCGCCTTCACGTTGGCGGCGCGCGCCAGCTCCACGCCCTTCTGCCAAGTCGAATGGCCCCAGCCGCGGCAGGTCGGGTACTCGCAATCGGTGAACATGCCGTCGTAGACGAGGAGGTCGGCGCCCTCCACGAAGGCTTTCAGCTCCGGGTTCGGCCAGGGATCGCTGTGCTCGATGTCGCTGATCACGCAGAGGCGCTTGCCGCCGTGGTCGAAACGGTAGCCGACCGAGCCCTGCGGATGGTTGAGGAGCAGGGTGTCGACCTTCATCCCGTCCGCGAAGGTCAGGGTCTCGCCCGCCCGGAAGCCGTGATGCTTCAGCTGGCAGGGCAGGATGTCGAGGGTGACGGGAAAGAGCGGCGGCGCGTAGAGGCGCCCGAGGCTGGCCTCGGCCGAGGCGCCGTCGAGATTGCCGCAATAGGTGTTGATCACCCGCTCGGCCTCGAACACCGCCGGCTTGAAGAAGGGCAGGCCGCCGGTGTGGTCGAAGTGGAGATGGCTGAACAGCAGGTCGATCTCCTTGGGGAGATCGGCCCGGTGGTGCTGGCCGCAATTGAACAGGCCGGAACCGGCGTCGATCAGGAACAGGCGCTCGCCGCAGCGCACCTCCAGGCAGGGGGTGCTGCCGCCGAACTCGGCGTAATCGGGACCGCAGACGGGCGTTGAGCCGCGCACACCCCAGAAACGCAGGGTGAGGCCGCCGTCCTGGCACGGACTGTTCGACATGATCATAACGGGTCGTGGTTCAGGCATCGGTCCCGGTCGTCTCCGTGATCAGGCCGCATTCGCCAGCCCGGCGTCAATGCGCTTGCGCCGCTTGAGACAGGAGCGTTCGGGAACTGTCGCTCTGTGATTGAGGGAGAAGTGGGGGTATTCCGCGGCGCGCAATGTGCGCGCACGCACACGCCAACGGGCATGATCCGGGCCACCGCACGGCATCTCAGCGGGCTTCGAGGGCGGCGAGGGCTCCGAGCCCGGACCCCGCTTCGATCGCGGCGCCGGGCGGAAGCGTGCCGGAGAGGCCTGCCGCGACGAGGCGCGGCAGGGCGTCGGCGTAGCGGGCCGGGGCGGCGAAGCGGTCGGGCGCGCGGGCGTAGGCCGGCACGAAGCCCCGCGCGCGCCGGTCGCCCATCGGCGCGTTCGGGGCGATCCAGGCGGCCCAGACCGCCTCCGCCAGCGGCGGCGGCCGGCGGAACCCCGGGATCACCACCACCTCCTGACCCGCATAGGCCAGAGCCTCCGGCCGGCTGATCTCGCCGACCGGCGCGCCCCGGCTGATCAGCGAGGCCCAGAAGGCGTGCTGGCCGCCATCCGAGTAGGTGGTGCGCACGGCCGGCGCCCCGTCGTGAACGAGCGCCGCGATGCGGGCGGCCTCCGCCGCCCGGCGGGTCGCCACCGCGGCCTCCTTGGCCGGATCCCGCGAGGGGGCGAAGACGTAAGCGCCCCGCTCGACGCCAACCTGAAGCTCCTCCCCCGTCGCCTCGAACCGGTCCGCGCCCTCCTTCAGCTGCTGCCAGAAGGCGTAGTTCGGGTCGGCCCGGTGGCGCGCCATGTTCTCGGCGCTCATCCGGAACGGGTAGGCCTGGAACTGGAAGGCGGCCTGCCCGCCTTTGAGGGCGTCGCGCGCGATGGCGTAGATCTCGCCGACCGAGCGGTCGGTCATGGCGAAGCAGCCCATCGAGGAGCAGACGCCGTGCACCATCACGGCCGAACCGGTGCCGCCATGGGCCCGGTCGTAGGCGTTGGGGTAGCCGACGTCGAAGGAGAGATAGTAGCGCGAGTTCGGGTTCATCTGGCGCTTCGGCACGCTGTAGAACCCTTCCGGGGTCTGCCGGTCGCCGGTCTGGCGCTTCGGCCCGAGCTGGCCGGACCAGCGGCAGATCGGAAAGGTCTTGATGTAGATGAAGCGGCCGCCCGGTCCCCGCTTCCAGACCTCGATCTCGGATTCCTTCTTGTAGGCCCGGAACAGCACCGGACTCGCCGGATCCGTGCCCTTGGCCTGCATCAGCGCCACGGTGGCGGCCGGGATCGGCGCCTCCGCCTTGGCGTTCTGCCCACGCGCCGCCGGAGCCGCCGCGAGGCTGGCCAGGAGGATGAGCGGCAGGACGCGACGGTGGGGCTGCGGCATGAACGGCCCGAGCGGGGATCGCCGCGACGCGCGGCGCGATGCCGGCGCACCTTCGGGCGGGCACGGTTAACGATTCTGTACAGGCATTGCGGCGGGCGTGAGGCCCCGCCCAGGGGCGGCTCGCGCGCCGTCCGCTCAGCGCGGCAGGCGCGGACTATCGCTCGCGGCGCGCGGCGCATTCTGCATCTGCCGCGCCGCCCCCGCCGCGCTCGGTGGAAGATCGTTGACGGGCGCGGCCGCTCCGGGGGCTCCCGGCGCGAGGCTTAGGCCCCGGCTGCCATCCCGCCCGAAGGCGTAGCCTGCGTTCACCCCGGCATAGAAGCCCGTGAAATCCTCGGCCCGGGCCGGGGCCGCGAGAGGCAGCAGCACGAGGCAGGCAGGAGCGAGACAAGGCAGGGCGCGGCGCATGCAGGGCTCTCTCGAGGACGTCTCGACCGGTGCGCTCCCGGTCGGGAAGAGCGCAAGAAAAACGGCGGCCCGGAAGATCCGGACCGCCGTCTGATGTCGCCGTGGGATCGCGGCGGAAGCGAGGCCGCCGCGGAACCGCTCAGTCGACCGTGATGCTCTGGGCCTCACGGCCCTTCTGACCGTCGACCACCGCGAGGGTGACCTGCTGGCCCTCGGCCAGCGAGTCGAGCCCGGCGCGGGAGAGGGCGGAGCGGTGCACGAACACGTCCTTGCCGCCGTCGTTGACGGAGACGAAGCCGAAGCCCTTGGCCGGATCGTACCACTTCACGGTTCCGGTCATCTCGACCGACGGGCCGGAGGCGAAGCGGCCGCCGCCGCCGAAGCGGTCGCCGCCACCGCCGAAGCGATCGCCGCCGTAGCCGCCGCCACCACCGTAGCCGCCCCGGTCGCCGTAGCCGCCGCGATCGCCGAAGCCGCCGGTCCGGGGCCGCATCTCGCGGCGCGGGGCCGGAGCCTCGGCCGTCGAGGTGTCGACGCTGGTGACGTTCGTGACCTGCGGACCCTTCTGGCCCTGCGCGGTCTGTACGGTGAGCTTGGTGCCCGGCTGCAGATCGTCGTGGCCGGCGGCCTCGACGGCGCGGATGTGGAGGAAGGCGTCGCCCGAGCCGTCGCCCAGCTCGACGAAGCCGAAGCCCTTCTCCTTGTTGAACCACTTCACCGTGGCATCACGCTCCGGACCCGAGGGGGCCTGGGCCGGGGCGGCGCCGCGCGGCGCGCCGCCACCGAAGCGGCCACCGCCGCCGTAACCACCGCCGCCGCCGCCGAAGCGGTCGCCGCCGTATCCGCCGCTCGGCGGTGCCTGATCCGGCCAGCTCGGCTCGGAACCCTCATCGAAGCCGCGCTTCTGCGGCCCCCGAAAATCACGACCACGTCCCATAGAAAGCTCGCAAAAACCGTCCCGCCGCCCACGTCCAGCATACCGCGTGCGTGCCGGCCCGACAGCCCACGCCCCGCACTACCATCACTCTTGGTCGCGGTAACCAAGACCAACGCCTCAGTCCTGACGCAATCGGGCCTTGACTGCAAGGTCCTTGTGGCCGCCCGGGCACGGCAAGTTTAAATTTTCGTCTTCACTGGAAAGCGTCCCGGGCGGACGACGCCGTGTTTCTCGAAGGCGTTAGCAAAGTCCGTAATCCTTCGGAGGTAGGGTGTCCGGGCTCGTTCTCGAGCCTTCAACCGGACCCCGCGATGATCGCGACGCCCACTTTCCCGGACATCTCGGCCCTCGTCGTGGACGAGAGTCTCTACATCCGCCGAATCGTGCGCGACATGCTGATGCGCGTCGGGATCAAGCGCGTGCTGGAGGCCCCCGACGGAGCCGAGGCGCTCGGCGTGCTGGCCGAGAGCAAGCCCGACATCAGCATCATCGACTGGGACCTCGCGATCCTGTCGGGCGAGGAGTTCATCCGGCTGGCCCGCACGCCCTCGACCTCGCCCTGCCCGACGATCCCGATCCTCCTGATGCTGGCCCAGCCCCGCCGCAACGTGGTGGACCGGGCGATCTCGCTCGGCGTCAACGAGATCATCGCCAAGCCCTTCTCGCCCAAGACTCTGTGGTCGCGCCTCGACGAGGTCATCAACCGGCCGCGCCCCTACAGCCAGGTGAAGAGCCTGCTGCGCCCGACGCCCCGGCAATCGGCGATGGCCAAAGCGGTCGCCTGAGGCAGCGCCCTGTCCGCTCCCTGACGTCCTCTGGCCGGCCCGCGTCCGATCTGGAGATTGCAGTTCACGGGCAAGCCTGTAGTTTCAATCCCGAATGACGGTCGGGCGGTCTGCCGGGGCCGGTGTGAGAGAGTTCGAACAGCGCCGATGAGGGACGAGAGCGCCGCTGCCGCGCCTGCCCGCCCCGCCCACGGCGCGGGGGGCTTCCGCGAGAGATCCGGCGAGAGATCCGCCGGGCGCGAGGGCCGGCGCAACCCCGCCTACGCGGCCCTGGATCTGGGCACCAACAATTGCCGCCTGCTGATCGCCGAGCCCGCCTCCAGCGGGTTCCGGGTCATCGACGCCTTCTCGCGCATCGTCCGGCTCGGCGAAGGGCTTGGCAGTTCCGACCGGCTCAGCGAGGCGGCGATCGAGCGCACCGTCGAGGCCCTGCGGATCTGCCGCGGCAAGATGCAGTCCCGCGGCGTGCGCCGCGCCAAGATCATCGCCACCGAGGCCTGCCGGCTCGCGGTGAACGGGGCGGCCTTCGTCGAGCGGGTGCGCGCCGAGGTCGGGCTCGATCTCGAGATCGTGGACCGGCAGACCGAGGCCTACCTCGCGGTGACGGGCTGCGCCGCGCTCGCCGACCCGCGGGCCGAATCGGTGGTGATCTTCGACATCGGCGGCGGCTCGACCGAGATCGCGTGGCTCGACGGCTCGGCCGCCAACCCCTCGACCGACCCGACGCTCCGCATCCGCGCCTGGGACTCGCTGCCCGTCGGCGTGGTGACGCTGGCCGAGCGCCACGGCGGCGCCGAGGTGACCCGGCTGATGTTCGAGGGCATGGTCGAGGAGGTGGTGGGGCTGCTCGCGCCCTTCGCGCTGCGCGCCGCGGCCGCCGCGACCGCGAGCCACTTCCACCTGCTCGGCACCTCCGGCACCGTGACCACGATTGCCGCGATGCACCTGCGCCTCGTCCGCTACGAGCGGCGCCGGGTCGACGGGCTCTGGATGAGCGAGGACGAGGTGGCGGGCGCCATCGAGGACCTGCTCGACACGCGCCTGGAGCAGCGGGCGGACAACCCTTGCATCGGCCGCGACCGGGCCGACCTCGTGCTCGCCGGCTGCGCCATCCTGGAGGCGATCCGGCGCGCCTTCCCCTCCGACCGCCTGCGCATCGCCGATCGCGGCCTGCGCGAGGGCCTTCTGATGAACATGATGCGTGAGGACGGCGTCTGGCGCCGCGGGGGCTGGCGGTGAGCGACAGGCGCGGCGGATTCGGCTCCACCGGGGGCGTGCGGGGCGACCTGAAGCAGCGGGTGAAGACCGCGCGCGGGCGCACCGTCTCGCAGAAGCGCTGGCTGGAGCGCCAGCTGAACGACCCCTACGTGGCCCGGGCCAAGCGCGAGGGCTACCGCTCCCGCGCGGCCTACAAGCTCCTGGAGATCGACGAGCGCTTCGGGTTGCTCAAGCCCGGCCAGCGGATCGTGGATCTGGGCGCCGCGCCCGGCGGCTGGTCGCAGGTCGCCGCGCGCGTGGTCGGACCCTCCGGCAGGATCGTGGGCATCGATCTCCTGGAGATCGAGCCGATGGCGGGCGTGGAGTTCATCACCCTCGACTTCCTCGACCCGGAGGCGCCCGAGCGGCTGACCGCGCTGCTGGGCGGGCCGGCCGACCTCGTGATGTCCGACATGGCGGCCAACGCCACCGGTCACAAGAAGACCGACCACCTGCGCATCATCGGGCTCGCCGAGACCGCGGCCGAGTTCGCCCGCGAGATCCTGGCCCCGGGGGGCGCCTACCTCGCCAAGGTGCTGCAGGGCGGCACCGAGGGCGCGTTGCTCACCGACCTGAAGCGCGACTTCGCGCTCGTGCGCCACATCAAGCCGCCCGCGAGCCGGGCCGATTCCAGCGAGCTCTACGTACTGGCGACCGGCTATCGCGGCCCGGCCGGGCGGGCGGTGGAGGCGGACGCGGACTGAGGCGTCCGTGCTCCTCGACCTCGCGCTCTGGCTCGCCACGCCCGCGCCCTGGCGTCACCGCCGGCTCGGCTACGTACGGGAGAGCGTGCTGCTCTCGGGCCGTGCTTGGCGCTGCCGCCGGGCCTGGGCGCCCCACGCCGCGCGGTCGCGGGAAGCGGTGCTGAGGGCCTGCGCGGACCTGGCCCGGCGGCGCGAGGCCGTGGTGCTGGGCTCCGGGCCCCTCGCCGACGTGCCGCTCCGCGAACTGGCAGCCGCCTTCGAGCGGGTGGTTCTGGTCGATGCGGTCCACCCGCTGAGCGCCCGGCTCGCCGCGCGGCGCCTCGGCAACGTCCGGCTCGTCACGGCGGACCTCACCGGTGCGGGCGATCCGGTCGGCGCGCTCTGCGGGAGCGCCGACCTCACGGTCTCGGCCAATCTCCTCACGCAGCTGCCGGTCGTGCCGGTCGACGGCTACGAGGCCCGCGGCCTGCCGGTGCCGGAGCGCCTCGGTGCGGAGATCGTCGCGGCCCATCTCGCAGCGCTCGGACGCTTGGCCGGCCGGGTCTGCCTCGTCACCGACACGGAGCAGCGCGAGGAGGATCGCGCGGGCCGCGTCACCGACCGCCTCGACCTGCTTTTCGGGGTGAGGCTGCCCTCAGCCCCGCTGTCCTGGGACTGGGAGCTCGCCCCGTTCGGCGAGACCGCGCGTCACCGGCGGCTGGTTCACAGCGTGCGGGCCTATCCGGACTGGGCGGCCGCGCAGGGTGGTCCGTCTCTGCCGTGAGCCGACATGAGTGATACGAGGCGTGCTGCCCCAGGGCTCACCATCCCCTCTGCAGGGTAGGGGAGCGTGGTGAGTGTCCGCACGCGGTGTCTGAACCTGGGCCGCACACGAAAAAAGCCGCCCCGGTCTCCCAGGGCGGCCTCGCTACCGTCTCACGATATCACTCGGCCGAGTCGACCGTGGCCTTGGCGGGCGCCTCGCCCTCCGTGCCCTCGAAGCGCGGGCGGCGGCGACGGCGCGTCTTCGGCGCGGGTGCCTCCTCGGCGGCGGCCTCGGCCGGCGCGGGCGGAACCTCGGCGGGCTGCGGCTCCGGCGCAGGGGCCGGGCGGGGCGGCGTCATCAGGAAGGCGGGCAGGCCGGCCGGCGCGTCCTCGATGGCGCGGGGTTCCTCGCGGCGCCGCTCGCGGCGGGCGCCGCCCTCGCGCGGCTGCTCCGCGCGGGCCTCGGATCGTTCCTGACGCTCTTGGCGCTCCGGCCGGTCCTGACGCTCCGGCCGGTCCTGACGCTCGGGCCGCTCCTGCCGCTCAGCGCGCTCCTGCCGGTTCTCCTGGCGGTCGCGCTCCTGCCGCTCGGGGCGGTCCTGACGCTCGGGGCGGTCCTGACGCTCGCCGCGCTGGAAATCGCCGCGGCCGTTCTCGAAGCGGCTCTCGCGGGGGCCGTCATGACGCCCGTCCTGCCGGCCGTAATCTTGGCGCGGCTGGTAATCCTGCCGGTCCTGCCGTCCGTCCTGGCGCCCCTGGTTCTCGTAGCGCGGGCGCTCGTTGCGGTTCTGGAAGCGCTCGCGGCGCTCGCCGCGGTTCTGGCGGCCGTCCTGCTGATAGTCAGGCCGGGACTCGTAGGGCTGGGGCTGCTGGCCGGGATCGCCGTACTCGTCGCCGTAGGCGCCATAGCCCTGGCCGTTCGGCCCGGAGCCCTGCCCCTCCTCGTCGCCCTCCTCCATCTCGTCCTCGTAGGACTGGCGAGCGTAGCCGAGGCCGGCCTGCGGCCGGTTCTGCTCCTGCGCGCCGGAGATGATGCGGAAATAGTGCTCGCCGTGCTGGAAGTAGTTCTCCGCCGCGACGGGATCGCCGGCCGCCAGGGCGTCGCGGGCGAGCTGGGCGTACTTGTCGGCGATGTGCTGGGCGGTGCCGCGGAGCTTAACGTCGGGGCCGTTGGATTCGTAGGAACGGGTCAGCGGGTTGGGCCCCTTCGGCCGGTTGCGGCCGCGCATCCGTCGGTTCTGGTTTGGTCTCATCGGTCTCAGATGACCCTCGTTCACGCGAAAGGCGTCTGGTGTAGGGCTTGCGGCCGGCCGATCCCCGCATGAGGCTGCGCCTCGCGGGCGATCAAGGCCGGCTCCTGCGGCGGCCCGCCCGTACGGTCCGCGCCGGGATGACCTCGGCCATCCGCCGGCCTCCCGGCCGCCTGCCCGATGCCTCGGGCTTCTGTCGGCGTCCACGACGCCGGTCGATTGTCAGGCTCGAACGGCACCGGACCGCGGCGCTGGATCGGGAACGCGCTTGTCCGGTAGCGGGAAGATCGGCGAACAATTCAGCGGTGGAGATCGTCGCCGACCTTACACCCGCTCGTCTTAACGAAACGTTCGCGATCTGCAAGCCGACATTAACGGCGATTGGGAAAGCCAACAAGCATTTTTTCCAACCCGTTGCAGATCATGGGGTCATGAATCTTGAAGCGCCGATGGGCCGGTCTATGGGTTCACCCCGCCCCCTCGGCCAGGATCATGACGCGGTCGTGGCCGGCGAGGTCGCGCACGATCTCCCGCTGGGGGAAGCCCGCAGCCAGCGCCTCGAGAGCCGCGGCCTGATCGAAGCCGATCTCCAAGAGCGCCGCCCCGCCCGGCGCGAGGCGACCCGGCAGGGCCTCCAGGATGCGCCGGTAGGCCGCGAGCCCGTCGGCGCCGCCGTCGAGCGCTGCCGCTGGGTCGTGTTCCCGGACCTCGCGGTCGAGACCCACGATCACCCCCGTCGCGATATAAGGTGGGTTCGAGACCACCAGATCGAAAGGGGGGCCGGCGAGCGGATCGCACCAGTCACCCGCCAGGAAGGCCGCGCGGGCGCCGACGCCGTTGAGATCCGCGTTGATGCGGGCGGTCCGCAGCGCGCCGGGGCTTCGGTCGAGCCCGACCCCGAAGGCTTGCGGGTACTCGCTGAGCAGCGCCGTCAGGATGCAGCCGCTGCCGGTGCCGAGATCGAGGACGCGCAGGGGCGCGCTCCGATCGGGCCTGAGGCGGAGCGCTGCGTCCACCAGGGTCTCGGTGTCGGGGCGCGGCACCAGGGTCTCGGGCGAGAGTCGGAAGGGCAGGCCCCAGAACTCCCAGGCGCCGAGGATGCGCGCCACCGGCTCGCCCGCGAGGCGGCGATGCAGCGCGTCCGCGAGGCGTGAGGCGCCCTCGGGCCCGATCGGCACCGCGCCCCCACCGACGAGGTCGAAGGCTTCCAGGCCGAGCAGGTCGAGGGCGAGGAAGCGCGCCTCGCCCGCCGGGTTGGCGATGCCGGCAGCGGCGAGGGCTTCGGTGAGTTGACGGAGTGCGGCGCGACGGGACAGACCGGGCACCAGCCCTCCCTCCCCCACCGAGGGGGAAGGGGGAGCAGCGTCCCTGTTCACGCCATCCCCTCGGCGGCGAGCAGCTCCGCTTGGTGCTCGGTGACCAGCGCGTCCACGAGGTCGTCCAGCGCCGGGCCGGCCAGCACCTCCTCTAGCCGGTAGAGCGTCAGGTTGATCCGGTGGTCGGTCACGCGGCCTTGCGGGAAATTGTAGGTGCGGATCCGCTCCGAACGGTCGCCGGAGCCGACCTGGGCCTTGCGGTCGGCGGCGCGCGCCGAATCCTTGGCGGTGCGCTCGGCCTCGTAGAGCCGGGACCGGAGCAGCGCCATGGCGCGTGCCCGGTTCTTGTGCTGGGAGCGCTCTTCCTGCACGAACACCACGATCCCGGAGGGGACGTGAGTGATGCGGATCGCCGATTCCGTCTTGTTGACGTGCTGGCCGCCCGCGCCCTGTGCCCGCATGGTGTCGATCTTCAGGTCGGCCTCGTTGATCGCGACGTCGACCTCCTCCGCCTCGGGCAGCACCGCCACGGTCGCCGCCGAGGTGTGGATGCGCCCCTGCGTCTCGGTGTCGGGCACGCGCTGGACCCGGTGGGCGCCGCTCTCGAACTTGAGCCGGGCGAAGACGCCGCGGCCCTTCACCTCGGCCACCACCTCGCGGTAGCCGCCGACCGTGCCCTCGCTCTCCGAGATCACCTCGACGCGCCAGCCCTTCGACTCGGCGTACTTGGCGTACATCCGGAACAGGTCGCCGGCGAACAGAGCCGCCTCGTCGCCGCCGGTGCCCGCGCGGACCTCGAGGATCGCGCTCTTCTCATCCGCCGCGTCCTTGGGCAGCAGCATGAGCTGGAGTGCCCGGTGAGCCTGCTGCAACGCCGCTTCCGCCTCCGGCTTCTCCTCGGCGGCGAGCGCGCGCATCTCGGAATCCTGGCCGGGCTCGTCGATCATCGCCTCGATGCCCGCGAGGTTGGCGACCGCCGCCCGGTAGGCGTGGATCGCCGCCACCACGGGGTCGAGGTCGGAGAGCTCGCGGGAGAGCTGCACCACGGCGTCGGACTCGAGGGTGCCGGCCGCGAGCGTCGCGGTGACGATGTCGTGACGCGTCAGGATCGCGTCGAGGCGCTCGGGGGGAAAGGGGATCATCGCCCTGGTATGTTCGTGACTAAGGAGTGGCGGGAACGGACGCGCGGCGCGTCTGTCCCCTAGATGGGCACGCCGTGGGCCTTCGCGAAGGCCGCAAGCGCGGGCCGCAGGCTGTCGCCGTCGTGCCCCCGGGCCATCTCGGCGTCGAGGAGCGCGGTGACCGCGCCCGCGTCGAGGCTGAGCACCATCGCCTTGACCGGGCCGATCGCGGCCGGCGACATCGAGAAGTTGCGGAACCCCATGCCGATCAGCGCCATGGCGTCGAGCGGGCGCCCGCCGATCTCGCCGCAGACCGTGACCGGGCAGCCCGCGGCCTCTGCCCGCTCCGCGATCAGTCGGAAGGCGCGGATCGCCGCGACCGAGAGCGGGTCGAAGCGGTGCGCCACGCGCCGGTTCTCGCGGTCGACCGCGAACAGGAACTGCATCAGGTCGTTCGAGCCGACCGAGAGGAAGTCCGCCTCCCGGGCGATCTCGTCGATCTGGAACAGCAGCGACGGCACCTCGATCATCGCGCCGAGCTTGCAGTCGGCGGGCAGCGCGTAGCCGTGGCGGCGCAGATGCGCCTTCTCCCGCTCGACGATGGCGCGCGCGCGGACGAACTCGTCGACCGTCGCCACCATCGGAAACATGATCTTGAGCGGGTGCCCGTCCGAGGCCTTGAGGAGGGCGCGCAGCTGGACGCGCAGCAGCGCCGGGCGGTCGAGGCCGATCCGGATCGCCCGCCAGCCGAGCGCCGGGTTCTCCTCCTCGAGCTTGGGCATGTAGGGCAGGATCTTGTCGCCGCCGATGTCGAGCGTGCGGATCGTCACCGGCTTGTCGCCCGAGGCCGTGAGCACCGCGCGGTAGAGCGCCTGCTGCTCCGCGGCCGAGGGCATCCGCTGCGCCACCATGAACTGCAGCTCGGTGCGGAACAGGCCGACGCCCTCCGCGCCCGTCTCGTTGAGGTGCGTGAGATCGACCAGCAGGCCGGCATTGAGGTGCAGGCCGATCCGCACTCCGTCCCGGGTGACCGCCGGCACGTCGCGCAGCGCCCGGTACTGCTCCTGCCGGCGGGCGCGCAGGCGCACCATCTCGGCATAGGCCGCCTCGATCTCGGGGCCGGGCCGGACATGGACCTCGCCCGCCACCGCGTCCACGATGATGCCGTCGCCGGAATCGCAGAGCGCCGCGGCGTTCTCGACCTCGCTGACCGCCGGGATGCCGAGGGCCCGCGCCACGATCGCGACGTGGCTCGTCGGGCCGCCCTCCTCCAGCACGAGGCCGCGCAGGCGCGCCGGCTCGTAGTCGAGGAGCGCGGCCGGACCCATTGAGCGGGCGACGAGGATCGCGTTCTCGGGGAGCATGCCGGGCAGGCCCACCGCCTCGTGGCCGATCAGCTCGCGCAGCAGGCGGTTCGTCAGGTCGTCGAGGTCGTGCAGGCGGTCCCGGAGATAGGGGTCGCTCTGGCGCATCATCCGGGCGCGGTTGTCGGACTGCACCCGTTCGACCGCGGCCTCGGCGGTGAGGCCGGAGCCGACCGCCTCGCGCATCCGGCGCAGCCAGCCCTTGTCGTGCGCGAACATGCGCACGGTCTCCAGGACCTCGCGCGACTCGGCGGTGCCGATCTTGTCGCCGCGCTCGACCAGATCGTCGATGGCCGAGCGCACGTTCTCGATCGCCGCCTCCAGCCGCGCCGTCTCGCGCTCGCTGTTCTCGGCGATCAGCCGCTTCACGACGATGCGCGGCTCGTGCAGCACCACGTGGCCGAGGCCGATGCCCTCGGCCAGCACCGTGCCGCGCACGCTCACCGCGCGGCGCGCGGCGGTGCCCGCATCGGGGGCGAGCGCCTGCAGCTCGCCCGAGGCGATCATCTCCGAGAGCACCATCGCGGTGGTCTGGAGCGCCTCGATCTCCTCTTCCGAGTAGACCCGGTAGGTCTTGTTCTGGACGGTCAGGACGCCCAGCGTGTTGCCGGCCCTGAGCAGCGGCACGCCGAGGAAGGCGTGGAAGGCCTCCTCGCCCGTCTCCGGGCGGTAGGAGAAGGCCGGGTGCTGCTGGGCGTCGGAGAGGGCCAGCGGCTCGGCGGTCTTGGCGATGAGGCCGACGAGGCCCTCGTCCGCGCGCATGCGGGTGAGGTGCACGGCCTCGCGGTTGAGGCCCTCGGTCGCGAACAGCTCCAGGGTGTTGTCGTCGCGCAGGACGTAGACCGAGCAGACCTCGGCCACGACGTTGGCGGCGATCAGGACGACGATCCGGTCGAGGCGCGCCTGTGCGCTGACCGGCTCCGCCATCGCTTCGCGGAGGCGGCGCAGCAGCAGGCGCGGGCCTCCGGGCGCAGCGGGCATCGTCTCGTCATTCCAGCGTCAGGGGCCGGTTCGGCGTTCACCAGCCCTGCAACCTTGACGCCAGACGGCGTGGGCCGCGCAGGCGCCCTCCCCCCGGGTTCAGGCCTGATCGAGGCCGTATAGCGAGTGGAGCGTGCGAACGGCAAGCTCCGTATAGGCCGCGTCGATCAGGACCGAGAACTTGATCTCCGAGGTGGTGATCGCCCGGATGTTGATCCCCTTGGCGGCGAGCGCCCGGAACGCCTTGGCGGCGACACCCGCGTGCGAGCGCATGCCGACGCCGATCGCCGAGACCTTCACGACGTCCGTGGCGCCCTCGATCTGGGCGAATCCGATCGCCTCCGCCTGCTGATCGAGCACCGTGCGGGCGCGCTCGTAGTCGGCGGCCGGGACCGTGAAGGTCATGTCGGTGGTCGACTGGTCGCCCGAGACCGTCTGGATGATCATGTCGACGTTGATGTTGGCGTCGGCCAGCGGCCCGAAGATCGCCGCGGCGACGCCGGGGCTGTCCTTCACGCGGCGCAGCGTGACCTGCGCCTCGTCGCGCGAGAAGGCGATCCCGGTGATGATCTGCTGTTCCACGATGTCGTCCTCGTCGCAGATGAGGGTGCCGGGGCGCGCGGCGTCCGGCGGATCGAAGGAGGAGCGCACGGTGGTCGGCACCCGGTGCACCATGGCGAGCTCGACGGAGCGGACCTGCAGCACCTTGGCGCCGAGCGAGGCCATCTCCAGCATCTCCTCGAAGGTCACGCGCTCCATGCGCTTGGCCTTCGGCACGACGCGGGGGTCGGTGGTGTAGACGCCGTCCACGTCCGTGTAGATGTCGCAGCGCTCGGCGCCGATGGCCGCGGCGACCGCCACCGCGCTGGTGTCCGAGCCGCCGCGCCCGAGCGTGGTGAGCCGGCCGGTCTCGGCGTGCATGCCCTGGAAGCCTGCGATCACCGCGACCTCGCCGCGCTTGAAGCCGGCGTCGAGCCGCGAGCCGTCGATCTCCGCGATGCGGGCCGAGCCGTGCGCGTCGGAAGTGAGGATCGGGACCTGCCAGCCCTGCCAGGAGCGGGCCGGGATGCCCATCTTCCGGAGCGCGACGGCGAGGAGCCCGGAGGTGACCTGCTCGCCCGAGGCCACGACCGCGTCGTACTCGGCGGCGTCGTAGAGCGGGTCGGCGTCCTTGACCCAGGCGACGAGCTCGTTCGTCTTGCCGGACATGGCCGAGACCACCACCGCGACCTCGTAGCCGGCCGCGACCTCGCGGGCCACGTGGGCGGCCACGTTGCGGATCCGATCCACGTTGGCGACGGACGTGCCGCCGAACTTCATCACCAGACGGGGCATGTCGCGTCCGCGCTTTTGCCTGAAAGAAGCGTCCCGGTGCCGCGGACGGGGCCCGCCGGCTGTACCGGTTCGGGTTTGGGCGGGTACAAGCGGGGGGAGGGGCTGTCAACAAGCCGACCGACAGGTCGGAGGCAGTCTGAAGTCAAGCGTCACGGAACGGATCGGGCGAGCATGGCCGGGGCAGGCACGGAAGGAACGGCGGGCCGGGTCGAACCGGGTCGCGTCGACTTGGCCGAGGTGGCGCGCTTCGACGCGCTCGCCGCGACGTGGTGGGACGAGGCCGGGCCGATGCGGGTGCTGCACCGCTTCAACCCGGTGCGCCTCGCCTACATCCGCGACCGGGTCTGCCGGCATCATGGGCGCGCGGCCGACCGGCCCTTCGCGCTGGAGGGCCTGAGCGTCATCGATATCGGCTGCGGCGGCGGCATCCTGTCCGAGCCCCTGGCGCGCCTGGGGGCGGAGGTGACCGGGCTGGAGCCGGCGACGCAGAACCTCGCGGCGGCCCGGGCGCACGCCGAGGCGGGCGGCCTCGCGATCGACTACCGCGCCGACACGATCGAGGCGGTGGCGGCAGGCGGCGCCCGCTTCGACGTGGTCCTCGCCATGGAGGTGATCGAGCACGTGCCCGACCCCGAGGCCTTCCTGCGGGCGGCCTGCGCGGCGGTGAAGCCCGGTGGTCTCCTGTTCGCCGCGACCATCAACCGGACGCTGCGCTCCTTCGCGCTCGCCATCGTGGGGGCCGAGTACGTGCTCGGCTGGCTGCCGCGGGGCACCCACGACTGGGACAAGTTCATCACGCCGGACGCGCTGAAGCGCATGCTGCGCGCGGGCGGCGTCACGCCGGTCGATACGCAGGGCGTGGTCTACAACCCGCTCAACGACGGCTGGCGCCAGAGCCGGGACACGGCGGTGAACTACATGGTCGCGGCCGAGAAGCCGGCCTGAGCGCCCGGGCCCGGCCCGAAAGTCCCCTTGCGGGGCGGCGCCCGCCGGGGCATCGCGCGGAGGATCAGACGACGGGCGAGACGACGGGCGAGACGATGGCCGAGACGATGGGGAGGACGCGATGCGGGCGCTGATGTGCACGAGGCTGGGCAAGTCCGAGGATCTGAGCCTCGAGACCCTCCCGGACCCGGAGCCCGGCCCCGGCCAGGTCCTGGTGCGGGTGCGGATCGCGGCGCTCAACTTCTTCGACACGCTGATCATCGCCGGCCGCTATCAGGTGAAGCCGTCGCTGCCCTTCTCGCCGGGCGGCGAGGCCTGCGGCGTGGTCGAGGCGCTGGGGCCGGAGGTCCAGGGCTTCGCGGTCGGCGACCGGGTGGTCGTGCACGCCAAGTTCGGCACTTGCCGCGAGCACGTGGTGGCCGATGCGGGCCAGCTCACCCGGGTGCCCGAGGGCGTCTCCGACGAGCAGGCGGCCGGCCTCACCATCACGTACGGCACCTCGCTGCACGCGCTTCGGAACCGGGCCCGGATCCGGTCGGGCGAGTGGCTCGCGGTGCTCGGCGCCTCGGGCGGGGTAGGGCTCGCGGCGGTGGAACTCGGCGCGCTGATGGGCGCCCGGGTGATCGCCTGCGCCTCCTCGGAGGACAAGCTCGCGGTTGCGAAGGCGCATGGCGCCGAGATCGGCCTCGTATACGAGCCGGCGACCCTGAAGGATGCCCTGCGCGAGGCCTCGGGCGGCGGGGTCGACGTGGTCTACGACGCGGTCGGCGACGCCTTCGCGGAGCCGGCGTTGCGGGCGCTCCGCTGGCGCGGGCGCTACCTCGTGGTCGGCTTCGCGGCCGGCGAGATCCCGCGCCTGCCGCTGAACCTGATGCTCTTGAAGGAGCTCGACGTGCAGGGCGTCCACTGGGGCGCCTTCCTCGACCGGGACCCGGCGGCGCACCAGGAGAACCAGCGCCAGCTCCTCGCCTGGGTGGCGGAGGGGCGGCTGACGGCGAAGGTCCACGGGGTCTACCCGCTGGACGAGTACGAGGCGGCGCTCGGCATCCTCACCCGCCGCGAGGCGGTGGGCAAGGTGCTGCTGCGCGTCTAGGACGGTCGCGGGGCTGCCTCAGAGCAGCCCCTTCTCCCGGGCGAGCTTGACCAGATCGACCTGCGGCCGCGCGCCGATATGCTGGATCACCTCGCCGGCGGCGAGCGCGCCGAGCTTGGCCGAGGCGACGTTGTCGAGACCGCGGGCGTGGCCGGCCAGGAAGCCGGCGGCGAAGAGGTCGCCCGCGCCCGTGGTGTCGACCACCTCGGCGACGGGCGAGGCCGGCACGGCGCGGACCTCGCCGCCCTTCACCACCACCGCGCCCTCTTCCGAGCGGGTGACGAGGCCGAGCAGGTGCAGGCCGCGCCCGTTGCGCTCCTGCGCCAGCGCCTTCACGGCGGCCTCCGCATCCTCGGTCTCGTAGAGGCTCTTCAGCTCGCCGATATTGGCGAACAGGATGTCGATGCTGCCGTCGCGGATCAGCCCCAGGAACTCCTCGCGGTAGCGGCCGACGCAGAAGGCGTCCGACAGGGTCAGCGCCACGGCGTTGCCGGCGCTGTGGGCGATCTGCACCGCCTTGCGGAAGGCCTCCTTGGCGGCCGGGGGATCCCAGAGGTAGCCCTCGAGGTAGGTGACGCGGGCGCTCTCGACCACGGCCGGGTCGACGTCGGCGGGCGAGAGGCCCTGGCAGGCGCCCAGATAGGTGTTCATGGTGCGCTCGCCGTCGGGCGTCACCAGGATGAAGCAGCGGGCGGTGGCCGGTCCCTCGATCGCGGCCTTCACGGGGAAATCGACGCCCACCGCCTTCAGCTCGTGCGCGTAGAGTCCGCCGAGCTCGTCGTCGCGCACCTTGCCGATGAAGGCCGTCCGCGCGCCGAGCTTGGCCGCGCCGACCGCCGTGTTGGCGCCCGAGCCGCCCGAGACCACGGTGGTCGGTCCCATCGCGGCGAACAGGGTCTCGGCCCGGGGCTCGTCGATCAGCGCCATCGCACCCTTCGGCACGCCCTGCTCGGCCAGGAAGGCCTCGTCGGTGCGCGCGATCAGGTCGACGATGGCGTTGCCGAGCACGAGGAGGTCGAGGGGAGCGGTCATGCGGGCGTCCTGTTCCGGTTTGCCGGCCTGTCGCACCGGCGCCGGCAGGGGTCAAGCCGGGGGACGGGCTGGGAACAGGCCGGCCAAGTCGAGATCCAGGCCCGGCGGATCGAGCCTCAGCATGCCCTCCGCGACGATGCGGGTCTCGATCAGGTCGCCGTCGCCGCGCCGGTGGTGGATGATGAGGCGCTTCACGGCGTCCACGATGAGATAGTGCTGAACGCTCGGGATACGGAAATAGCCGGTCAGCTTCTCGCCGCTGTCGATGGACCGCGTGCTCGGCGACAGGATCTCGACCACGACGATGGGATCGGCGATCTCGATCGCGTCCTCATCGATGTATGCACCGCACTGAACCAGGGCATCGGGCTCGTAGACGGTCTCCCTGTCCACCCGAACCGTCATGCCGTCCGCGAACGCCTCGCAGGAGAGATTGCCCCGCTCCAGGGCGCGCTCCAGAGCGCGCTGGACCCTGGATTTGGCGCGGGCATGGCGCGCCCGCTGCGGCGACATCGTGACGACCGCGCCGGCATCCAACTCGTAGCGGCCCGGCCGGCCCTCGGCCCAGACCAGGAACTCGTCCGCCGTCATCCGCGGCGGCGCATCAAGCTTCGGCGTTGGGCTCATGGAGCCAGACTAGCACGATTCGCCCGCCGCGGATCTCACTGCCCCTGCAGCGCCTTGACCTCGCACTGGGCGTAGTCGGCGCTGGCCTTCACGTAGGCGTTGAGCTTCTGCACGTAGGCCTCGGCGATCGGCCGGAAGGCGCCGATCTGCGCGTTGTAGGCCTTGATCTGGTCGCTGTAGGTGTAGGCCTCCCAGCCGGGACAGCCGCCCTTGGCGTCGAGGCAGGCGGGCTTCTGCGGCAGCGCGGGCTTCTCGGGGCGCTCGGCCGCGGGCGGTGCGGCGGGCGCCGTGCAGGCGGCCGAGGCCGGGCCGGAGATCGCAAAGGCCGGGATCGTGGCCAGGATCAGGACCGTGTGCCGCATGGAACGCCTCCGCGCGGCCGGATCGCCCGCGGTCACGGCTTCTGCGGCATCGCGCGGGTCGGGACAAGGCCGGGCGCCGGGCGCGGCGCGGCCCTGGGGCTCTCCGGCCGGCCCCGCACCGCGTTGACGAGCGGCAGCAGCAGCCCGATGCCGAGTACCCACCAGGCCGGCCGGATCGGGCCGGAAAAGTCGAGGTTGGCGCCGAGCACCAGCCCGGCCGGCACGCCGCTCTTCAGGCCGTACCACGCGGCCTCCAGCAGCGCGGTCAGCAGAGCTGTGCCCAGCGCGAGGAGGAGGAGTGACCAGGGCCGCATCGGCACGGAGAGGCGGTGCATCAGGCGCCAGCCCATCAGCAAAAGGAACAGGCCGGTCCAGAAGACCGGGTCGGTGACGTCGATCTTCGACTGAAGAAAATAATGCAGCAGCCCCAGCGCCGCGATCGGGTAGACGATCCGGTGCAGGCGGTTCCAGGTAGGCCCCATCCGGCGGATCGCGCCGTCGGTCGAGGTCCAGCCGAGCGCCACGAGGCCTGCGAGTGCCACGAACCCGATCGTCAGGTAGATGCGCAGGGCGATCTCGGAGACCACCTTCGCGAGGTCGACGTTCTGATCGACCACGTAGAGGACGAGGTGGGCGAGTGCGTAGGCCAGCGCCGCCAGCCCGAGCATGCGCCGCAGGTTGATCAGCCGCGGCCAGTCGGCGATCCGGCGCAGCGGGCTCACTGCCAGCGTGGCGAGAAGCAGCCGGACCGCCCAGTCACCCGTGCCGTGGATCAGCGCGGTGATGGGCTTCGCCCCGAGCGCGTCGCGGGCATAGGCCTGCACGAGGTAGAGGCCGGGCGCCAGCACCAGCAGGAAGCAGAGGAGCTTCAGGGCCGAGAGGCGGCCGGCCCGGTCGAGCCAGGGGAGCGGCAGAGTCGTGCGTGCGGGCATGCGGGGCGTGGTTCGGCTCGAAGGTGGCCGGAGAACGGCCGGGCGGCGCAGGGTGACGCATCCGAGATGTGTCCTCGGGCTCTTCGCCGCGCCGCCTCCTCGGTTACGGCCCGTGGCCTCCCGCCGCAGGGGAGGGCGCTCAGCCCTCCTTGCCGTCCTTGCCGGCCTTCGTGCCGTCCTTCGGGGTGAGCTTCAGGATCCGGCCGTCCTCGTCGTCGGTGACGGCGTAGACTGCCCCGTCCGGCCCGACCCGCACGTCGCGGATGCGGGCGTCGAGGGGCACGCGCTCCTCCGTCACCACCTTGTCGCCGTCGAGCTTCACCGCGACGATGCCGCCGCTGACGAGGCCGCCGATCAGGAACTGGTCCTTCCAGGCCGGGAACAGGCTGCCCGTGTAGAGCGCCATGCCGGAGGGGCCGATGACGGGATCCCAGTAATAGACCGGCTGCACCGTGCCGGCCGCCTGGGTGACGCCGTCGCCGATCTTCTCGCCCGAGTACTCGATGCCGTAGGTCGCCACCGGCCAGCCGTAGTTCAGGCCCGGGCGCGGCCGGTTCAGCTCGTCGCCGCCACGCGGCCCGTGCTCCACGGTCCAGAGCCGGCCCTGGCCGTCCAGCGCCGCCGACTGGACGTTGCGGTGGCCGTAGGACCAGATCTCCGGTCGCGCCTTGTCGCTGCCCGCGAAGGGGTTGTCCTTCGGGGCGTTTCCGTCCGTGTCGATGCGGAACACCTTACCGAGGCCGCTCGCGAGATCCTGCGCCTGGACGCGCGGCCCCTTGTCGGAGCGCTCGCCCACGGAGACGAAGAGCTTGCCGTCGCCCGCGGGCACGATGCGCGAGCCGAAATGCTTGTCGCCGTCGTAGGCCGGCGTCTGGCGGAAGATCACCTTCAGATCGTCGAGCTTGGCCCCGCCCTTGCCGTCCTCCACCAGCTTGGCGCGCGCCACCGTGGTGCCGTTGCCCTTCTCGCGGGGCTCGGAATAGCTGAAGAAGATCGTGCGGTCGGAGGCGAAGCCCGGGCTCAGCGCCACGTCGAGCAGGCCGCCCTGGCCTCGGGCATCGACCTTCGGCACGCCCGCGATCGCCGGGCCCGGCGTGCCGTCCTTGGCGACGAGGCGGATCTTGCCCGCCTTCTCGGTGACGATCATGCGCCCGTCCGGCAGGAACTCCATCGCCCAGGGGCTGTTCAGGCCCTTCACGGCGGTCGCCACCGCGACCTCGGTGGCCTGGGCGGGCTTCGGGGCACGGGTCTGGTTCGGCAGCAGCGGCTTGTAGGTGGTGTTCGGCGCCTCGGTCTCGGCCGGACTGGTCCCGGCCGAAGGTGCGGCGGGTGCGCTGAACGCGTCGCCGCCGATGCGAGAGGCGGGCGTCTCCTGGCCGGATGCCACGCTGGCGAGGCCGAGCGTCGCCGCGGCGGCGAGGGCGAGGGAAGCGATGCGCGTCACCGAGAATCCTCCAGATGTCCGCCGTCCGTGGAAGGCGGCGACCGGGTCCGTCGCGCAGGAGATGGGGCGCGAAGGCGGGACTTCGAGGCTCGGGACGGGACGCCGCGATGCTGCGCTTGCGCTCCGGGCTGCCGGCCCCTCGGGAAGACGGTCGGCCGTCATGCGTGGTGGTGCGCCGGGACACGCCGCATGAGGAAGCCGGGGACCGGCCATGCGGCTCGGGAACCCTGCCTTGACCGGACCGGAGCCCGTCGCCAATTCTGCCGCATTGCGGTCGGCGCCGCGGACACCTCTTCGCGCCGCCCGCGCTGACGAAAGGGACTGTGATGGCGACGGTGAAAGTGACCGACGCGAGCTTCGAGCAGGACGTTCTCAAGTCCGCCGAGCCCGTGGTCGTGGATTTCTGGGCGGAGTGGTGCGGTCCCTGTCGGCAGATCGGCCCCGCGCTGGAGGAGATCTCCGCCGACCTCCAGGGCCGTGTGAAGATCGCCAAGATCAACGTGGACGAGAACCCGGGCGTGGCCGCCCAGTTCGGCATCCGCTCGATCCCGACCCTGCTGTTGTTCAAGAACGGCGAGCGGGTGGACCAGAAGGTCGGCGCTGCCCCGAAGGGCGACCTCGCCCGCTGGATCAGCGCCCAGACCGCTTCGGCTTGAGGCCGACCGGCCGGGCGGCGCGTGCCGCCGGGCAGGTCCGGCGTGGTACGCGTCGAACGAGAAAAGCCCGGCCGCGAGGCCGGGCTTTTCGGTTTCAAGACCCAGTTTTTTATGGCTCGGAGCCCGGGCGCGGCCCGGGCTCCGGCGGATCGGCTTAGTACGAGCCGAACTTGTAGTTCAGACCGGCGCGGACGACGGCGAACGAGTTGTCGTCGCGACGCAGGACGCCGTTGTTCGCGAAGACCGGCAGCAGGCCGTTTGCGGTCTGGAAGCCGCCGACGAGCGGCAGGCCGACCGTGTTGCGGTTGTTGCGGTCGAACTGGACGTACAGACCTTCGACCTTGAGCGTCACCGCCGAGGAGCGGAAGAAGTTCAGGAACGAGTCGGTCGGGAGCGCGTACTCGACACCACCGCCGGCGGCCCAGCCGGTGAGGAAGTCGTCGCTGCGGTTGTTGAAGTTCGTGAAGGCGACGCGGGCGCCGCGGTCACCCGTGGCGTAGGCGAAACCGCCGGTGCCGTAGAACAGGACGCGGTCGAAGGCGTAGCCGAGGCGGCCGCGGACGGTGCCGAAGAAGTCGAGCGTGCTGAGGACGCTGTCGACCGGCACGAAGGCGGGGTTGATCGCCAGGGCGTTGGTGGTGAAGCGGCTGCGACGGCCACCGAAGTCGAGGTACTGCGCGTCGGCCTCGAAGCCGAACACGACACCCGAACCCGGGGTGAGCTGCCAGTTGTAGCCGATCTGGCCACCGCCGGTGAAGCCTTCGTTGTTGCCGCTGTTGTAGGCCAGGCTCGAGCCGACCGGGCCGAGCACGCCCGCGGTGGTGAAGGCGCCGTTCGGCAGCTGCACGACCGGGTTGGCGCCGACCGGCACGCCGGCCGCGGTGACCTGCGTGAAGCCGTTGTTGGCGCGACGGTCGCTGGCGTCGAAGCCGTAACCGGCGTTGAAACCGGCGTAGAAGCCCGTCCAGGTGAAGACCGGAACCGGCGTGAAGACCGGCGGCGGAGCGCGGCGCGGAAGGTCGGCGGCAGTCGCGGCAGCGGTCAGCGCCGTGAACATCGCCAACGAGGTAGCAAGCTTTTTCATTGTTGTGATCCCCAGCATTTGTGCCCGATCGAGAGGCACCTTATGTGATTTTCCACAGCCAAGATGTAGCGCGGCGGCCACAGGCTTGGGGACTCGCTGGAGGGCTGCTGGCTGAACTGTGGCCAACACTTGCTTAAGACATGACGGTTCCGAGTTGCTGCCGCGGTCGTTCGGCGGCCCAGTACAGTTTTTGGTTGTTCTAAATCGCGATTGCCACTTCTGAGTGTGCGACGCGCGATGGCTGAGGGCAGGTCGGGCCGCCGGTCTCGGCCCGAATCCTGTTGAGCGCTGAAGATGCTGCGGATTCTCACGCCTGAGCGGCCCCCGCGGTCGGGTCTTCAGGCCCTGGCCTCGGGGCGGCCGGCCGCGAGAGGCCGGCGGGCGCGCTGGCCCCGGCCAGGATCGGACCTGGACCGGCCTCAGACCGGCGGTGTGCCGTTGGCAGTCAGCACCGCGCCCGCGAGGTAAAGCGAGCCGCAGATCAGGATGCGCGGCGGGGCTTCGAAGGCGATATCGGAGACACTCTCCAGGGCCGCCTCGACGCTGGGCGCCACCCGGGCGTTCAGACCCACGCCCTCGGCGATCTGCGCAACCTCCTCGGCCGGCCGCGCCGCCATCTGGCCGGCGATCGGCACAGCGATCAGCGCCCGCGACAGGCCGACGAAGTGACGCAGGAAGCCCTCCGCGTCCTTGGTTCCGAGGAGACCGACGATGAGGACGAGGGGCGCGTCGCTGCGCTCGCCGAGCTCCGCCAGGGCGGCAGCCAGGATGCGGCCGCCGTCGATATTGTGGCCGCCGTCGAGCCAGAGTTCGGAGCCGGCCGGCACCAGCGCCGCGAGGCGCCCGCGGCTCAGGCGCTGCAGGCGGCCCGGCCACTCGACGTTGCGCAGACCCGCCTCGAACGCGGCGGTCCCGATGTCGCCGAATCCCGCCGCGCGGAGCGCCGCGATGGCGGTGCCGGCATTGGTGAACTGATGACGCCCCAGCAGCTTCGGCTTGGGCAGGTCGAACAGGTCCGTCTCGTCCTGGTAGACGAGGCGCCCGCGCTCCTCGTGCACCGAGAAGTCCTGGTTGCCGACAAGGATCGGCCCGGCCCCCACGGCCTCGGCGCGCCGGCAGAGCACGGCGTCGGCCTCGGCGTAGTCCTGCGGGGCGATCACGGCCGGGCAGCCGCGCTTGAAGATGCCGGCCTTCTCGCCGGCCACGGCCTCGACCGTATCGCCGAGATATTCCGCGTGATCGCGCCCGATCGGCGTGACCACGGCGGCGGCAGGCCGGTCGATCACGTTGGTGGCGTCCACCCGCCCGCCGAGCCCGACCTCCAGGAGGAGCACGTCTGCCGGCGCCTCGGAGTAGAGCAGCAGAGCCGCCGCCGTGGTGATCTCGAAGACCGTGATCGGGTCGCCCGCATTGGCCGCCTCGCAGCGCGCGAAGGCATCGGCGAGGCGATCCTCGGGCACGAAGCTGCCGCCGCCGATCCCGCCGAGGCGGATGCGCTCGTGGAAGCGCACGAGATGGGGCGAGGTGTAGACGTGGGCGGCCAGGCCGCCGGCCTCCAGAATCGCCCGCATGAAAGCGATCGTCGAGCCCTTGCCGTTGGTGCCGGCCACGTGGATCACCGGCGGCAGGCGCCGCTCCGGATGGTTGAGCCGCGCCAGCAATTGCTGGATGCGCCCGAGCGACAGGTCGATCGTGCGGGGGTGGAGCGCGAGGAAGCGCGCCATCAGCGCGTCGGAGGAATCCATCGTCGGGCCTTCGCCTCAGGCGGCCTCGGGTGTCGACGCCGGGGCCGGTGCGGCCGCCGCCGGGCGCACGTCCATCAGCAGGCCGCAGATCCGGGCGATCGTCTCCTTGAGCTGGTGGCGGTGCACCACCTGATCCACCATGCCGTGGTCGCGCAGGTACTCGGCCCGCTGAAAGCCGTCGGGGAGCTTCTCGCGGATGGTCTGCTCGATGACGCGGGGCCCCGCGAAGCAGATCAGCGCGCCGGGCTCGGCCAGATGCACGTCGCCGAGCATCGCGTAGGAGGCGGTCACGCCGCCCGTCGTCGGGTTCGTCAGCACCACGATGTAGGGCAGGCGCGCCGCGTTGAGGCGGCGCACCGCGACCGTGGTGCGGGGCATCTGCATCAGCGAGAGGATGCCCTCCTGCATGCGCGCGCCGCCGGAGGCCGCGAACAGCACGTAGGGGGTGCGCTTCTCCAGCGCCGTCTCGGCGCCGCGCACGAAGGCCTCGCCGGCCGCCATGCCGAGCGAGCCCGCCATGAAACCGAATTCCTGGGCGGCCACGGTCATCGGCAGGCCGCCGACCCGGCCGAAGCCGATCTTGAAGGCGTCCTGCAGGCCGGTCTTGGCGCGGGCGTCCTTCAGGCGGTCGACGTAGCGCTTCTCGTCGCGGAACTTCAGCGGGTCGGTGGCGACCTCGGGCAGCGCCACGTCGATCCACGTGCCCTCGTCGAACATCATCTTCAGGCGGGCGCTCGCGCTCATCTTCAGGTGGTGCTCGGAGCCCGGGATGACCCAGTGGTTGGCCTCCACCTCCTTGTGGAAGACCATCTGGCCGGTATCCGGGCACTTCACCCAGAGGTTCTCCGGGGTCTCGCGCTTGAACAGGGTCTTGATCTTGGGGCGCACGACCTCCGAGATCCAGTTCATCGGCTCTACCATCATGCCGGCCCGTGCTTGCGTTGTCCGGAGGGCGATATCGTGGTGCTGGGCTGCGGGCGCCAGGGTCAGCGGTCGCGCCGCTCGGCGGAGCGCACGCCCGCGGCGAGCTCCCGCACGAGCCCGGCCACCGCCTCGACGGTGCCGGCCTGGGCGCGGTCCTCCCCGTCGAGCGAGCGCTTGAGCGCGTCCACGAGCGCGGAACCCACCACCACGCCGTCGGCGCTTCTGGCGATGGCGGCCGCGTGCGCGCCGGTCTTCACGCCGAAGCCCACCACCACCGGCAGGTCGGTGTGGCGGCCGATGCGCTCCACCGCCTCCGCGACCTTGCCGAAATCGGGCGTCGCCGTGCCGGTGATGCCGGTGATCGACACGTAGTAGACGAAACCCGCGGTGTTCGCGAGGACGGCGGGCAGGCGCGCCTCGTCGGTGGTCGGGGTGGCGAGCCGGACGAAGGCCAGCCCCTTGGCCAGCGCCGGCAGGCAGAGCTCGTCGTCCTCCTCCGGCGGCAGGTCGACCACGATCAGCCCGTCGATGCCGGCCGCCACCGCGTCGTCGAGGAAGCGGGCGACGCCGTAGGTGTGGATCGGGTTGTAGTAGCCCATCAGGATCACGGGCGTGTCGGCGTTGCCCGCCCGGAAGCGGGTGACGAGCTCCAGCGTCTTCGCCACGCCCTGGCCGCCCTTCAGCGCCCTGAGGCCCGCCGCCTGGATCGCCGGGCCGTCCGCCATCGGGTCGGTGAAGGGCAGGCCGAACTCGACGATGTCGGCGCCCGCCTTCGGCAGCGCCTCCAGCACCTTCAGCGAGGTCTCGGGGTCGGGATCGCCCGCCATCACGTAGGTGACGAGGGCGGCCCGTCCCTCCGCGCGGCAGCGGGCGAAAACGGCGTCGATGCGGCTCGGCATGGTCGGTGGCTGTCGGTTCGTGCCCTTGGGACCCCCGGATGCGCGGGCCCCCGCGGGCGGGGTCAAGCCGCCGCGCCTACACCATCGGGACCGGCCCGTGAAGCGCGGGCCGGTTTCGCCGATCGCCGCAAGCCCCGGTTAAGCGCCTTCGCTGACGGAGCCTTCAGGGATCCGGCGGCACGCTGCGGGTTCCCGCGGGTTCGCGCGGGGGTCGCCCGGGTTGCCCGCATGCAAGATCTCGTCCTCGCCGGTCTGCTCGTCCTGGCCGGCCTCGCGGGCGGCGC
>NZ_BPQM01000079.1 GCF_022179245.1 Methylobacterium gregans
GCCTCGATCTCGCCGCGGGACGGATCGAGCTCCGGCGCAGACCACGCCTCCTCGGCCCCTGCGAAATCCTCGCGCACCTCGAAAGCAGGCTCGGCGGCCTCGGCGGATGCCCCCTCGGCAGGACTGGTCTCGGCGCGTTCCAGAAGCGGATTCCGCTCCAGCTCGGTCTCCACATAGGCGGCGAGATCGAGCTGCGAGAGCTGGAGCAGCTTGATCGCCTGCAGAAGCTGTGGCGTCATCACCAGGGCTTGGCCCTGGCGCATCTCCAGCCGTTGCAGCAGACTCATGCGACGCCCTGCCTGTTCGAGAAGACAGCCCAGCCCCGGGCTCGCGCCGTGCCGGCACGATTCTTGCTTCTTGCTTTTGTTATGTCTAGCGGCTTCCGGCCCGCGCGTCAAAGCGCGCGATCGTGTTTTCCGCCACCACGCTGCGGGCCGGATCAGGCCCGGCATCTTTCCCAGCATCGCTTAAGAGAAGATTTGTGCGCAATCCGCCGAGCGCAGAGGCGCATCACATCCGGACGACCTGTCGCGAGGCCGGGCCGAGCCTCAGAGCCGAAAATCCTCGCCGAGATAGAGCCGGCGCGCGTCCGGATTCGCGACGATCTCCTCGGGCGTGCCTTCGGTAAGGATGCGGCCCGAATGCGCGATGTAGGCGCGGTCGATCAGACCTAGCGTCTCGCGGACATTGTGGTCTGTGATCAGCACGCCGAGGCCGCGCTGCTTCAAATGTTTCACCAAGTCCTGAATGTCGCCCACCGCGATCGGATCGATGCCCGCGAAGGGCTCGTCGAGCAGCATGAAGGTCGGCGAGGAGGCGAGCGCGCGCGCGATCTCGCAGCGGCGCCGCTCGCCGCCCGAGAGAGCGATCGAGGGCGACTTGCGCAGGCGCGCGATGTCGAACTCCTCCAGCAGGGATTCGAGCTTGCGCTCCCGCTCCTTGCGGTCGGGCTCGGCCACCTCCAGCACGGCCCGGATGTTGTCCTCGACCGAGAGGCCGCGGAAGATCGAGGCCTCCTGCGGGAGGTAGCCGATGCCGAGCCGCGCCCGCTGGTACATCGGAAGCTGGGTGATCGGCAGGCCGTCGAGGGTGATGTGGCCACGGTCGGCCGTGACCAGCCCAGTGATCATGTAGAAGATCGTGGTCTTGCCGGCGCCGTTGGGGCCGAGCAGCCCCACTGCCTCGCCGGTGCACACGGTCAGCCCGGCCTCGTGTACCACGGTGCGGGCGCCGTAGCTCTTGCGCAGGCCGCGCACGCTGAGGATGCCGGGGCCGCCCTCGACGGGCTCCGGCGCGGCCTCGGCGGCACGCGCGCGGCCGAACAGCCGCCCGAGCAGAGAGGGGCGCCGTGTCGGCGCGCGCGACGGGGCACTCGGCGTCGCGCTCGGTGGCGCACCCGATAGCGCGCTCGGCGGCGCCGCGCCGGGGTCGAACGACACGGCCTCGCTCAATTGGCCTGGGCCCGCGCCCTGGTTGCGTCCGGCTCACCCGCCTTCGCCGGCTTGGCAATGGCCGGCTGGGCACAGCCCTTGGAGCCGGCGCCTTTCGCCTCGGTCTTCTCGCCCGGCACGAACATGGCCGAGACGCGTCCACCCGCCACCGGGTCCATGTTCGCCCGGCCGGTGTTCATGTCGTAGACGAGGCGCGAGCCGCGGGTGACGTTCTGGCACTGGCTCAGCACGACGTTGCCGGTGAGCACGATGCGCTTGGCCGCCTGATCGAACACGGCGCTGTCGCCGGTGGCGACCTGATCCTTCTGCACCACCGTCACCGGCCCGGCGCACTCGACCTTCTGGATGCCGTTCTCGGGCGTGGCGCGCGCCTCGCCCTCGGCCGGCTTCTCGGCGCCCTTCTCCTTCCCGCGCTTGTAGTGCACGGTCATCGTCGAGCAGCGGATGGTGCTGTCGCCCTGCACCGCCACCACGTTGCCCGCGAAGATCGCCTTGTTCTCTCGGTCGAACACGTCGAGCCGGTCGGCGTCGATCTTGATCGGCTCCTTGCCGCTGCCGCCGAAGCCGCCGAGCGGGGAGGCGGCCTCCTTCTGGGCGAGCGCCGGGCCTGCCAGCAGGGTCGCGGCGAGGAGAAGGAGGGGAAGAGGTTTCATGGCCGGCCGTCCTGCGGCCCGGCCGCCGAGGTCATCATCCGCAGGGTGTCGCCGTCGACCGTCGGGCCCGGCGCGTCGGCGGGTCGCCGCTGCGCCGCCTTGGCCGCCTTGTCCTCACCGTGGAACACGGTGCGGACATTGCCGATGAACGAGATGACGCGGCCGTTCTCGACCACGTCGAGGCTGTCGGCTACGACCGAGCCGCTCGGCACCGTGACGGTGACCGCCTCCTTCGAGGAGACGCTCCCGGCCTTGAAGTTCACGGACGCCGATTTCAGGCGCGCCTCCTCGCCCTTGTCGGTCCAGATCCGGATGTCGCGCTCGAGGTCGAGCGATTCGCGGGCGGTGTCGAACAGGCCGGTCGCGGCCTCCAGGCGGGCGAGGCCGCCTTTGTCGTCGGTCGCGATATGGCCCCGCATGGTCTCGAGCTCGATCAGGCTGGGCTTGCGCATGTCCTGGAGCGCCGCCGCCGCCGTGACCTCGTAGCCGCGGTCGCCCTTGCGGAAGCCCGAGAGGCGCGGATTGTCCATCCGCACCTTGGACCCCGAGAGGGTGACAGGGCCGACGCTGACGTTCGGGACCACGGCGCCGAAGGGATTGAACACCAGGGCGGCCACGGCGATCACGGCGCCTGCCGCGACCACCGGGATCACCCGCCGGAGCGTGCGGACCTGGGCGCTGTGCCGGTGGGCGCGGGCATGCGCGCGCGCGCGCCGGGCGTTGCCGCCGGCCCCGTTCGTCCCGATCGCGTCGACCACCTGCATGGACCTGTCCGTGCGGCGCGCCCCGAGGACGCGAATGCGTGGAAGGGCTGCGCCCGTGAGCCCGCCGCCGGATGCGCCCGGGCGATGGCGAAGTTATGGCTCAAGCGTTTCCGAAACTTCAACCATAGCGCACGTTTGGCGGCCAGCGCGGCAGAGTGCCGAGGGCGCGCCCCGTACCGGGATGTGCGCCCCGGCACGCGGATCCGGCGGGCTCAGGCGTGTGCGAAGATGTCGGTCTCGGGCCAGCCGTCGAGGTCGAGCCGGGCGCGGGTCGGCAGGAAGGCGAAGCAGGACGCGGCGAGATCGCTGCGGCCCTCGCGGGCGAGCATCTGGTCGAGCCGGGCGCGGGCGGCATGGAGGTGCAGCACGTCGGAAGCCGCGTAGTCGAGCTGGGCCTGGCTCAGGGTCTCGGCACCCCAGTCGGAGGATTGCTGCTGCTTCGAGAGATCGACCCCCACGAGCTCGCGCACCACGTCCTTCAGCCCGTGCCGGTCGGTGTAGGTGCGGGCGAGCTTCGAGGCGATCTTGGTGCAGTAGACCGGCGCCGGCATCACGCCGAGGCGACGGTAGAGCACCGCGAGGTCGAAGCGGGCGAAGTGGAAGATCTTGAGCACCTGCGGGTCGGCCAGCACCCGCTTCAGGTTCACCGGATCCGGTCCGTCGAGCGGGATCTGCACGACGTCCGCCGTGCCGTCGCCGGTCGAGATCTGCACGACGCAGAGCCGGTCCCGGTGCGGGTTGAGGCCGAGCGTCTCGGTGTCGATGGCGATGGCCGTGCCCGGCGCATAGCCCTCGGGCAGGTCGCCCCGGTGGAGGCGGACGGTGGGGCTCGGCATCGGCTGCGGTCTTTTCGGCGAGGATCTTGAAATGCGGTGGTATTTCGCCGGTACCACCCCCCACCAAGGCGGACAAGGGCGCCGCTCGACCAGCGCCCCCGCCCGGCCGGAAGGACCCGTCAGATCGCCGCGGCCGGATCGGAATCGGTCTCGTCGTCGCGCGGGCGCTCGCGGCGGCGCTCCCGGCGCTCCAGAACGGCGCGGCCGAGCGCCCGCAGCGGGGCAGTCAGCCGGCGCACGTCCTCGGCCCGCTCCATGAAGCGCTCGCCGCTGCGGATCTCGCGGTCGAGCCGCGCCATGGTGCGGGCGAGGGCCGGGTCGTCGTCCTCCAGCCACGTCTCGGTCACGCGCGCGAAGGCGATGACCACGCCCTGCAGCTTCACCCGGCCGAGCGGCCCCTCGGTGTCGATGCCCGCCGCCGCCAGCATGTAGCGGTGGGAGTTCAGCATCACGCCGTTCAGCGCCAGCATGGTGAGCGGGTCGCCGCGCAGCGCGTAGGAGATCCGGCGCAGGGCCGGCTTGTAGGGGGTCATCGCGTCGAGGCGCCGCATCAGCACGTCGAACAGGCGCTCGCGCGTCGGCTCGTCGGCGAGGTCCGCTGTGTCCTCGGCCAGGACCTTGCGGTCGATGATGCGGGTGAGGCCGCCCAGCACAGCGCCCTTCGAGGGGTAGAGCTCGCGCAGCTCGGCCAGCGTCAGCCCCGCCTCCCGGGCGATGTCGCCGATCTCGATGTCGTTCCAGGGCTGCTCCGCGGCGAGCCGCATCAGCGCCTCGACGGCGGCCTCGCGCGGCGGCAGCTTCGGGGTCTCGGGGGCGGCCTCAGGCCCGCTCCGGGCGCCCGCCTTCTGGGCGGTCTTGCGGCCCTTGGATCCCGCCGTGCCGGGTCCCGTGGGGGCCGCGTTCGGGCCGTCGCCTGCGCTCTCGCTCATCGCGTGATCCGCTCCTCGTCTCGGTCGCTCTCTCCCGATCTAGGGGGCGGGAGCCCAATTTGCGAGCGGAGGGCGGCGCTTCAGCGCGCCGTCTCCGCCGCCACGGCCTTCAGGATGGGCGCGGCCGGCACGCTGTGCTCCCAGAAGCGGCCGGTGCGGCCCTTCTCGTAGCCGGCGTTGTAGAGCGCCCGCATGTAGCCCGTGTCGAAGCCGCGCGCCGTCGATGTGTTGGGTGCGGCCTCGTCGATGTAGGTGAGATTGAAGCCGATCCCGTTCGTCTTGGCGAAGGCGTAGGTCGCCGTCAGCGTGGCACGGCTGCGGGCACGGCTCGCCGTGGTGAAGGAGCGCTCGACGATCGCCAGAGTATTGTTGCGCGTGACATCGAATTCGGGCTCCAGCCGGCCGTTGATCACGACGTAGATGTCGGCCTTGCCGGCCTTGCGCAGCCGTCCCTCCTGCACCAGCAGCGACTGCGGCAGGGTGAAGACCGGGGTGACCACGGAGCCGTCCACGTGCAGCTCCTGGAAGGCGGACGGCCCCGCCTGCACGTCGATGAGCTGGGGCGGGAACACGGCCGGGATGCTGGCCGAGGCGGTGAGCACGTCGCGGAACAGATCGACGGCATTCGGGGCGCCGCTCGCCGCGATCGCGCCCATGTTCCAGATCACGGCGCGCTGCGAGTCGAGGTTGGCCGTCACCACCAGCAGGCGCCGGCCCTTGGCATGCTCCTCGGCCACCGCGCGGAGCAGATCCGCGTTGACGTAGCGGCCGATCAGGTTGCGCAGGCGCCCGTCGCCGAAGAGGCCGGAGCCAAACAGCACGTTGGTGATGTTGGGCGACTGGACCAGGGTCTCGGCGACGCCGCTGGTGTAGAACTCGGTGAGGTAGGCGTCATAGGCCGGTCCCAGGAAGGCGAAGGGCGCGATCAGCGCGCCGGTGCTCACGCCCGAGACCATGTTGAACTCGGGCCGCGTGCCCGAGGCGGTCCAGCCGTTGAGCACGCCCGCCCCGTAAGCGCCGTCGCCGCCACCGCCCGAGAGGGCGAGATAGCTGAAGCTCCGGCTCTTCGCCTTCGGCGCGGCCAGCGCCGCGAAGGTCTCGACCGCGGCGTCCGAGTAGATCCGGGCATCCGGAATGTTCGGCACGGTCGCGACCGCGGCCTGCGAGGCCGTGTAGGCGGTGCGCGGCAGCGAGGAGCAGGCGGCCACCTGCGCCGCGACCCCGAGGGCGAGGAGGCTGCGGAAAACTGTGAATCGGCGCGTCATGACCCTTGTCCCGGACCCGCTCTCGAACATGTCCCAGCCCTCAACGAAGCTTGAGCGTTCGGGTTCGACAGGTCAATCACGGTCTTCGGTGACCGAGGCATTCGGGGCACAGCTGTTGCGCCGCGACAGCGTTCGGCCTTGGATCGCCGACACGGTTTATTTCACGTGAAAACCGAGCACCCTCAGGCGCGGACCGCGAGCGCCTTCAGGTCGAACGCCGGGTCGGCCGCCTGCTCGGGGGTGAGCGAGGTGCCGGCAGCGAGAAGACGCCGGGCCACCATATGATCGCCGGCCCGGTTGACCGATTCCACCGCGCTGAGCCGGCCGTCGCGGAAGCGGAAGACCGAGAAGGCGGCCTCCGTGCCGCGCCGCACCCCCGCGTCGCCCGGCGCGCCGAGGCCGGCGATCTGGAGCTTGTGCGGGCCCTGGTCGCTCCAGAACCACGGCACCGCGGCGTAGGCGGCGGGCCGCCCCGTGAGGCGGGCGGCGAGGCAGCGACCCTGGTCGATCGCGTTCTGCACGGACTCGATCCGCACCGTGCCGTCCGCCGCGAGGCCCTGGGCGAAGCGGGTCGGGAAGCGGGCGCAGTCGCCGATGGCGGAGACCGCAGGATCGTCGGTTGCCAGGAAGGCGTCGACGCGGATGCCGTCTCCAACGCCGAGGCCGGCCTGCGCGGCGATCTCCTGGTTCGGCAGCACGCCGATGCCCACGAGCACGAGGTCGGCGGCCAGTGCCGTGCCGTCGGCGAGCACGACGCCCGAAACGCGGCCGTTCCGCCCCTCGACCGCCGCGAGGCCGGCCCCGAAGCGGAAGCGCACGCCCGAGGCCTCGTGGGCGTTCCGGAAGAAGGCGGCGGTCTCGGGCGAGACCGCGCGGGCCATCGGCCGCTCGGCCAGCTCGATGACCGTGACGGCCACGCCCCGCGCGGCGGCGACCGCGGCGAATTCGAGCCCGATGAAGCCCGCGCCGACCACGACGGCGGCGCGGCAGGCTTCGAGGGCGGTCTTGAGCGCGTCCGCGTCCGCGAGCCCGCGGAGCTGGTGCACGCCCGCGAGGTCCGCGCCCGGAACCGGAAGCGGCCGGTTGCGCGCGCCCGTGGCGATCACGAGGTGATCGTAGGGAATCGGGCCGCCCGCGGTCAGGAGCCGCCGCCCATCGCGGTCGATGGCCTCGGCGACGAGACCAGGCCGAAAGGCGATGCGGTGCGCGTCGAGATAGGCGGCGGGGCGCAACGCCAGCCCGTCCGCCTCGGTCTTGCCGGCCAGATACGCCTTAGACAGGGGCGGGCGCTGGTAGGGCAGGGCGGTCTCGTCCCCCACGAGGGTGAGAGTTCCGGCAAAGCCCGCCTCGCGCAAGGAGGCGGCCGCCTGGAACCCGGCCTGTCCCGCCCCCAGGACGACGATGCCGGCGACGTCCGCCTCGCTCACGGTGCGGCCCCGGCGGTCATCGCCCGCACGGCGTCGAGCCGTGGCAGGCAACGCGCGCCGTCGCGGGAGAGATAGTCCCAGAAGGCGGAGGCAGCCGGGCCCAGCACCTTGTCGGCGCGGCGCACCACGTACCAGTCGCGCCGGATCGGCAGGCCCTCGACGTCGAGGAGCACGATGCGCCCGCTCTCGACCTCCGCCGCCACGGTGTGGGCGGACAGCAGCGCGATGCCGAGGCCCGCCATCACCGCCTGCTTGATCGTCTCGTTCGAGCCGGTGTCGATGCCAAGCTTGGCCCGCCGGATGATGATGCCGCTGATGAATTCCTCGAACACGGTGCGGGTGCCCGAGCCGTCCTCGCGCACGAAGAAGGGCTGGTCGGCCAGTTCCTCGCGCGGGATGTTGCGGCGGCCGGCCAGCGGGTTGCTCGGCGCGGCGATCAGCACCAGCGGGTGCGGCCCGAGCTTCTCGGCCTCGATCGCGAAGTCGCGCGGCGGCCGGCCCATGATGGCGAAGTCGATCTCGTAGTTGCGCAGGGCCTCGACCGTCTCGCCGCGGTTGCCGACCGAGAGGTTGATCTCGACGCCCGGATGGGTCTCGACGAAGCCCGCGATCGCCCGCGGGGTGAAGTACTTGGCGGTCGAGACGACGCCCATCGCGACGCGCCCCCCGGCACCCCCCTTCAGGGTGCGCAGGCGGTCGGCGCAGGTCTCCAGGACCGTGTTGATGCTGTCGATCGCCCAGAGCATCTCGCGCCCGGCATCCGTCGGCTTCAGGCCGTTCGGCGTCCGGTCGAACAGGAGGAGGCCGGCCTCCTCCTCAAGCTGGCGGATGCGGGCGTAGAGCGCCGCCGAGGTGACGTTGAGTTCCTGGGCGGCGCGCGTCATCGTGCCGAGCTTGGCGACGGCGGCGACCGCCTGGAGCTGCTTCAAGGACAGGTTGCGCATAGACGCTTGTTCTAGTTTTTTTGTAGGCGGCCGCAAGATATTTTAGAATTCTTGAGCGGCCCCGTCCCCGGCCTCTGGCGATGGGGGGCGGGCGCGCGGTATCATCCGGGCGCGGCTGCGGGTAGAGGCTTTCGCCTCATGCCGGGTTTCTCCCGGCCGGGACGACAGACGATTCGAGGGCGAGAGCGATGGCGGACGGGTCTCTTGAGGTCGGAGCGCATCTCGACGCGTGCCTCGCGCGGGCGGTCTCGCACAACCCTGCGCTGCAGGACACGGCGGCGGTGGTCGCGGCCATCGCGGGCGCGGCCATCACGATCAGCGAGGTGATCGGGCGCGGCGCGCTCGGCGGAGACCTCGCGGCGGCGGGCTCGCAGAACAGCGACGGCGACGTGCAGAAGGCGCTCGATGTGATCGCCCACCAGCGCGTCACCGAAGCACTGCAGGCCGCGCCCGTGGCCGAGGTCGCCTCCGAGGAGGCCGACGACGTGATGCGCCTCAACCCCGGCGCACCGCTGGCCGTGGCGATCGACCCGCTGGACGGCTCGTCGAACATCGGCGTCAACATGGCGGTCGGCACCATCTTCGGCATCCGCCCCGCGGTGCAGGATGCGGGCAACCCGATCGCCTCGTTCACGACGCCCGGCACGGTGCAGCTCGCCGCCGGCTTCGTCACCTACGGCCCGGCCACCGCCCTGGTCCTGACGCTCGGCGAGGGCACGCAGGTCTACGTGCTGGACCGGGCCGAGCGCGCCTTCCGCCTGACGCACGCCGCCCTCGACGTGCCCGCCGCGGCGAAGGAGTACGCGATCAACGCCTCGAATGCCCGGCACTGGGAAGGGCCGATCAAGGCCTTCATCGAGGATTGCCTGCGCGGCGCCGAGGGCCCGCGCGACAAGGACTACAACATGCGCTGGCTGGGCTCGCTCGTGGCGGACGCGCAGCGCGTGCTGATGCGCGGCGGCGTGTTCCTGTACCCGGGCGACCAGCGCAAGGGCTACGCGCAGGGCCGCCTGCGCCTGCTCTACGAGGCCGCGCCCATCGCCATGCTGATGGAGCAGGCGGGTGCGGGCGCGACGGACGGCGAGCGCCGCATCCTCGACATCGAGGCCGCCGGCATCCACGAGCGCGTGCCGCTGGTCTTCGGCTCGACCGAGGAAGTCGCGTGCGTGGCCAAGTACTATGACGGGCGCAACCACGCCGCCGGGCGCTCGCCGCTCTTCGGCCAGCGCGGCCTGATGCGCAGCTAGGGGCGCCGCCCGGGCAAAGATGTCGGCACGCCATCCCATCATATCGGTGACCGGCTCCTCGGGGGCCGGCACCACCTCGGTCCGCAACACCTTCGAGCAGATCTTCCGGCGCGAGGATGTCAGCGCGGTCTATATCCAGGGCGATGGCTTCCACGCCTTCGACCGCGAGACCATGCGGGCGATGATGGCGCGCGAGCCGACGCTCAGCCACTTCGCGCCGCGCGCCAACCTGCTGCCGGAGCTGGAGGCGGTGTTCCGCAGCTACGGCGAATCCGGGCGCGGGCGCACCCGGCACTACGTGCACGATGCCGGCGACGCAGCCCGCTATGGCGTGCCCGAGGGCACCTTCTCGCCCTGGGAAGAGTTCCCGGCGGGCTCGGACCTGCTGTTCTACGAGGGGCTTCACGGCTGCGTGGTCGACGCGAACGTCGACATCGCCCGCTACGCCGACCTGAAGATCGGCGTCGTGCCGGTGATCAACCTCGAATGGATCCAGAAACTGCACCGGGACCGCTCGTTCCGCGGCTACTCGACCGAGGCCGTCACCGACGTGATCCTCAGGCGGATGCCCGACTACGTGCAGACGATCTGCCCGCAATTCTCGTGGACGGACATCAACTTCCAGCGGGTGCCGACGGTCGACACCTCGAACCCCTTCATCGCCCGCTGGATCCCGACCGCGGACGAATCGATGGTGGTGATCCGCTTCAAGGACCCGAAAGGCATCGACTTCTCGTACCTCGTCTCGATGATCCACGACAGCTTCATGAGCCGGGCGAACTCCATCGTGATCCCGGGCGGCAAGCTGGATCTGGCCATGCAGCTCATCCTGACGCCGATCATCATGCAACTCGTCGAGCGCCGCCGGCGGCTGGCCTGACGGCCGGAACCGGCTCTCCCGGCGCCGATTCCGCGCGGGTCGATGCCGGCGCCCCGGCCGAGCCCTATCTGACACCTCCCGAAAGGCCTTTTCCCATGACCACCCGCCCGCCCCTCATCGCGCCCTCGATCCTCTCGGCGGACTTCTCGAAGCTCGGCGAGGAGACGCGGGCGGTGGCCGAGGCCGGGGGCGACTGGATCCATCTCGACGTGATGGACGGACATTTCGTGCCCAACATCACCTTCGGGCCGCCGGTGGTGAAGGCGCTGCGTCGCCACACGGACAAGTTCTTCGACGTGCACTTGATGATCGCGCCGGCCGACCCCTATCTCGCCGCCTTCGCGGAGGCCGGGTCGGACGGCATCACGGTCCATGTCGAGGCGGGGCCGCACATCCACCGCTCGCTCCAGACCATCCGGGCACTCGGCAAGCGTGCCGGCGTGGCGCTCAACCCCGGCACGCCGGCCGCTGTGGTCGAGCCGCTCCTCGATGTGGTCGACCTCGTGCTGGTGATGACGGTCAACCCGGGCTTCGGCGGCCAGAGCTTCTTGCCCAGCGCGCTGGAGACCGTCTCGCGGGTCCGCACCCTGATCGCGGGCCGCGACATCCGGATCCAGGTCGACGGCGGCATTGACGCGCGGACCGTCGAGGCGGCGGCGCGGGCGGGCGCCGACGTGTTCGTGGCCGGCAATGCGGTGTTCAAGGACGGCCCCGCGTCCTACGCCGAGCGGATCGCCGCGATCCGTGCGGGCGCCGAGGCGGCCGCCGGCACCGGCCCGCTCGCATGCTGAGAGCGCTGATCTTCGACGTCGACGGCACGCTCGCCGAGACCGAGGACCTGCACCGGCAGGCCTTCAACCGCGCCTTCGCTGAACTCGGCCTGCCCTGGCTCTGGTCGCCCGCGACCTACCGCGACCTCCTCGCGGTGATGGGCGGCAAGGAGCGGCTCGCCCACTTCATCGACACCGAGCACCCGGGCGAGGCCGCCGCGCTCCACGCCCGCGCGCCCGAGATCCACGGCCTCAAGACCCGGCTCTACGGCGAGCTGGTGTCGGCGGGCGGCCTCGGGCTGCGGCCCGGCATCCGCCGGCTGATCGCGGAGGCGCGGGAGGCCGGCGTGCGGGTCGCGGTGGCCACCACGACGAGCCGGCCGAACGTCGACCGCCTGATCGCGGTCAATTTTCCCGGCGGCGAGCAGCCCTTCGGCGTGATCGCGGCGGGCGACGAGGCAGCGCGCAAGAAGCCGGCGCCGGACGTGTTCACCCTGGCGCTGGAGCGCCTGGGCGTCGCGCCCTCCGAGGCAGTAGCCTTCGAGGATTCGGCGGCCGGCATTCGCTCGGCGCTGGATGCCGGACTGCCGGTGCTGGCGACGCGCAGCCAGTACACGGAGGGGCACCCGCTCGACGGCGCCTTCTCGGCCCTGTCCGATCTCGGCGAACCGGGCCAGCCGCACCGCCACCTCGCCGGCGTGGCGTGGCCGGGGGGGGTGGTGACGCTGGCGGCTCTGCGGGACTGGCACGCGGGGCGGGACTGACCGGGCGCGCGGAGATCAGAGCCGCGGTTCGACCGTGACCCGGATGGTGCCCGGCGGCAGCGGCTCGGCCACCATCTTCACCGGCTTGCCGCGGCCGATCAGGATCGCGGCGCGGGACTGTTCGGGGTCGTCCTCGAAGCGGGTCCGCAGCCACGCCACCAGGAACTTCGCGTACTCGGCCGCGAGCAGCCGCGCGGTGCCCGCGCATTGCCACCAGCGCCCGGCATCGAAACCGTCCGCGACCACGGGATGCGGGATCACGTGGTCAGCCCCCTCCAGCACGTGGTCGAGTTCGATCAGCGTGCGCGGCATGTGATAGTTCGAGGTCACCACCGCGACCGTGCTGAACCGGTGCCGCCGCATCCAGCGGCGGGTCTCGATGGCGTTGCCGATCGTGTTGCGCGCCCGGTAGTCGAGATCGACGCAGCAGGCGATCAGGTCGCGCTGGCTCGGGTTGAGCCGGGCGATCTCGTCGCGGCTGGTGCGCTCGTTCACCCCGGTGATCAGCAGGCGCCGCCCGTAGCCGTTGGCGAGGAGATCGATCGCGTCGCCGATGCGCTGGGCGCCCCCGGTCAGGACCACGATCCCGTCGGCTCGGTCGGCCGGCACGCGCTCCATCCGGGCGAGCCCGTCGATGAAGCCGAGGAAGCCGAGGCCGAGCGCCGCGCCGCCGAGGCCCGACCCGGCCAGCAGCGCGAGGCCGAGGCGGCGCAGGCGGGTCTTCCGGCGCGGTGCCACGGCGACCGGCTCGGCCGTCCGCGCGGAGCGCGCCGTGTCCCAGCGCCAGCCGAAGGGCTCGCCCGCGTTCGGTTCGGAAGCGCACGGCATACGCGTGAACATTCTCCGGCAGGATAACCCCGATTGCGGCGATGCGGAGGCGCGTCCCCGGGGGAGGACAGGATGCCCCGGGGCCATTGCGCGCCCCAGTGGTTGACGAATGGTTAACGCGCGGGTTCCCGGCCTCATCCCGCGGGTATCCCGACGGTAAGTGGGCTCAGGCCAGGAAGCGCCGCACCGTCAGCCGCGAGACCACGCCCGTCACCAGCGAGGCGATGATGCCGATGGCGAGCACCGCCGCGTAGCCGCGCCAGCCGATGTGGAAGGCGCCGAACAGGGCCTCGATCTCCTCGCCGGCCGGACCCGAGCTCCAGGCGCGGGCCAGCAGCCCGGCGAGCCAGAAGGCCAGGACGGCGAGGCCCGCCCCGATCGCGCCGCCGCGTAGCCCGAGGCCGAAGAAGCGGCGCTGGAAGGCCCGGGCGATGTAGTCGTCGTCGGCGCCTACGAAGTGCAGCACCTCCACCACCTCGCGATTGCCGGCCATCGCGCCCCGGGTCGCGAAGGCGACCGCGAGGCCCGTCGCGACCAGCACCAGCGCGACGACGCCCACGCCCGCCCCCACGAAGGTGTTGGCCATGGTGGAGAGCCGCTGCAGCCAGAGCACGTGGTCGTCGAGGCTGGCGACGCCCGGCAGCGCCTCGCCGAGGCCGGCCCGCAGGTGCTTCAGGTCGGGCGCGGGCGTGCCGAGCGTCAGGGTGATGAGGCGCGGCACCGGCAGGTCGCCGAGATCGAGCCCGCTGCCGAGCCAGGGCTCCAGCAGGCGCTCGGCCTCCTGCTTCGAGAAGACCCGGGTCGCCGCGATGCCGGGCTCGGCCTTGGCGAGGCTCTCCGCGCGCGCGAGGTCGGCCTCGACGTCGCGGCCGGGACTCGGGCGGACCTGGATCGTCACCTCCTGGGCGACGCTTCCCTGCCACTGGTTTGCGCTTGCCGAAACCATCTCGGCCGCGCCCGCGCAGAGCGCCGCCAGGAAGGTCAGGATGGCGATGACGGCGGCCAGCGAGCGGCTCGCCGCCGTGTCGGTCGGCACCAGGGGGGCATTGCGCCGGAGCGTCGCTGGCAGCGCCTCGGCCGCGCCCGGAGCGGGGCGGACGGGCGTCCGCTCCGGGGAACGGCGCTCCGCGTCCGCCGTAGCAGGCTGGCCGGAGGGTTTGCCGGGAGTGTTGCGGTCCACGCTCATTCCTCGATCCGCAGCCGCCCGTCGCCCAGCACCATGCGGCGCGCCGATACGGTGTCCATGATGCCGTAATCGTGGGTCGCGATGATCACCGAGGTGCCGAGCTTGTTCAACTCAAGGAACAGGCGCAGCAGCCGCCGCCCGAGGCCCGGGTCGACGTTGCCGGTCGGCTCGTCGGCGAGGAGGAGGTCCGGCCGGCCGATCAGGGCGCGGGCGATGGCCGCGCGCTGCTTCTCGCCGCCCGACAGCAGCGGGGGCAGGGCGTGCATGCGCTCGCCGAGGCCCACCCAGCGCAGCAGCTCGACGACCTCCGCCCGGTAACTCGTCTCGGCCCGGCCCTGGACGCGCAGGGGCAGCGCCACGTTCTCGTAGGTGGTGAGGTGGTCGAGAAGCCGGAAATCCTGGAACACCACGCCCATGCGACGGCGCAGGCCCGTGAGCGCGCCGCTGGAGATGCCGCTGACCTCCTCGCCGAAGACCGAGACCAGCCCGCGCGTCGGCCGGACCGAGAGCAGGATCAGCCGCAGCAACGTGGTCTTGCCCGCACCCGAGGGCCCTGTCAGGAACTGGAAGGAATGCGGCGCGATCTTGAAGCTCACGTCGGAGAGCACCTCCGGCCCCAGGCCGTAGCGCATGCCGACATTCTCGAACTGGACCACCGGCGCCTCGGCGCCGGAGAGCAGGCTTGCCGTCTTCAAAGCTGCGCAACCTCGCGGGACGCCGGTTTCGGGAGTTCCGGCCCGGGATGGAATCCCGAGGCGGCGTTTTCAAGTCCGCTCCGCTTCACCGGAGCTTAACCGCGTTCGCTGACACTGGGTTAAGCGTTTCGTGCCGCGCTCTGGCACGCCGCCCAAGTGCCCGCGTGAGTTCCGGCCGATGCTGATCACCTGTCCCACCTGCGCCAGCAGCTACCGGGTCGAGACCGGCCGGGTCGGCATGGAGGGGCGCTCGGTCCGCTGCGCCGCCTGCCGCGAAACCTGGTTCATCAGCCCGGCCGAAGTGCTGGCCGCGCATGCCGAGGAACTCGCCGAGGCCGAGGCCGCCGAGCCCTCGGCCGCCGACTGGCAGGAGGCCTCGGCCGCGGTGCGGGAGGCGGTCGGTGCAGATGTCGTCGAGAACGTACCGCCCGAGCCGCCGAAGACGCGGCGCCGATCGAGCAGGCCGCGCAAGGCAGGGCGGCGCGGGCTGCCGCGCCTGTCTCCCGCGCTCGCTGCCGGATTGGTACTCGCCGCCGTGCTGCCGCTCGCCTGCCTCGCCCGCACGGCCGTGGTGCAGGCGCTGCCGCAGAGCGCCGCGCTCTACGCCGGCATCGGCCTGCCCGTGAACCTGCGCGGGCTGGAGATCCGCGATGTGGTGGCGTTCCGCACCCCGGCCCAGGATGGACGCGCGGCCGAACTGGTGCTGGAGGGCGACCTCGTCGGGCTCGCCCGCGAGACGGCGCCGGTACCGCCGCTCACAGTCGCGGTTCTCGATGCCGCGGGCCGTGTCGTGCGCAGCTTCGCCGTCGCGCCGCCCCGCGCCGCCCTCGGGCAGGGCGAGCGCGCCCGCTTCCATGCGAGCCTCACCGACCCGCCCGCGGATGGCCACGGGCTGCAGATCCGGTTCGCCGCCGAGCCGTCCGTGCCGAAACCGGCATCCGCGACGGGAAAATCCGTCCGGCCCTAATGCGCCGCGGTGCTTTTGCCGGGCACACCCGTGGAAGCGTCCGCGAAAAGATGGTCTAACGGGGGCATGACCGAAGCCTCTCGACGCGTCCGCGTCCTGTTCGACGAAACTGCCATCGCCCGGCGCAACGCGGAGATCGCTGAGGCGATCGTGGCTGCCAAGCCCGAGAACCTGCTGGTTGTTGCGGTGCTCAAGGGCAGCTTCATGTTCGCCGCCGACCTGCTGCGCGCGCTGCACCATGTCGGGCTCGCTCCGCATGTCGAGTTCGTCCATCTGTCGAGCTATCGCACCGGCACGGTCTCGTCGGGGCAGGTCGAGATCCTACGCGACGTGCAGAGCGAGGTGCGGGGCCGCGACGTGCTCCTCGTGGACGATATCCTGGAATCGGGCCGCACCCTCGTCTTCGCCAAGGACCTGCTGATGGCCCGCGGCGCCCGCCGGGTGATGACCGCAGTGCTCCTGGAGAAGCCCGGCAAGCGGGCCGTGACGATTGACGCGGATTTCGTCGGCTTCACCTGCCCGGACGTGTTCGTGGTGGGCTACGGCATGGATGCGGCCCACGCCTTCCGCCAACTGCCCTTCGTCGGACTGGTGGATTTCGACAACACCGATCCCGACCTGTTCGACGGCGAATGAACGTGGGTGCGTCTGGAGGGAACCGCTGCACAAGCGCGGTATTTTCAGCTACGGACCGGATCTTGCAGGATTCCCTTCCGCGATGGCCCGCCAGGGCGCATCCTGAAGGGCCCGCGGTGCATCCCCGTTGACTTCGAGCCAGCGCCGATCGGGCGTGCCTCGCGACAGGACGACAGCGAACTGACATGGCGCGCATCCTGCTCGTGGATGACGAAGAGACGGTCCGGGGCTTCCTGAAGCGGGGCCTGGAGATCGACGGCCACGCCGTCGTCACGGCGATCGACGGCAGCGACGGACTCGACCGACTGAACGAGGCCGACGGCGCCTTCGACCTCATGCTCACCGACATCCGCATGCCGCTGATGGACGGCATCGCCCTGGCTCTCGCGGCCAAGCGCGACTTCCCCGACCTGACCATCCTGCTGATGACGGGTTTCGCCGACCAGCGCGAACGCGCCCGCGGCCTCGACGCCATCGTCACGGACGTGCTGACGAAACCTTTCTCGCTGGCGGACCTGCGTGCCACCGTGAACCGGGCGCTCTCCGCCTGAGGACGCCCGGAAGCGGGCCCGTGCCTTCAGGCTCGCTTAAGCACCCTGGTTAGGCTCTGTTTCACGGTGAGTGACCTAGAGTAGCGGCGGCGGAGAAAATCCGCAGACCGGCAGCAACTCGCACGACCATGACGTCCCAGGCGCACCACGAGTTCGGCCGTCGTCCGCATCCGCAGGACGAGGATTGGTACGACGATGGGTATGACGAGCGGCCGCGCCGCGGTGTTTTCTCGCGCCTGTTCGGCCTCCTGAAGCTCGTCGTCTTCCTGACCCCACTCGGGATCTTCCTCTACGGCTACTTCGTCGCCGATTGCCACTCGGGCGGCGGCACCGGGCTCGGCCAGATCGTGCAGGCAGGCGTCTGCGCACGCGGCCAGATCGTCGACAGCGCCTCCTCTCTGGGCGACGGCCTCAGGCTGATCCGCCGCGTCATCGATTGAACCACAGCATCCGCATCCGGGAAGATCCGACATGCAGACACCATCGTCCGAGGTTCCAGCCGGGCGGACCAACCGCTTCGAGGACCGGCTCGCGCGCAGCGGCGGCCCGAACGCCCGGCGGCGTCGCGGTGCACTGCGGCCAGACGAGGCTGGACGGCGCGGGCTCGGCTGGAAGGCTTGGCTCGTGATCGACGCGGTGGGCCTCGCCCTGTTCCTAGCGGTGATCGTGCTCTGGCCGCCGCTCAGCGCCTGCCGCGAGAAGGCGCGCGAATACGGTCTCTACACGGGCGACACGATCGAGAAATGCACCCGCCGCGGCCTCGCCGAGCGCTTCGAGCGGGCGGACCAGCGCGTCAAGATGCTGATCCGCGGCTCGGGCGGCTGAGGCCCGAGCCGCAGAGGAGCTTTGCCTCAGACCAGGCTTCGCCTCAGAACAGTCCGTCGATCTGCCCGTTCGCGTCGAGGCGGATCGTGTCGGCCGCCGGGACCTTGGGCAGGCCCGGCATGGTCATGATCTCCCCGCAGATCACCACCACGAAGCCGGCACCGGCCGAGAGCCGCACGTCGCGGACCCCGACGATGTGGCCGTCCGGCGCGCCGATCAGCGTCGGGTCGGTCGAGAACGAGTACTGGGTCTTGGCCATGCAGACCGGCAGGTTGCCGTAGCCCTCCTTCTCGAAGGCGGCGAGCTTCTGGGCGGCCTTCGACTCGATCTGGATGTCGGCCGCGCCGTAGAGCTTGGTCGCGATCGCCTTGATCTTGTCGGTGAGCTTGGACTCGGTCTCGTACGTGTAGGTGATCGGCCGGGCCCCGCCCTCCGAGAGGCGCACCACCGCGCGGGCCAGATCCTCGGCTCCGGCACCGCCATCCGCCCAGTGCTTGCAGGTGATGGCCTCGACGCCGAGCCGCTCGCTGCAGAGCTCCTTGAGCCGGGCGTGCTCCGCGTCGGTGTCGGCGTAGAAGTGGTTGACCGCCACCACCACCGGCAGGCCGAAATTGCGCACGTTGGTGACGTGCCGGGCGAGGTTGGCGAAGCCCCGCTCCAGGGCCTCGATGTTCTCAGCCCCGAGATCCTTCTTGTTGACGCCGCCGTGCATCTTGAGGGCGCGGACCGTCGCCACGATCACCACCGCGGACGGGCTGATCCCGGCCTGCCGGCACTTGATGTCGAGGAACTTCTCCGCCCCGAGATCGGCGCCGAAGCCCGCTTCCGTCACCGTGTAGTCGGCGAGCCGGAGACCCGCCCGGGTGGCGATCACCGAGTTGCAGCCGTGGGCGATGTTGGCGAAGGGGCCGCCGTGGATGAGGGCGGGGTTGCCCTCCAGCGTTTGCACGAGGTTCGGCTGCAGCGCGTCCTTCAAGAGCACGGTCATGGCGCCCGTGGCCTTGACGTCCTTCAGCGTGACGAGCTTGCGGTCGCGGGTCTCGGCGATGACGATACGGCCGAGCCGCTCCTCGAGATCTTCGAGGTTCTTAGCGAGGCAGAACACCGCCATCACTTCGGAGGCCACCGTGATGTCGAACCCGTCCTCGCGCGGGAAGCCGTTGGCCACGCCCCCGAGCGACTGAGTGATCTGGCGCAGCGCCCGGTCGTTCATATCGACGACGCGGCGCCAGAAGATGCGGCGCACGTCGATGTTGAGCTCGTTGGCCCAGTAGACGTGGTTGTCGATCAGCGCGGCCGCGAGGCTGTGGGCCGAGGTGATGGCGTGGAAGTCGCCGGTGAAGTGCAGGTTGATCTGCTCCATCGGCACGACCTGCGCCTTGCCGCCGCCGGCCGCGCCCCCCTTCATACCGAAGCAGGGGCCGAGCGAGGGCTCGCGCAGGCAGATCATGGTCTTCTGGCCGATGCGGTTCAGCGCGTCGCCGAGGCCCACTGTCGTGGTGGTCTTGCCCTCGCCCGCGGGCGTCGGCGAGATCGCCGTGACGAGCACGAGCTTGCCCTCGGGCCGCCCCTCCAGGCCGGCGATGAAGCCGTGGTCGAGCTTGGCGATGTGCTTCCCGTAATTATGCAGGGCCTCGTCCGGGATGCCGAGCGTCTCGGCCACCTCCGCGATCGGCTTCAGGGTGGCGGCGCGCGCAATCTCGATGTCTGACGGCATGGTTTCCTCACCCTGAGTGGCGCGGGCGCGCCGCAAGGCGTTCGTCGCGTCCCGCACGAGATCCCCGCCGGCTTTTGCCGTGCGGGCGCGGCGCGACCAAGCCCGAGCCGGGCCCGATCGGCGCGCTATCCCGGTAGTTTAGCGGCAAGCCAAGGTGAAAAGCCCGTCGAAATTTTTCGACTGGCCCACAAAATATCTTTCGTGATCATGCCTGCCGTGAAGAAGCCTTTGTCGGCTCCCGTCCCTCAGCCCGTCATCGCGGTCGCGGTATAGCCGGCCTTGCCCAGGGCCTCTGCGATGGCGAGGCTCTGGGCGCTCGTCCGGATCGCGACGCGCTCGCCCGCCCGGTCGACCTCGACCGCGGCCTCCGGGTCGAGCCGGCGGACCGTGCGCCGCACCGCCTCGGCGCAGCCGTCGCAGGTCATGCCCTCGACGCGCATCAGCAAGTCGGTCCTCTCGTCCATGCGGCTCTCGTCCATGCGGCGGCTCCTGGCATCGAGTTGCGGCGTGCATCCCCGTCAGGCCTGCATCTCGGAGTCCCGGCCCGCTCTGGCAAGGGCGGGCGATCGCATAAGGGCAGCGCCTGCTCCCCCGCCGCCGTCCCGGGGCCGCGAAGCGGAGCCCAGGATCCAAGAACACCGAGAATGCCGACCCTGACGATGCGGCGGTCATGGATTCCGGGCTCGCTCGGCGAGCGTCCCGGAATGACGGTGGAGAGAGCCGGATCGCTCAGGCGCGGCCGACGCTGCCCGAGAGCATGGCCGGGTCGATGCCGATGCCGCGCAGCGCCCGCTCGTACTTGGCGTCGAGGTCGGTGTTGAAGATCAGCGCCGGGTCGGCCGGGCAGTTCAGCCAGCCGTTGGCCATGATCTCGCTCTCGAGCTGGCCCGCCTGCCAGCCGGCGTAGCCGAGCGCCAGCACGGCGCTCGCCGGGCCCGCGCCGCTCGCGATGGCGCGCAGGATCTCGACCGTCGCGGTCAGGCAGATGCCCTCGTCGATGATCAGCGTGGACTGGTCGATGTGGAAGTCGTCGGTGTGCAGCACGAAGCCGCGCCGCCCCTCGACGGGCCCGCCCATCAGCACCGGCATGTGGCCGACGCGCTCGCGCAGGCGGATGGCGTCCGCCTCCTGCGCCACGTCGAGCTGCAGCAGGAGGTCGGGCATCGAGAGGTCGGTGACCGGCTTGTTGACGATGATGCCCATCGCCCCGTCCGCCGAGTGGGCGCAGACGTAGATAACCGAGCGGGCGAAGCGCTCGTCCGTCATCCCCGGCATCGCCACCAGGAACTGGCCGTCGAGATAGGAAGGGGCGCCGGACGGGGGCATCTGCATGGCACCATGCTACGCCCTGCCCGACCTTTGTCCAGCAGACAAAACGCGCGCCGGGTCGGCGTCGGCGAAGGCGCCTCGACAGCCGCGCCCCCTGGCCCTAGTTCAACGGCGAACCGCGCAAGCGTGGCAGTTTCGAGACGACGGAGACGGCGATGATTCAGGTCGGCGATCACCTGCCCCAGGCGACGTTCCGCGTGAACGGCCCGGACGGCCCCCTGGCCAAGACCACGGACGACGTGTTCAAGGGCCGCCGCGTCGTGCTGGTCGGCGTGCCGGGTGCCTTCACCCCGAGCTGCCACCGCAATCACCTGCCGGGCTTCGTCACGCATCGGGACGAGATCCTGGGCCGTGGCGTGGACGCGATCGCCGTCACCTCCGTCAACGACGTCTTCGTGCTCGACGCCTGGGCCAAGGCCAGCGGCGCTGAGGGCATCGAGTTCCTGGCGGACGGCAACGCGGATTTCGCGCGTGCGATCGGCCTGGAGATGGACGGTACCGGCTTCGGCCTCGGCATCCGCTCGAAGCGCTACGCCGCGCTGATCGAGGATGGCGTGGTGCGGGTGCTCAACGTCGAGGAATCCCCCTCGAAGGCGGAGGCCTCCGGCGCCGAGGCTCTCCTCAAGGTGATCTGAGGCGTGAGCCCCGGGGCGCTGCGCCGCCCCGACCCGCCCTCGAATGGCCACGTTCGGGTTGCGACGTCCGGTTGAACCGCAACCGAACGGGATCCGAACGCGTGTCCTTCCTACACGATCTGCCGATCGCGGATCTGATCGCGAGCTACGGCTATATCGCGATCTTCGCGATCATCACCCTGGAGAGCGCGGGCGTGCCGATGCCCGGCGAGACGGCCCTGATCTCCTCGGCGGTCTACGCGGGCAGCACCGGTCAGCTCAATATCGGCCTGATCGTCCTGGCGGCTGCCTCGGCCGCCATCCTCGGCGACAATCTTGGCTACTGGGCGGGGCGCCGCTGGGGCATGCCCCTGCTGCTGCGCTACGGCCACCTCATCGCCCTCGACCACGGCCGGCTCAAGCTCGGCCAGTACCTGTTCCGCGAGCATGGGGGCAAGATCGTGTTCTTCGGCCGCTTCACCGCGATGCTGAGGGCCTACGCGGCGGTGCTCGCGGGCGTGAACCAGCTCGATGCCCGGCGCTTCATGCTGTTCAACGGGCTCGGCGGCGTGATCTGGGCGGGCGTGATGGGAATCGGCTCGTATCTGTGCGGCCGCTCGATCGAGAAGGTCGCCGGGCCCGTCGGCCTCGCGCTGCTCGCCGTGGTGATCTTCGGCGGCCTCGCGCTCTGGCTGTTCGTGCGCCGCCACGAAACCCGCCTCCGGGCGCAGGCTGAGGCCGCGATCCCGGGACCGCTGGCCTGAAGGGAGCCCCGCGCTAGCGCCGCTTACGGAACGGCGCCATCGCGGCGACCGCCAGCGCGTCGACCCGGTTGTTGAGCGGGTCGCTGGCGTGGCCTTTCACCCAGTGCCAGACCACCGCGTGGCGCTGGCGCGCCGCGTCGATGCGGCGCCAGAGATCCTCGTTCTTCACGGGCTTGCGGTCGGCGGTGAGCCAGCCGCGCGCCTTCCAGCCGTGGATCCACGCGGTCACGCCCTGGCGCAGGTACTGCGAGTCGGTGAAGAGATCGACCCGGCAGGGCCGCTTCAGGGCCTCGAGAGCCTCGATCGCCGCGAGAAGCTCCATGCGGTTGTTGGTGGTGTGGGCCTCCCCGCCCGAGATCTCCCGCTCCTGATCGCCGTAGAGCAGGATCGCACCCCAGCCGCCGGGGCCGGGATTTCCCGAGCAGGCACCGTCCGTGTAGATGCGCACGCTGGCGGGCGCGCCGGCTTCGGCCGGGCCGCTCATCTCAGGCGCGTCCGTAGTCGCGGGCGTCGCTGGCCTGCCGGTGGAAGGCGAGGCGGCGGTCGTACTCGCGCGGGTCCTTCGGCTGCACCAGGGCCCCCGGCGGCACGTTGAGCCAGTCGACCAGCCGGGTCAGCATGAAGCGCAGAGCCGCCCCGCGGGCGAGGATCGGCAGGGCCGCGACCTCGGCGGCCTCCAGCGGCCGCACCGCCTCGTAGCCGGCGATCAGGGCGGCGGCCATGTCCTTGCGGAACGTCCGGCCCGCATCCTCGAAGCACCACGCGTTGAGGCAGATCGCGAGGTCGTACGCGAAGGCGTCCGTGCAGGCGAAGTAGAAGTCGATCAGGCCCGACAGCGCGTCGCCGATGAAGAACACGTTGTCGGTGAAGAGGTCGGCGTGGATCACCCCGCCCGGCAGCCCGGTCGGCCAGGCAGATTCCAGCAGCGCGAGGTCGGTGCGGGTGCGCGCGGAGAGGCCCGGCGAGACCCCGTCGGCCTGACCCTCGGCCTGCGCGAAGAGCGGCCCCCAGGCGCCGACCGAGAGGCTGTTGGCGCGCGTCATGCCGAAGTCGCGCCCCGCCGCGTGCAACTCGGCCAGGGCCTTGCCCAGGGCCGCGCAATGGTCGACCCCCGGCGCCTTGACCGAGACGCCCTCCAGGAAGGTCACGATCACCGCCCGCCGGCCGCAGAGGCGCCCCAGGGCCTCGCCCGCGCGGTTGCGCACCGGCTGCGGGCAGGCGAGCCCCCGGCGCGCGAGGTGCTCCATCAGGTTGAGGAAGAAGGGCAGGTCCCCCTCGTTCACCCGCTTCTCGTAGAGAGTGAGGATGAAGTTGCCGCGCGTCGTGTGCAGGAAGAAGTTGGTGTTCTCGACGCCCTCGGCGATGCCCTTGTAGGAGAGCAGGGTGCCGATCTCGTAGGCGGCCAGGAAGGCGCTCAGCTCCGCGTCGGGTACCTCGGTGTAGACGGCCACGCGCTGCGCTCGTTCGGTTGGGATGCGTCCATACGGAAGAAGGGCGCCGGTCGGGCGCCCCTCGAAAGACCGTGCCCTGCGGGCGTGTGGGCCGCGCCGCCTACTCGGCGGCGGCGGCCTCGCTGCGCAGCTCGCGCGGCAGCGGGAACACCATGTCCTCGACCACCGTGGAGACGGTGTCGACGGTGACGTCGTAGCGGGCCGCGAAGGCGTCGATGATCTCCTCGACCAGCACCTCGGGCGCCGAGGCGCCGGCGGTGAGGCCGAGCTTCTTCACGCCCTCGAAGGCCGGCCAGTCGATCTCCTCGGCGCGCAGCATCAGGCGGGTGATCGGGCAGCCGACGCGCTCGGCGACCTCGCGCAGGCGCTGCGAGTTCGAGGAGTTGGAGGAGCCCACCACGATCAGCGCGTCGACCAGCGGCGCGATCTGCTTCACCGCCTCCTGGCGGTTGGTGGTGGCGTAGCAGATGTCGTCCTTGTGCGGGCCCGTGATGTTCGGGAACTTCTGCTTCAGGGCGTCCACGATGTGGCGGGTGTCGTCCACCGAGAGCGTGGTCTGGGTCACCCAAGCGAGGTTGTTGGGGTCCTCGGGGGTCAGCGCCGCGATCTGATCGAGATCCTCGACCAGCGTGATCGAGCCCTTGGGCAGCTGGCCCATGGTGCCGACGACCTCGGGATGGCCCGAATGGCCGACGAGCAGCACGTGGCGCCCGCGCTTGTGGTGGATCTCGGCCTCGCGGTGTACCTTGGTCACCAGGGGGCAGGTGGCGTCGATCGTGGTGAGCCCGCGCTCGACGGCGTTGGCCGGCACGGTCTTGGCGACGCCGTGGGCGGAGAAGATCACGGGCGCGCCGCTGTCGGGCACCTCGTCGAGCTCGCGCACGAAGACGGCGCCCTTCCGCTTCAGGCTCTCGACCACGTATTTGTTGTGGACGATCTCGTGCCGGACGTAGACGGGCGGTCCGTAGATCGCGAGAGCGCGCTCGACGACGTCGATGGCGCGCACCACGCCGGCGCAGAAGCCGCGCGGTGCCGCGAGCAGGATCTCCAGCGGGGGCTTGGTACCGGCCGCAGCGGCGTCGGGATTCGTGATGTCGGCGCTCATGGCCCGGATGTGGCGAGGGCAGGCCCGTTCTGTCAACAGGCCGGGCCGTCGAAACCGCTTCCGCGCGGGCGGCGCAGGACACGATTGCGCGGGCCGCGTGGTCCTGCGGCGACAGACCGGCCGGCTCGCGAACCCGCCTCCTTAATGCATCCGCAAGGTGATGGCGTCTAGCGTGTGCACGCGGCCATCCCGGCCGGCAGACGGGCTTCCATGGTGCCGACCGGAGCAGAGCGGACCGGAGCGAGAGAGCGGGGCGGCGCGGAGCCGGGCCGGGTTCATGCCGTCTCGGCCTTCGCGTGCGACAGGCGCGGCAGCACGGCCATGGAATACGCGATGATCGGCGCGCTGATCTTCGCGGTCGCCGCCGGAACGATCAAGCTCTACGGCTCGAAGATGAACGACGTCTACGCCCGCATCGGGACGACCGCCGCCCAGGTCGATTGACGGCGCGCCCTGGCGCGGATGTCTTCTCAGGCCTCCCCGGGCTTCGGCGGGCTTCGCCCCGCCGGCTTCGCGGCGGACGCCTCCGCCGGCGGCCGGGCGGTTCCGCGTCCGGCCTCGTTCCAGAAGGCATCGAACAGGCCCTGCATCGCCCGCACGTTCTGCTGCTGCACCTCGGCTCCCGTCTGAAGCAGCTGCTGCAGGAGGTCCTGTCCGACGGTCTGCGCGCCAGGCCCGGCGGGAGCCTTGGCGCCGACGCCCCTGGCGCCCGGCGGCCGCGTCTCGGTCCGGGCCCCACGGCCCGTGGGGCGGGCCGGCTGCGCGGCCTGCGTCTCGGCAGGCGGCAGGAAGGCCTTCATCATCTCGATCCAGGCCTGGTTGATCGGGAATCCCCCGGTGGGTTGCGGCGGCTGCGCCGGCTCGCTCGCGGCGGATGCGTTCGCGGGCGGGTTCAGGAGCATGTGGACGATGCTCGCCACCACGGCGCCCGCCATCATCGGCAGCATCTGGCGCAGCACCTGCGCGCCGACGCCGCTCGCCATCGAGGCCTGCTGGAGCACCGCCTGCGTCAGCATCGGTTGGCCGAACAGGTTGGCGAAGCCGGTCGGGTCGTTCGGCCCCATGCGCTGCAGCCCGATCGCGAAGGCCGGCAGGAGGGCTTCGAGGGCGCGGCGGGTCTGCTCGGGGCTGAGGCCGAACTGCTGGGCCACCCCCTGCATCCCGGCTGCGCCGGGGCCCTGCAGCATGTCGAGCGGGTTGAACATGGCCTGAGGCCTCACTGATACCGACGCCGAGCCGGGCTGAACCTTGCCGTGCAGGCCATTCGCCCGGCCCAAAGCGCAAGTCTGCCCTGTCGGGCGCCCGATAGCCAGAACGCGTGGAGCCGGAACGGGATCGGACCGTGCGGGGAGCCCGGTCATCCTCACCTATTCGCGGCGCGCGTCCGCGCGTTCGAGCGCCGCTTCCGCGACGGCGGCCTCGTCGCCCTCCGCCCCGGCCTCCGGATCCCGCGCCGGCCGCTCCAGCAGGCGTTCGGCCGCCTCGCGCCGGTCGTGGCCGATGATGTCCCGGGTCTCGGCGTTGAGCGCGCGGGCCGGGCGCTGGGGTGCGGTCAGCGGCTCGGGCTTCAGCTCGGCGGGCGCGGCGCCGCGCAGCCAGCCGCTGCCCTCCGGGAGGGCGCCCGCCTGCTGCAGCACGAGGCGGGCGATGTCGCGCTTGCGCACGTCCTCGACCCGGGCCGCCGCGGCCTCCGCGGGCAGGCCCAGCCCCTCCAGGGTGGCGCGCCCGAACTGGAGCGCCGATTCGGAGGTCTCGCGCAACTGGAAGTCGACGTCGCGGCTCATCAGCTCGACAGCGTGCATGCGGTCGTAGGCGCGCACGTAGGTGCGCACGCTCTCGAACTCCTCGTGCACGATGTCGACGATCTTCAGCGCGGCCTCCGCGTCGTCGATGCAGATGCAGACGAGCTCGGCCCGGCCGATGCCGGCGGCCCGCAGCACGTCGAGGCGCGTGCCGTCGCCGTAGTAGATCCGGAAGCCGAAGCGCGAGGCCGAGCGGATCTGCTCGACGTCCTTGTCGATCACCGTGACGGCGATGCCCTCCGCCAGCAGCACCTGGGTCAGGATCTGGCCGAAGCGGCCGAAGCCGATCACCAGAACCCGGGTCTCGGCGCTCTCGATCACGTCGGTGGCGGGCAGGTCCGGATCGCTCGAGCGGGCGCGCAGGGCATCGAGCGCCTTGTCGAGGCCCTTGGCGGCCACCGGTCCGACCAGCATGGTGAGCGCGGCGAGCGCCACGGCGAAGCGGGTGCTGGTGGCGTCGGTCAGCCCCAGCCCCTCGGCCTGCGGCAGGAGCACGAAGGCGAACTCGCCGGCCGGCGCCAGCACGGCGGCGCCTCGCAGCGCGTCGAGGGGGCCGGAGCCGAACAGGCGGAAGAGGGCGGCCACCAGCGCGACCTTCACGAGGATCGCCGCCGCGGTCGCCCCGAACAGAGCCGGCCAGACCGCCTTCACCAGCGCGCCGTCGATCGACATGCCCACGCTCATGAAGAACAGGCCGAGCAGCATGCCGCGGAAGGGCTCGATATCGGCCTCGAGCTGGTGGCGGAAGTTCGATTCGGCGAGCAGGATGCCGGCCAGGAACGCGCCCATGGCCATCGAGAGGCCGACCTCCTGCATCAGCAGCGCGGTGCCGAGCACGACGAGGAGGGCGGCGGCCGTCATCACCTCGCGCGCTCCGGACGCCGCGAGCAGGCGGAAGAACGGGTTGAGGCCGTAGCGCCCGACCAGCACCACGGCGACGATCGCGCCGAGCGCCTTGGCGGTCGAGAGGGCGGCGTCCCCCAGCCAGGGCGCGTTCCCGCCGCCGCCGGCCGAGGCGAGGAGCGGCATCAGCGCCAGGATGCCGACGACGGCGAGATCCTGGAACAGCAGCACCGCGAAGGCGCGGCTGCCGTAGGCGGTGCCGAGATCGCCGCGCTCCTCCAGGAGCTGCAGCGCGACGGCGGTCGCCGAGAGGGCGAGCGCGATGCCGATCACCGCGCTCGCGCCGAGGCCGATTCCGGCGAGCAGCCCCGCGCCGCCGAGCACCAGCGCGCAGAGGACGAGCTGGAGGGTGCCGAGGCCGAAGATGTCCCGCCGCATCGAGACGAGCTGCGAGAGGTGCAGCTCCAGCCCCACGATGAACAGGAGCAGCACCACGCCGATCTCGGCCACGCTCGCGGCGGTCTCGGGCTCGGCGATCAGCGAGAGGCCGGAGGGCCCGATCAGCACGCCGGCCACGAGGTAGCCCAGCACCGCGCTCTGCCCGGCAAGGCGGAAGAGGGGCACGCCGATCACCGCCGCCGACAGAAAGGTCAGGACGGGCGGAAGGAAGCTCGCATGTTCGGCAGGACTTGCCATGGCCGGCGGGTGACCTCGGGCTCGGTGCGGATGGCGGCCCGATCCTTAGCGCGGCCGCCGCTCCGGCGCGAGCGCCGGGCGGGTGCCGTCTGTCACGCCGGGAGCTCGGGCAGCCGGAAGGCCACCAGGGTCATGTCGTCCCGCCGGGGCTGGCCGCCGCGGTAGGCGGCCAGATCCTGCTCCAGCCCGGCGAGCTGCGCGTCGAGGCCGTCCGCGGCGCGGGCGAGAAGGCGCTCGGCGACGCCGCGCTGGCCCAGCAGTCTCGGCCGCCCGCCGGACGCGCCGCCCGCTTGGCCGCCCGCTTGGCCACTCATCGGGCCGCCCATCTGGTCGGTGACGCCGTCGGTCATCAGGTAGAAGGTGGTGCCGGGCTCCACGGGCACGCGCGTGTCGGCCTCGGGCAGCGCCTCCCGCCCGGTGCGGGGATAGCCGAGGCCGCGCCGGCCGCCGCGGATCTGCGCGACCGTCCCGTCCCGGATCGCGGTCAGCGAGAGGCCGGCGCCGGCGAAGAGCAGGCTGCGCTCGGCCGGATCCCAGACGCAGATGCCGCAATCGAGCCCGTCGTCGGATTCCGCGCCGCGCCCGTCCTGGCGGAGCTGCGTGCGCACCATCGCGTCGAGGCCCGCCAGGATGGCGGCGGGCGAGCGCAGGCCCCGCTCGTGCAGCAGGCGGTCGAGGGCGGTGGCGACGATCAGCGTCAGGAAGGCGCCGGGCACCCCGTGGCCGGTGCAATCGGCCACCACGATCACCGAGAGGCCGTCGACCTCCTCCAGCCAGTAATAGTCGCCGCCCACGAGGTGCAGCGGCTCGTAGAGGACGGCGAGATCGACGCGCGCGGCGAGGGCCCCGCGCTCCGGCAGGACCGAGGCCTGGATGCGGCGGGCGTAGCCGATGCTCTCGATCACCTGGCTGTTGGCGCGCGCCAGCTCGGCATGCGCCTGCTCCAGCGCCTGGAGCAGACGCTTGGCCTCGTCGCCGCTGCGCAGGCCCTCGACCATGCTGTTGAAGGCCTGGGAGATCGCGTCGATCTCGTTGCTCGGCCGGTAGGCGCCGCCGAGATCGACCGTGGTCCAGTGCTTGTGCTCGACCTTGCGCATCGCCACGAGGAGGCGCTTCAGCGGCGCGACGACGTGGCGGCGCACGGTGCGGGTGAGCGTCGCCACGAAGGCCAGCATCAGCACGAGGCTGGTGCCCAGCGCCAGCAGCGCCTGCCGCTCGGCGTTGTCGCGCAGCTCCTCGGCCGAGAGCACCACCGTCAGGCTGCCGGCCTGGGTGGTTGCCGTGTCGGGCGCCGTTCCCACCTGCGCGCTCACCTGGACGCGGTTCCAGTCCCGCCCGTGCGGCGGCTCGCCCGCGCTGCCGACGAGCGTGCCGGTCCCATCGCGCAGGGCCGCGTAGCGGAAGGCGGGATCGCGGGTCAGCGCCTGGAGCTGCGGCCCGAAGATCTCGGGCGCCCGCTCCCAGCCGGGCCGGGCGATGGCCGCGGCGCTGAGCGAGGCCAGGAGGTTCGCCCGGTCGGTATAGAGGCGGAACTGGTCGGTGTAGTTGACCCAGGCGATCCCGGCCTGGGTCAGCAGCACCACCGCGGCGATGACGGGGTAGATCCGCAGGAACAGGGTGCGGGTCAGGCTGTCGAGGTCGCGGCCCCGCGCGGCCCCGCGCAGCGCGCCGGGCGCCATGATCCCGCTCGCATCCGCCCCCGACTCCGCGACGTCGGCGAAGCCGAGATGGTCCAGCATGTCCTCGCGGCGCATCGGCCCGGAGCCGCGCAGGCCTCCGCGTCGGGCCGCCGGGGCGGGGGTCTCGGCGAGGCTCATGGATTTCCCCTCAGATCGCGCCGGACCCTCTCGGCAGGGAGCGGTTCGGCGGGCGTGGCGGCGCTCAGACCGGTCCGGGCGCGGCGGCGGCGCGCACCCGGTCGCGACCGCCGTTCTTGGCCGCGTAGAGCGCCGCGTCGGCCCGCTTCAGGGCCTCGGCCAGCGGCTCGGCCCGCCCGGAGGCCGCGAGTCCGATGCTGACCGAGATCGCGAGCGTGCCCCGCTCGGTCGGCACGGCCGTGTCCGCCACGGCCCGGCGCAGGTCCTCCGCGAGGGCGAGGCCCTCGGTCGCCCCGGTCTCCGGCAGCAGGATGGCGAATTCCTCGCCCCCCGTGCGGCCGAGGGCGTCGCCCGGGCGCAGGACCGCCCGGCAGGTCGCCGCGAAGGCGACCAGCGCCGCGTCGCCCGCCGCGTGGCCGTGGGTGTCGTTGATGTGCTTGAAGCGGTCGAGGTCGAGCATCAGCAGGCAGGCGCGGCCCGTGTCGCGCGGCCAGATCAGCTCGGCGACCTCGAGGAAGCGGCGCCGCGACAGCGCGCCGGTGAGGTGGTCGGTATCGACGAGGCGGCGGAGCTCCGCCTCCAGGCGCGTGCGGTGCTCGATCTCGGACGAGAGCGCCGCATTGAGGGCCTGGAGCTCGCGCTGCTGCTCGGCCATGCGCTGGTTCGCCCGCTGCAGCTCGAGCTGCATGCGGTCGCTCATCCGCACCAGACGGCGCTGCTCGCGCGTGCCCCGGCGATAGGCGCCGGCGAGTTCCTGCACGCCGTCCGCCATCTCGGAGAGGCGCGTCAGCATCACGTCGGCGCGGCCGATGATGGCCTCCTCGGCGTCGAACAGGCTGAAGCCGTCGTCGCGCGCCAGATTCCCGGCGGAATCCCTGACGGCGTCCTGGGCGCGCTTGAGCGCGGCGGCGCGGATGCCCGGCATCAGACCTGCGCCTCCATCACGAGTTCGAACGTGGCGTGCTCGAAATCGGCGGCGAAATCCTCGCCGGCCTCCGCGATCGTGTCGTCGCCGTCGGCGTAGAGCCAGCGGATCGTTACCGGGCGGCCCGCGGCGGCGGCGTCCTCCAGCGGCATGAACAGGTTCATCAGCGCCTTGGCGCTCGACGAGTTGAAGTAGGCGAGGCCGACCTCGACGGTGAGCGGGGCCTGGCCGGGATCGGCCAGCAGGCCGCGCAGGGCCTGCAGCAGCGGCCCGTAGAAGGCGGCGGCATCCTCCGGGTAGGATTCGCCGCGCAGTGACAGGCGGCCGGCGGCGAGATCGAAATCGACCTCGGGCGAGCGCTCGGTCGCGGCAAGCTGGATGCGCGTCATCGCCGGCTCTCAGATGTAGGCTTTGAGGCAGAACAGGCTGCGATCGGTGCCGATCGCCTGGAAATCGTACTCGACCGGCGCGCTGGAGCGCCGGGCGATCTCGATCAGCCCGATGCTGCCGCCGAGGCTGCCCTCGTCCGGGGCTTGGCGCAGCTTCTCCCGGTAGAACCGCTTCAGCTCGTCACCCGTCAGACCGGCGATGTGGTCGAGCCGCTCGCGCAGGCGCGGCACCTCCGCGTTGCCGACCTCGTTGCCGCAGACCACGAAGAAGCGCTCGCCCTCGGTGCCGACCACGATCATGCCGCTGCTGACCCGGCCGGGCTTCGGCTCGGCCTCGGGCTGGATCCGGTCGGCGGAGTAGCGGATCACGTTCTGGGCCTGCTCGACGAAGATCGAGAAGACGCGCTTGGCCACGCCCGCGTCAGTCTCCTCCTGACGCATGCGCAGCTTCAGCACCTCGCCGAGCGAGAACAGCACGTTCTCGGAGATGTCGCCGCCGAAGGAAAGGATCACCCCGTTGCGCCGGGACGCCTCATGGAAGGACAGGAAGTCTTGGGCGAGCACGGAAGCCTCCGCGAGCGGGGTCTGCGCGCCAGTGCGCCCCTCGACCGGACAGGTTCCAAGTTCTAACCGCGACGTCTCAACGAAATCTTACTGCGCGATCACGGGCGCGTGAGAGAGATATCGAGCGCAAGACTTCGAAAGCACAGTAAAAGCCTACGACAAAGGCAATATGCACAAAAATTGCGCTTGAAACAGAAAGGAAGGGAGAATTCCTACGTGTTCCACGCAACGCACGAGCCGATCCGTCGCCACTGCACCGTGCAGGGCGGCGGATCCGCGTTCGGGCGGGGCGTCCGACTTGTATGTCCGCGCCCAACAACAGTGTCAGGACGATGAGACGCCGCCTCAGTCGCGGCCGGCTTCCTTGCGCAGGGCGTCGATGCGCTTCGAGGCTTCGGCCTTGTCGAGATCCGGGTCAAAGGCCTCCGGCTCCTTGGCCTCCTCCGACAGGGTCTTGAGGTAGGAGGCCTGTGCGCCGGTCATCGGCTCACCGCCGGTGGTCCATTGGTCCGGGTCCTTGATCTGGTTGGAGACGTCCTTCGGGTCGGTCTTCGGGTTCGGGTCCGCGTCCTTCGTGTCGGCGGTGTTCTTCGCGGCGGCCTTCGCCATGAGGGAACCTTTCGTTCTCGAAATGTTCCTATTAACGCGGCCCCGGGGACGCGGTTCCCCGCCGGCCGCGCGCCGGCGGGGGATAACGGTTCAGGCGATTCCGGTCAGGCAGCCTGGGCCTTCGGCTGCACCTCGGCGAGGTAGTCGTCCATCAGCGTCTTGGTGAGCGCGGCCGGGGTGAAGCGGTAGGGGCCGATCTCGGAGACCGGCGTCACCTCGGCGGCCGAGCCGGTGATGAAGCACTCGGAGAAGTTCGCCATCTCCTCGGGGGCGATGCGGCGCTCGACCAACTCGATGCCGCGGCGGCGGGCGAGCTCGATCACCGTCTGGCGGGTGATGCCGTTGAGGAAGCGGTCGGCGGTGGGGGTGTGGATCACGCCGTCCTTCACGAAGAAGATGTTGGCGCCCGTGCACTCGGCGACGTTGCCCTCGAAGTCGAGCATCAGGGCGTCGGCGTAGCCCTTGTTCTCGGCCCGGTGCTTCGAGATCGTGCAGATCATGTAGAGGCCCGCCGCCTTCGAGGCGCAGGGCGCCGTGCGGGGATCGGGCCGGCGGTACTCCGCCATGTCGAGGCGGATGCCCTTCATCTTGGTGGCGGCGTCGAAGTAGCTCGGCCATTCCCAGGCGGCGATGGCGAGATGGATCGTGTTGCCCTGGGCCGAGACGCCCATCATCTCCGAGCCGCGCCACGCGACGGGGCGCAGATAGGCGTCCTTCAGCCCGCTCGTCTTCAGGACGAGCTGCTTGGCCGCCTCGATCTCCTCGACCGAGAACGGGATCTTGAAGTCGAGGAGTTCGGCCGAGCGGTGCAGGCGCTTGGTGTGCTCCAGGCTCTTGAAGATCTGCCCGCCATAGGCGCGCTCGCCCTCGAACACCGACGATCCGTAGTGGAGACCGTGGCTGAGCACGTGGATCTTCGCTTCCCGCCACGGCACCATGGCGCCGTCGAACCAGATGGTGCCTTCGCGCTGGTCGAACGGGATGACGGACATCGGCAGGGTCTTCCTGGTGGCGGCCCTCCGGGGGGGCCGGGCATGTCTGGCGGAACGCGGGGTGCGCCGGGTGGGGCGGATCCGTCAAGGGACAAATCCGCTGAGCTGGATCGAGCCGGCCGAAGCATCGGCCCAGGTAGGGTTGACGGGTACCAACCGGGCTGAAATATGTCAACGAGGCTGACTTATATCGGGATCCGCAGAGACGTGACACGCGAGCCGCCGCGCGCAGACACGACCGTCGAAACCTCTGCCGGCATGCCGGACGGCGGCGCCTCGGGCGCGGCCTGCAGCAGCGACGACCTGATCGAGCTCCTGTTCTTCGCCTACCGCGATTTCGTGGGCGATCCCGACCGGATCCTGGCCCAGTACGGCTTCGGCCGGGCTCACCACCGGGTGCTGCACTTCGTCGACCGCTATCCCGGCCTGACGATCGCCGAGCTCCTCGACATCCTGCGCATTACCAAGCAGAGCCTCAACCGCGTCCTCAAGGACCTGATCGAGCAGGGCTACATCGTGCAGCGCACCGGCACGAGCGACCGGCGCCAGCGCCTGCTCTTCTGCTCCGGCACCGGGGCCACGCTCGCCGCCGAGCTGACCCGGGTGCAGGCCCGGCGCCTTGCCCGAGCGCTCGCCATGCCGGGCGGCGCGGGCGGCTCGCCCGAGTCCTTCCTGCTCGCGATGATCGAGCCCGACGAGCGCGCGGCGGTGCGCCGCCTGATGGCGCGGCGCGGCCAGGGCGTCGGCGAGGGCGTCGGCCCGGTCGGCGGCGAAGCCGGCGATGCGTTGGACGGCAAGATCCTCGGGCAGGACGCCGCCTGATGGGGGCCGCGCGGCCCGAGCTGCCGGAATCCGCCCCGCACGTGCTCGTCGTCGATGACGACCGGCGCCTGCGCGAACTCCTCTCCCGCTACCTCGCCGAGCAGGGCTTTCGCGTGACCAGCGCGGCAAGCGCGGCCGAGGCCCGGGCCAAGGCCCAGAGCCTCCTGTTCGACGCGATGGTGCTCGACGTGATGATGCCGGGAGAGAACGGTTTCGACTACGCCCGTAGCGTGCGCGAGACCTCGCGGGTGCCGATCCTGATGCTGACCGCGCGCTCCAATACCAACGACCGGGTGATGGGCCTGGAGATCGGTGCCGACGACTACCTGCCCAAGCCCTTCGAGCCGCGGGAGCTGACGCTGCGGCTCAGCAACATCATCAACCGCTCGCTGGCGGCGCGGCCCGCCAACGGCGCGGAGCCTGTCGGCTTCGGCTCCTTCGTCTTCCGGCCGGACCGGGGCGAGCTGCGGCGCGGCGAGGAGGTGATCCGCATCACCGAGCGCGAGCGCGAGCTGCTGACGATCCTGGCCGCGGCGGGCGGAGGCAACGTCGAGCGCGAGCAGCTCTCCGGAGGCGTGGGTGCGGCGGCCGAGCGGGCGGTCGACGTGCAGATCAACCGCCTGCGCCGGAAGATCGAGGTCGATCCGGCCAACCCCCTGCTGCTTCAGACGGTTCGGGGCGTGGGATACCGGCTGGCGATCGATTAGCCAGCTCCGCTGCTCGCGCGCTCCGGTATATCCACCCGCAGCAGCAGCGCCACGGGGATCAGCCCCACCAGCACGATCAGCAAAGCCGCGACCGTGCCGTCCTCGTAGGTGCCGCGGGCGGCCTCGCCGTAGAGGTGGGTTGCCAGCGTCTCGACGTTGAGCGGGCGCAGCAGCAGGGTCGCGGGCAGCTCCTTGGCGCAGTCCACGAAGACGAGGAGCGCCCCGCTGAGGAGCGCCGGCCAGGCGAGCGGCAGCTGGATCCGCCGGAGCGTGCCGAGCGGCCCGTGCCCGAGCAGCCGGCTCGCCTCCGGCAGGGTGCCGGGCAGCCGCGCCAGCCCTGCCTCGCTGGTGCCGACCGCGATGCCGAGGAAGCGCACGAGGTAGGCGGTGACGAGGGCGCCCCCCGTGCCGAGCCCGACGAGCGCCGGGGCAACGCCGAACAGCGCCCGACCCGCCTCACCGAGGGCGCCGTCCGCCAGAGCCAGTGGCCCGAGCAGCCCGATCGCCAGGATGGTGCCGGGCAGCGCGTAGCCGAGCCCGGCGACCCGGATCAGGGCCGGCCCCCAACTCTTGCGGGCGAGGAGGCGCGGGCTCGCCGCCACCAGGAAGCCGATGGCGGCGGCGATGAGCGTGGCGATGCCGGCATACAGCACCGTGCTGGCAATCTCAGCCGGCAGGCGCTCCGGAATCCCGGTCCGCAGGATGCGCGCGGCGGCACTGTGGCCGAGGAAGCCCGCCGGGATCAGGAAGCCGCACGCCACCGGCAGGAGGCCGAGGGCGAGCGCCGCCGCGCCGGCGGCCCGCGAGAGCGGCAGGCGGGCCATCCGGCGGGGCCGCTGCGCGGCGGTGGCGAAGCTCCGGCCCCGGCGGGCGCGCCGCTCGGCCGCCACCAGCACCATCACCAGCGCCAGCATCACCAGGGCGATCTGCGCCGCGCCCGCGAGGTCCGAGCGGTTGATCCAGGTGGCGTAGACCTGAACCGTGAGGGTGCGCACGCCCAGAAACTCGGCCGCGCCGATGTCGTTCAGCGCCTCCATCAGGGCGAGGCTGGTGCCCAGCGCGATCGCCGGCCGGGCGAGCGGCAGGGCGACCCGGCGGAAGGTGGTGGCGGGGCGCCCGCCGAGCGTGCGCGCCGCCTCCATGAGGTTGGCTGCCTGCATCCGGAACAGCGCCCGGGTCGGCAGGTAGACGTAGGGATAAAGCACGAAGCCGAGGAGCAGGATGCAGCCCGGCAGCGAGCGGATCTCCGGGAAGGCGAGGTCGCGCGGGCGCGTCAGGCCCAGGAGATCGCGCAGGGTGGACTGCACCGGTCCCAGCGGGTGCAGCAGGTCGAGATAGGCGTAGGCCACGATGTAGGTCGGCACCGCCAGCGGCAGCAGCAGGCCGATCTCGAGGAGGCGCCGGCCCGGGAACTCGTAGGCTGCCACCAGCCACGCGGTTCCGGTGCCGAGCACCGTCACCATGGCGCCGACGCCGAGCAGCAGGGCACCTGTCTGCCACAGGGCCTGCGGTAGCACGTAGGCCCTGTGGCAGACAGG
>NZ_BPQM01000080.1 GCF_022179245.1 Methylobacterium gregans
ACGTCGAAGGTGTTGCCGCAGCCCGTGCAATCGATGCCGCGCTGCGGGTCCGCGGGGTCGTGCTTGTAGTAGCTCGCGTTGTCGACACCCCGGAACGACAGCGTCGGACCGTCGGGGCCCGCCTCGCAGGTGTGGTTGTAGACGACGTCGAGAAAGACCTCGATCCCGGCGGCGTTCAGTTCCCGGATCGCCGCCTTGAGGCCGCCGATCCCGCCGTGGCCGAGATAGCGCGGGTCGGGCGCGAAATAGCCCAGCGGCGAGTAGCCCCAGTAGTTCACCAGCCCCTTGTCAACGAGGAAGCGGTCGTCGGCGAAGGCCTGGATCGGCAGGAGTTCGAGGGCGGTGACGCCGAGCTTCCACAGGTGCTCGATGATCGCCGGATGGGCGAGCGCCTCGTAGGTGCCGCGCTCGGCCTCGGGAATCGCCGGGTGGGTCATGGTCAGACCCCGGACATGCGCCTCGTAGATCACGGTGTCGTGGAGCGGCCGACGCACCGGCTTCAGGGCGAGGTTGGGCACCTCCGGCGCCGTGACGACGGCCTTCGGCATGTAGGCCGCGCTGTCGCGCCGGTCGATCCGGTCGTCGCGGGCAACTCCGCGGCGGTGGCCGTAGAGCGCGTCGTGCCAGCGGATGCGCCCGGCGATCTCCCGGGCGTAGGGGTCGAGCACGAGCTTCGAGGCGTTGAAGCGGTGGCCGCGCTCCGGGGCCCAGGGCCCGTGCACCCGGTAGCCGTAGAGCTGTCCCGGGAGCACGCCGCGGAGATAGCCGTGCCAGACGTCGTCGGTGCGGGCGGGCAGCCGGATCCGGTGGATCTCATGGCGCTCGCCCGGCTCGAACAGGCAGAGATCGACGGCCGTCGCGTGCTCCGAGAACAGGGCGAAATTGACGCCGCGCCCGTCGAAATGCGCGCCGAGCGGAGCCGGCACGCCGTCATCGACGCCGATCATGCGGGAGTCCGTCCAGATAGTTCGAGAAGGCGACCGGAATTACTCGGCGGCCTCGGCCGCGGTCGGCGGCTCGCGCTCGACCGTGCGGAAATGCTCGAGCTCGGTCAAGAAGTTGCGCGCCCACCAGTCCACGTCCTCGCGGGTCATCCGCTCGGCCATCGGCTTCCAGCGCTCAAGGCGCTCGCCGCGCGACATGTAGAGCGCGGTGCGGATCGCCTCAGCCACCTCGAAGCGGTCGTAAGGGTTGACCAGGAGCGCTTCCGGCAATTGGCGTGCCGCGCCCGCGAACTTCGACAGAACGAGGACACCCGGATCCTCCTCGCTCTGCGCCACGACATATTCCTTGGCCACGAGGTTCATGCCGTCGCGCATCGGCGTGACGAGGCCGACGCGGGCCGCACGGTAGAGGCCGGCGAGCACGGGGCGCGGATAGGCCTTGGTCACGTACTGGATCGGGGTCCAGGCGGGGTCGCCGAGCGAGCCGTTGATCTCGCCGACCGTCTCGTTCACCTCCCGGGCGAGCTGCTCGTATTCGGGCACCTCGCTGCGGGATTTCGGCGTGATCTGGATGTAGGTGACGTTGCCGCGCTGGTCGGGGTTCGAGGCGAGGAAGCTCGAGACCGCCTCCATGCGCTCGGGCACGCCCTTAGAGTAGTCGAGCCGGTCGACGCCGATGATGAGCTTGCGGGTGCGCAGGCCCGCCATGGTCTCGCGCACGACCTTGTTGGAGGAGGCCTTCTCGGCGGCGTCCTTGAAGCCCTCGACGTCGATGCCGATCGGGAAGCTGCGGATGCGCGTGCGGCGCCCGTCCACCATCAGCGAACCGCCGCCGAGGGGGATCGCTCGCAGGCTGTCGATCAGGTTTCGCGACAGGTTCTGGACGTCCGGGTCGGTCTGCAGGCCGATCAGGTCGTAGTCGGCGATGGCGCGGAGCAGGTCGCCGCTCGCCGGCAGCGAGTTGAACACGTCGGCGGCCGGCCACGGGATGTGGTGGAAGTAGCCGATCGGGTTCGCGAGACCGAGGCCGCGCAGCTCCGAGGCCAGCGGCAGCAGGTGATAGTCGTGCACCCAGATGATGTCGTCGGGCTCGACCAGCTTGGCCAGCGCGCGCGCGAAGGTGCGGTTGACGCGGCTGTAGCCCGCGTAGTCCGAGCGCGAGAAGGCGCCGAGCCCGAGCCGGTAATGCATGATCGGCCAGAGCGCCCGATTGGCGAATCCGGCGTAATATTCCTTGTGGTCCTGCGGCGAGAGGTCGACCACGGCATACTGGACGCGGCCGCGGTCGATCAGCGTCGGCTCCTCGGAGGGCGTCTCGCTGATCGTGCCGCTCCAGCCGAACCAGAGGCCCTCGTAGGAGGAGAACGCTTCCTTCACCGCGACGGCGAGGCCGCCCGCGGCCACCGCCTTGCCGCCTTCCTCGGGCACCGCCACGCGGTTCGATACGATGACGAGGCGTGCCACGCAGTCGGCTCCCGTTCCCTCAAAGCGGGCGGGCGCGAGAGACGCAGCGTCCGCCGTACATCTGCTAGCCAGAACGCGCGGAAGCGAGGCGCGATCCGTCGATGCGCTGAACCAAGCGCGGAACCGCCCGCCGGGTCAAGGCCCAGGCCGATCCCTGTCCCGACGATTCACCATGCGTGCCGGCCTCCGCGCGCCGCCCCACGCGCCGTACGGAGCCGCCCGCGCCCGCGGCGTCCGAGCCGAGCTTTGCCGTTGCGCGCAGGCTTCCGGAACCGTGTGGGGCCGAGGTGGTTACTCAGCCGAGTTCAGCAACGCCCTGCGTGAGGAGTGACCGATGGCCGCGAGCGAGTTCCCACAACCGGCCCCGGGCGACGCCTCGGGCGCCCAAGCTTCCGCCTCTCACGAATCGGCCGGCGCGCGGCAGCAGGCGGACTGGCGCGGCCTGAAGGGCGACGTCGAGGGCCTGGCGGACGTCGCCGCCCAGCAGGGGCGCGGTCTCCTCGACGCCGTGCGCGTCCAGGCGCAGGGCTACGTCGAGCAGCGCAAGAACGATGCGGCGGGTCAGGTCCACGACCTCGCCCGCACCATCCGCTCGTCGTCCAAGGATTTCGACGACAAGCCCAACATCAAGGCCTTCTTCGACAGCGCCGCGGACGGGTTGGAGCAGCTCGGCACCTCGATCGAGAGCCGCAGCTTCGGCGACTTCTACGCCGAGGCCGAGTCCTTCGCCCGCCGCGCGCCGGTCGCGGTGGCGGTCGGCACGTTCGTGGCGGGCCTCCTCGCCGCCCGGTTCATCAAGTCGTCGAGCCTGCCGCCCGAGGGCGACGCCCGCGACGGTTTCCGGGGCTAGAGCCATGGCGCAGGGCTCCGCACCCCCCCCACCGAACGGGCCGAGCATCCAGGGTCTCCTCGGCGAGGCCCTGCGCGAGACGAACGATCTCGCCCGCAAGGAGATCGCGCTGTTCCGCGCCGAGATGGCGTCGAACCTGCGTTCGCTGATCATCGGGCTCGCCTGCATGGCGGCCTCGGCCGTCTTCGCGGTGGTGGCGCTGATCGTGCTGATCGGCGCCTTCGTGAAGTGGCTCGCCACGATCGTGGGCTCCGAGTGGCTCTCGGCGCTGATCGTGGGCGGCGTCCTTCTCGTCGTCGCGGTCGGGCTCGCCCTCTGGGCGCGCAGCGCGCTCTCGCTGTCGACGCTCGCGCCGACCCGTACCACCCGTCAGGTCCGCCAGGACGCCCGTGCATTGTCGGAGCGCGTATCCGGATGAGTGGCATGAATGAATTGGAGCGTGACATCGAGGAGAGCCGCGCGCGGCTCGACCAGACGATCGACCGCATCCAGGGCCGCCTCAACGCGTCGAGCCTCGTGGACGAGATGCTCGGGAGCGCCCGGCGCACGCCGCTGAACAGCGTCTACGACGGGGCGCTGGAGGCGGTGCGGCGCAACCCCGTCCCCGTCCTGCTGATCGCGGCGGGCGTGGGCTGGCTGATGCACCGCATGTCCCAGGAGGCCACCCGCCGCCGGACCGAGGTGCAGGCCGAGCGCGTGCCCGTTCTCAACACCGGCGCGGCGCGGGCCTACGACCCGGACCGCCCGACGACCAAGCCCACGGCGGTGCCCGCCAACGACATCGTCGACACCACGCACGTCTGAGCCCCGCACCGCACGCGGCGGAAGCCCCGCCGTCGCGAGAGTTCGAAGGAGTTTCCCATGAGTGAAGGTGCTGGACAGAAGAGCGGCTCCGTCGAGAAGACGCTGCACGACGCGCCCGCGCGCAGCGCCGGCGAGGCGGCCCAGCTCGATCCCCACGCCCGCGCGGCCGATCATACCCTGAAGCCGGATCCCCAAGGGACGCACGACCCTCTCGGGCGCGTCGATCACGATCCGCACGGTCGGTCCGCCGACCATTCGCTGCGGGCCGACCCGACCGGCGCGCATGATCCCCTGCCTCGCGCCGGCCTCGACCCGCATGGCCGAACGGCGGATTTCTCGAACACCAACACGCAGGGCAGCAGCTCCGGCGGGGGCGAGAACCTGCGCGACAAGGTCGAGGGCGTCGGTGCCCAGGCCCGCGAGCAGGCCGGGGCGATCCAGGACCGGATCGGCCAGGCGGCCGACGAGGCCGGCAGCCGCATCCGCTCGGCCTACGGCGACGCCCGCTCCTACCTTTCGGAGGCCGGCGAGGGCCATCTGCGCCGGATCGACGACCTGACCGACCGCGGCCGCGAAGGCCTGCAGCGCGGGCGCAACGCGGTGGAGGATTTCGTGGGCGAGAACCCGCTCCTCGTCGGCGTGGTCGGTCTCGCGGCGGGCCTGCTCCTCGGCGCGCTGCTCCCGCGGACCCGGCAGGAGGACCGCAACCTCGGCCCCTACGCCGACGAGGTGCGCGACCAGGGTCTGCGCTACGCCCGGGAGTTCACCAACCGCGGGCGGGAATTCGTGCAGACCGCCCTCGACCCGGACAACGTGAACGCGGCGGCCCGCAAGGCCGCCGGTCAGGACGACGCGCAGAGCCGTACGCCGGACGACCCGGTGCGCCACACGCTCTGAGCGCGCTGAAACTCTCACGTCCGAACAGGGCGGCGCCGCGCGCCGCCCTGTTCGTTTGTGCTTGGGGACGGTGATTCGCCTGTGCCGCATGCGTCGAATCCGGCACGCCCGCGTTGTCCCCGCATGCCCAAGCCCCCTCCTAAGCCCGCTCCCAATTCCGATCCCGGCGAGACGCCCCGCCTCGGCTTCTGCTGCAAGTTCATTCCCGACGCGCCGCCCGGCACACACGCGACCCAGAAGGCCGCCAAGGAAGCCGCGCTCGCCATGAACCTGACCAGCGCGACGATGGCCTACCTGACGAAGCTCGAACCCGTCGCGCGGGCGGCGAAGCTCTCGGGAATCGTCACCCACAATCTGACGGCGCTTCAGCGCCAGATCGACTGGGTCGGCGCCCGCCCGCCCCTCGAGCGCCTGCTGCGCATCGCCAGCAACGTGCTGCCGGGCTACACCCACCCGATCGCCGAGCCGCTCTACGCGGATCCGACCTTCGCGCGGGCGATCGAAACGGAACTCGCGCGGATCGGCGAGCGCGCACGGGCGCTCGGGGTCCGCCTCAGCTTCCATCCGGGCCCGTTCTGCCTGCTGGCGAGCCGCAACCCGGCCGCCATTGCCAACGGGCTCGGCGAGTTGGAGTACCATGCCCGGATCTTCGAGATGATGGGCTACGGCTCCGGCTGGCATCCCCACGGCGCGCACATCAACATCCATGTCGGCGCGCGGGACCCGGGCCTCGCCGGCTTCCGCGAGACGCTGCCGCGGGCGAGCGAGACCGCCCGCAACCTCCTGACGATCGAGAACGACGATTTCGGCTTCAGCACCGACGAGCTCCTGGAACTCGCCGACGTGGTACCGCTCGTGCTCGACCTGCACCATCACTGGGTCCTCAGCGGCGGCGAGTACCTGGAGCCGGACGATCCGCGCATTGCCCGCATCCAGGAATCCTGGCGCGGGGTGCGGCCGATCGCGCATATCAGCGTCTCGCGCGAGGACATGCTGCCCGCGCACGATCCGGACGTGCTGCCGGATTTCGCGGCCCTGCGGGCGGCCGGCGTGCCGGTGCGGGAGCTCGCCGCCCATTCCGACATGATGTGGAACCGGGCCGTCAACGCCCTGGTGGCCCGCCACCTCGTCTGGGCGGATTTCGAGGTCGAGGCGAAATCCAAGAACCTCGCCTCGGTGGGGCTTGCCGATCAGGTCCGGGCCGGCCTCGGGGCCACCGGCACCCTGCGCGGGCTGATCGCGGCCGAATGAATCTCGACGGCCCGTCTGCCAGAGGCTAGGCAACCGGCATGAAAACCGCCGATTGCGACATCCTCATCGTGCCGGGCCTCCGGGGATCGGAGGAGGAGCACTGGCAGGCCCGCTGGGCGAGCCGGCTCCCGACCGCCCGCCTCGTGCAGCAGGACGACTGGCACAACCCCGAGCCCGGCCCCTGGCGCGCCCGCATCGTCGAGGCGGTCGCCGCCGCGACCCGGCCGGTGGTCCTCATCGCCCACAGCCTCGGCGTGGTCGCCTGCGTCGAGGCGGCGCCGGACTTCCAGCCAGGCGTCGTGCGCGGTGCCGTCTTCGTGGCGCTCCCCGACGTCGAGAACGCCCCGAACCTACCCGACAGCGTGCGCGCCTTCGCGCCGTTGCCGCGCGAGCCTCTCCCCTTCCCGTCGCTGGTGGTGGCGAGCCGCACCGACCCGCACTGTGACTACGCCCGGGCCGAGGACTTCGCCTACGCCTGGGGCGCCGCGATCGTGGATGCGGGCGATTCCGGCCACATCAACGTCGCCAGCGGTCACGGGCCCTGGCCCGAAGGGCTGATGCGCTTCGCCGGCTTCATGAAGACGCTCTGACCCGCGAGCGCGGCCGTTAAGGCTTCGTTTACCCTGCGGGGGTCTGGATGGTCCGGAAAGCCGGGCCAGCCCGCCCGCGGGAGATGGATGTGACGCGCAGAGAGCTTCTGGAACGCCTCGATACGGCCATCGCCGCGCTCGGGCCGCGGGCCCCCACGAACTTCAACAGCTCGCTCTTCGGCGACGCCGCCCTCCTCAAGCGGATCGAGGCCTTCGAGGCGCAGATCAACGTCCCCGAGAAGCCGAAGGTCGCCGACTACACCGGCAACATGTTCTCGCGCATTGCCAACCGCCGGGCGGCCGGCGCGAAGTAAGGATTCCAGGGCTCTGCCCTGGACCCGCCAAAGGTCGTAGACCTTTGGGATCCAAGACCATCCGTGTCCTAACTGGGCGCGTCGGGATCGGGCTGGGCGGCCTTGAGGAGTTCGCCCGCCACGTCGGTGAGCCTCGGCGGGGCCTCGCGGGTGAAGGGCAGCGGCCGGCAGACAGCCAGCGCCGCCAGCCCGAAGCGGGCGGTCATCAGCCCGTTCAGCACGCCCTCGCCGAGCTTGGCCGAGATGCGCGCGGCGACACCCAGCCCCAGCACCTGCTGCAGCATGCTCTCGCCCACCGCCATGCCGCCCGTCACCGTGAGATGGGCGACGGCCGCGCGGGCGAGCCGGATGAAGCCGAGGAAGCCCGGGCGCCCGCCGTAGATCGCCGCGATCCGGCGCAGCAGCCGCACCGCGGCGAAGACCACGAAGGCCACGTCCACGATCGCCCGCGGGCTCAGTGCGGTCACCGCCGAGACCTGCTTGGCCGCGGTCGCGATGGCGTTGCGAGCCTGCCGGTCGAGGGGGCTCAGCAGCTCGTGCTCGGCGATGCCGATGCGGTCGTCCACGTCGAGGATCGCGTCGCCCAAGGTCGCGAGCCGCTCGCGACCGGGCGCCAGCGCCGCGCGATCGGCGTAGAAGGCCGATAGGTCGCGCACCACGCCCTGCGCCGCCGTGTGGTCCCGCGTCGCCAGGGCGTCGATCGCCGCTTGGCGCAGATGCTCGATCTTCCGCTCGCGCCAGAGGCCGGAGAGCTCCCGCGCGACGATCGCCAGCAGCGCCAGCAGCGCGAGGCCGAGCAGCGCCAGCGCCACCCAGCCGAGCCAGGGGGCGGTCGCGAACAGGTCCGCGATCAGCCGCTCGACCGAGAGCCCGACCGCGATCGCCACGAGGCCGCTCACCGAGGAGAGCAGCAGCGCTCCCCAGGGCGAGCGGCTTTTGGCCGCGACGGGCACGGGCGTGCCGTCGGCCGCGTCCACGATCTCGAACGGCTCCTCGACGATCCGGACCTGGGACGGTGCCACGGGTTCCGGCGCGATGCCTTCCGGCGCCGGCTGGTCGGAGGGGATGCGGAAGGCGCGCGGGCGCCGGGGGTTCGACATGGGCTCAGCTCCCCAGAATCATCACGCCAGCCGGTCTCCGATCAGGAACTGCATCGCCCGGTCGAGCCGGATCTGCGGCAGGTGTCCCGGGCGGCCGAGGGCGTCGGGCCGGACCAGCGGCGGGCGGAAGCGGGGAAAGCGCAGCGAGCCCGGCTCGACCGCGCCCTCCAGAACCGCCTCCGGCCGGGCCGGCAGCTCGCCGGGAAACACCGCGGCCTCGCTCGTCCCGTCGAAGACCTCGCCGTCCACCACCTCGCCCGCCTCCGGCACGCCCGCGACCGCGCGCAACGCCTCGGCGCCGTCGTGGACCGTGGTCTCGCGGGTGGCCCGCACGGAGGCGAGCGCCACGGTGCCGACCCGCGCGCCCGCGGCTTCCGTCCGGCGCATGGCCCGCGAGACCAGCAGGCGCAGCAGGGCGTCGAGCCGGTCGTGGCTGGTCTGGTGCAGGTGATCCGCCTTGGTGGCGGCGAACAGGATGCGGTCCGCCCGCGGCGCGAAGAGCCGCGAGAACAGGGTGTTGCGGCCGATGTTCAGGCTGAGCAGCACCGCGTCCAGCGCCTCCTCCAGCTCGGCGACCGCGGTCGGGCCGGCATCGACCGCCGCCAGCACGTCGACCAGCACGATCTGCCGGTCGACCCGCTGGAAATGGTCGCGGAAGAACGGGACCACCACCTTGGCCTTGTAGGCCTCGAAGCGCCGCTGCATCAGCCCGGCGAGGCTGTCCGGCGCGATCGTCTCGGGCAGGTTGTCGATCGGCGCGAAGGTGAGCGCGGGCGAGCCCGCGAGATCGCCCGGCATCAGGAAACGCCCCGGCGGCGTGGTGGCCACCGCCTCCGGCCCGTTGCGGAGAGCCGCCAGATACGCCTTAAACGCGTCGCTCGCCCGCTCGGCCAGCACCTCGTCGAGGGGCGCGTTCGGGTCGAGGGACGCCAGAAGCGCGAGCCAGGGCGCGGCGATCTCCGCGCGGCCGGCCCGGCGCGTGCCGTTGATCGTGGCGCGCGACCACGCCGTGTAGTCCTGCTCGAGGAGGGCGAGGTCGAGCAGCCACTCGCCCGGGTAATCGACCACGTCGAGCATCAGCGTGCCGGGGCCCGAGCGCCAGCCGCCCGCTCGCTCGTACTCGATGGCGAGGCGGAACTGGCTGATCCGGTCGGTCGAGCGCGGCCAGAGCCGCCGCTCCGTCAGCGCCGCGAAATGGTCCTCGAAGGGGAAGCGCGGCACATCGTCGTCGGGCTGGGGCACGAGGCGGGCGCGGCGGAGCCGCCCCTCCTGCGCGGGCGCGAAGGCCGGCAGAGCGTGGGTCTCGGTCAGGTGGTGGATCAGCGCGGTCGTGAACACCGTCTTGCCCGAGCGGGCCAGCCCGGTGACCCCGAGCCGCAGCGTCGGCTGGACCAGGAGATCGCCCGACGCCTCGGCGAAGGCCCGCATGGCGGATCCGGCACGGGCGGCGAGGTCGGTCAGGGGCACGGAGACTCTCGGGGCGGACGGACGGGACGGTAGACTTGGCCGCGCTGAGGTGGAGCGGCGCTCGGTTAGGCGCAAGGTCCGGGGGCACCAGCCCCGCTCAGTTCGCCGCCTGGGCGGTCGTGACCGGAGCGTTCGACAGACGGGCGATCGCCGCGCGCACCAACTCGGCGGAGGCGCGCATCGTGCCGAGCTCGACCTTCGACATGGCCAGCATGACGGGTTCGAGGTTCGGCCCCGGACGCCCGTCGGCATCGAAGAGTTTCAGGTCGTCGTTGGGCCCGAGCCCCACACTGCCGGCAATGGCGGCCGCGTAGTTGCCGATGCGCGCCGTGTCGCCGGAGCAGATCGGAGCGGGCACCCTGAGCTCGGAGAGGGCGAAGCCGGGTGCTAACAGCGGCAGGGTGGCGGATTCGGCGATGAGTTGGGTGGGCGGCGGCGTGCGCCGCTCCAGCAAAGCGCCCGGGTTGTCGGCGCCGCGGAGCGGGCTCGGAGACGGCTTCGCGACGGCAACCGCCTTCCCGGCGGAGCGCTCGGGCGTGAGCGCGACGCCGGCTACGATGTCCCGGACCGGCCCCGGGGCAAGGCCCGGCCGGCGCGCCGGATGGCCGGCCATGCGGGCGAGCGGCGACCAGGGCTGAACCCGCAGGGCCGGCCGAGCGGCCCCGCGGCTTGTCGCAGGCTGGCGCGCGACAGCCATCCGGCGCGGGGCGCCGCCGCGCAGGTGGCGGGCGAGGTAGCGGGCGCGCAGGGTCTGCCCCAGCCCGCGCGTCGTCAGGCCCGGCGCGGTCGCGGCGACCGCAACTGCCGCCGGCAGCGGGGCCGCCGGGGCGCGGGCCGCCACCGGCGCCGGCCCGCACTCGGCCGGGGCCCAGCGACGTACGATCGCCAGCGCGGTGCGGCGGTCATAGGTCCGGTAGTAGCGCCGCAGGAGGTTGGCGGCCGCGTCCGCCCCATCGGCGGCGCTGGCGAAGCCGGTATGCCCCTCGGCATCGCCGCCGATCTCGCCCGGCCAGCGGGCACGCTTGATGCACCAGTAATTGTTGAGCTTCACGCAGCGGGCGACGAAGGCAGGATCGCTCGCCGAGAGCCGCGCCACCAGGGCGAGCGAGGCCGGCAGCAGCGCCTCGCCCGTCTCGCTGCGCCAGTTCGTGACGGCCCGGGCGGCCACCTCGTAGCGCGGCGCCTCGACGGACGCCGGCAGCGGGGCCGCCACGCGGGCGACCAGTCGCTCGGCCCCGGCCTCGATCCGCGGCACAAGGGTCGTCAGGACCATGAGGGCGGTGAGCAGCACGGGCGGGCGGGATCTCGGCGGCGGGTGCCGGGGAAACGGCCGAGTTGCCGCAACGGTTCAGATGAGCGGGCCCCTATCCCCCGAGGCGCTTCAGCGCCGCCTCGTGCAGGCGCGGGTCGCCCGCCGCGACGATGCGGCCGCCCTCAGTCGCCGGGCCGCCGTCCCAGCTGGTGATCACACCGCCCGCGCCCTCGACGATCGGGATCAGCGCCACGATGTCGTAGGGCTTCAGCCCGGCCTCGACCACGAGGTCGATCTGGCCGGCGGCCAGCATGCAGTAGGCGTAGCAATCGGTGCCGTAGCGGACCATGCGAACCGCGTCCTGCACGCTGCGGAAACGCTCGGCCTCCTCGCCCTCGGCGAAGAGGCGCGGGTCGGTGGTGGCGAGAAGCGCCGCCGAAAGGTCGGCGCAGCGCCGGGCGCGCAGAATCCGCTCGCCCACCGCGCTCTTCATCTTGGCGCTGTGGCCGTCACCCGTGAAGCACTCCCCGAGGAAGGGCTGGTGCATCAGGCCTCGCACGGCCGTCTCACCCTTCTTCAGGCCGATCAGCGTGCCCCAGGTCGGCAAGCCGCTGATGAACGCGCGGGTGCCGTCGATCGGGTCGAGAACCCAGACGCACTCGGCGTCGAGCCGCTCCGAGCCGAACTCCTCCCCGAGGATCCCGTGCCCCGGGAAGGCGTCGCGGATCATCCGGCGCATCACCACCTCGGCGGCGCGGTCGGCCTCGGTGACGGGATCGAAGGGGGCGCCGCCCCGGGCCTTATCGTCCAGGCCGAACTGTGCCCGGAAGAAGGGCAGGATCGCCCGGCCCGAGGCATCGGCAAGGTCGTGCATGAACCGGCCGAGTTCGACGACGCTCATGGGCCTCTCCGCCTTACGGATCATCCGGCGGAAGATCCCGGATCGTCCGCTTACGCGGCCAGACGAAGCCGGCCCGCGCCGGCTCCGTCAAGCCCTGTTCACCCCGCTTAGGCCTCCGCCCGCTCAGGCCTCCGCCCGCTCGGGCATCCGTGCGCTGCGATCGGGTGCCGCCTCCTCGCGCACCCTGCCGACGACCGCTTCGACCGCGCCGCGCAAGGTCGCGACGTGGGTCTCGGCGGGGATCGCGGTCGCGGCGGTGGCGACGTCGTCGGCCTGCCAGAGGCCGACGAGGAGCGGCACCTCCGGCAGGCGCTGCCGCAGCCGCCGGGCGAGGCGGCGCAGATGCGTCGGCTCGCCCGCGATGGCCAGCGAGACGATGCAGACGAGCCGCGCCGGCCCCGGCTCGAAGCTGTCGATCTTCGCGCGCGCAAGATCGGAGAAGGGTACCACGCGCGTGCCGAGGCCGCGCTTGGCCAGGAGCTGGGCCAGGATCGTGGCCGCCGCCTCGTCCAGGAACCCGCGGCCCGCCACGCACAGTACCGCGCCGGACCGGGTCCAGGCCTCGGGCAGCGTCGGAGGCTTCGGCGCGAACGGGACGCTGTCCTCCCGGTCGCAGACGCCCTTGCCCCCGCCCTGAGGCGCATCATCCGGAGCCGCATCGTCGCGCTCGGCCAACTCGTCGATCAGCTCGGTCACGCTCTCGCGGATCGCAGATTTCTGCTCGACGGTCAGCACGCCGCGGGCCGCGTCGCGGGCGGCGAGCTCGAGGCCCTTCACCACAACGGTGTCGTAGTAGGCCGAGAGCGAGCACTCGGCGAGGATCAGGTCGGCGTGCTCCTGGGCCTCCTCCGGGTCGTCGGCGAGGATGCGCTGGTAGAAGTTCTCAACCGGTGTCAGCGCCGGGCTATTGCCGAAGAGCACGTCGAGGAACTCGAGCTTGTCGACGTGGCGACCGAGCACCACGAGGCAGACGGTGAGCGGCGTGGAGAGCAGCAGGCCGATCGGGCCCCAGAGCCAGGTCCAGAACAGGGCCGAGACCAGGACCGCGAGCGGCGAGAGCCCGGTCGAGTGCCCGTAGAGCATCGGCTCGAAGATCTGCCCGACCAGCGGCTCCAGCACCACGAAGAGCAGCCCTGTGGCGATCAGCATGTTCCAGCCCGGATCGACCGCGGCCGCAAGAGCCATCGGGAACAGCGCGCACAGGAAGGCCCCGATATAGGGCACGAAGCGCATCAGCGCGGCGAAGATGCCCCAGAGCACGGGGTTCGGCACGCCGATCATGTAGAGCCCGGCGCCAATTGCGATGCCGAAGGCGGCGTTGAGGGCGAGCTGGGCCACGAAGTAGCGGCTCAACCGGCGCGCGGCGTCGTCCATCGCTACGGTGGTGCGGTGAAGGTCACTGGAGCCGGCGAGCCGGATCATGCGGTCGCGCAGATCCTCCCGTTGCATCAGCACGAAGATCAGGACCACCACGACGATGCCGGCGGTGGCGAGCGGCTTGAGCGCAGGCGAGAGCAGCTTCTCGGCGGTCTCCAGCGGACCGGGCATCGGCTGGCGCGTCTCGACCACGACGGGCTTCGGCTCGGGCTCGGCACCCGGCTTGTCGATCGACTTCTCGGGATGTTTATCGACCCGCTCGGGCGCGCCCGCCTCGTGGATGGCGCGCCCGATCCCGGCCACGTACTCGGTGATCCGGCCGACTGGGCTCTCGCGCAGACCCTCGACCTTGCGCTCGATCGTGGCGCGATAGCGCGGCACGTCGCCCGCGAGGTCGGCGACCTGCACACCGATCAGCGTGGCGAGCGCGGCGACGATCCCCATCGTCAGCATCACCGTCAGCCCGACCGCGAGGAGGCGGGGGCAGCGCAGCCGGCGCAGGAAGTGGACGAGGGGCCCGAGCACGAAGGATAGCAGCAACGCGATCGCGATCGGGATCAGGATCTCGCGGCCGAAATAGAGACCCGCGATGATCAGTGCGGCGATCACCACCGGCGAGGCCAGCGCGGCGCGCGGTGTCTCGGCCGCGGCGATGCGGGTCGGCCGCGGGGGGATAAGCGGCCCCTCTTGTGTCATGCTCGCCATGTCGTGTGCCTGCCCGAGAACGCGACGCTTCGGCGCGGGCTCTGGTCGCGCCGCACGGGGAACCCCTGCGGGCGCCGAAACGATCCCTCGAAGAACGGCAAAGCTTACGCGGGGGTGCTGCTCAGGGCGCGAAGGGTTTCAAGACGTGCCCGGCCGCCTCAAGGGCGCGTCGCACGGCGCGCGCCGTCGTGACCGCACCGGGCGAATCGCCATGGACGCAGACCGTGTCGATCTGCACGGGCAGGCGCTTTCCCGAGACCGTGGTGACGGCTCCCTCGTCCACCATCGCGGCGACGCGGGCGGCAGCCTCGTCGGGGTCCTTGATCACGGCGCCAGGGAGTGCCCGGGACGCGAGTTGGCCGTCGTCAGCGTAGGCACGGTCGGCGAAGACCTCTCGGGCGACGGCGAGTCCGGCCTCAAGCGCGCCCCGTTCGGAGAGCAGGCCCGGCATCACCACGAGGACGAGGCGTGGATCGACCCCACGCACGCCCCGCGCCACCGCGGCAGCGACCCCAGCTTCTGCGTTCTGGAGGTTGTTCAGGGCCCCGTGCGCCTTGACGTAGGTGACGCGGTGCCCGGCGAGCGCGGCGCAGGCCTGGAGTGCGCCAACTTGGTAGGCAACAAGGTTCTCGATCGCGCGCTCGCCCATGCGCACGACCCGGCGGCCGAAGCCCTGGAGGTCGGCGAAGCCCGGATGGGCACCGAGCGCGACGCCGCGCACACGCGCGGCTTCCGCCGTCGCCACCATGATGTCGGGATCGCCCGCGTGCAGGCCGCAGGCGACGTTGGCCGAGGTGACGACGTCGAGGATCGCCGCGTCGTCGCCCATGCGCCAGGGACCGAAGCCCTCGCCGAGATCGCTGTTCAGATCGATCCGCACCGCCGCGCCTCCGCCTCTAGGATGGGTTGTGGGCCATCAGAACCGGAAACGGGCGCGCCGCGCTCCCGTACCCGGACCGGCTTGCCCGCTCAGACCACCACCGGCAACGCGGCCTGCGCCTCGACGCCGAAGACGCGCTTGTAGCGCTCCACCTCGGCCGCCGGCCCCTGCGCCTTGCTCGGGTTGTCGGAGATCTTCACGGTCGGGTGGCCGTTCGCCTCCGAGACCTTGCAGACGATCGAGATCGGGTCGAGCCGCCCGTCCGGCACAAGACCGCGGAAATCGTTCGTCAGCAGCGTACCCCAGCCGTAGCCGATGCGCATGCGCCCGTGGAAATGCGCGTGGATCGCCACGATCGTGTCGATGTCGAGCCCGTCCGAGAAGATCGCGAGTTTTTCACGGGGGTCGCAGCCGCGGGAGCGCCAGAACGCGATCACCTCCTCGCCGCCCTCGATCGGGTCCTTCGAGTCGATGCGGATGCCGGTCCAGGCGCTGATCCAGTCGGGGGCATCGCGCAGGAAGCCGGTGGTGCCGTAGGTGTCGGGGAGCGCCACCAACAGGTTACCCTCGTAATCCTGCTGCCAGTCCCGCAGCACGTCGTAGGGCGCGCGCGCCAAGCCTGCATCGTCGGGGCTGAGCGCCGCGTAGACCATCGGCAGCTCGTGCGCGTTGGTGCCGACCGCCTCCAGCTCGCGCCGCATGGCGATGAGGCAGTTCGACGTGCCGGTAAAATGGGGCCCGAGCCCCTCCTGCATCGCCTGCACGCACCAATCCTGCCAGAGGAAGCCGTGGCGCCGCCGGGTGCCGAAATCGGCTATCGAGAGATCCGGCAGGCGGCGCAGGCGCTCGATCTTCTCCCAGACGCGCGTCATCGCGCGGGCGTAGAGCACCTGGAGATCGAACCGGCCCATGCCGCGCAAGGTGGCGCGCGAGCGCAGCTCGTTGAGGATCGCGAGTGCGGGCACCTCCCACATCGTGGTCTCGAGCCACGAGCCGTGGAAGCTCAGCTCGTACTGCCCGTCACGCACGGCGAGCTCGTAGTCCGGCAGGCGGAAATTCTCGAACCAGGCGATGAACTCGGCCGAGAGGATACGGCGCGTGCCGTAGAAGGCATTGCCGCGCAGCCACGTCGCCTCGCCGCGCCCGAGGCGGAGCGAGCGGGCATGGTCGAGTTGCTCGCGCAGCTCGCCCGCATCGACAGCGTCGGCGAGCCGCACGCGGCTCGTGCGGTTGTGGATGCCGAAGGTGACGGAGACGTCGCCGTGCCGACGCAGGATCATCTGCGCCATCAGCAGCTTGTAGAAATCCGTATCGAGGAGCGACCTGACGATCGGGTCGATGCGGAAATTGTGGTTGTAGACCCGCGTCGCGAGATCGGACATCGGTCGGGATCGGCTCCGTCCGCGGGCATGGCGACGCCCGCGAGCGCAGGGCGCACGCGGGCGGCACAGGAGTCAATGGCCGGTCCCGTGCGAACCGGTACAGGTTCGCCCGCTCCAAACGCGGAGTTACGCCAGATCGACCTTCTTCACTTCCGTCTTCGGGCTCTCGCCGGTGAGCGCGGCCTTCACGTAGCCGTAGAGGTGGACCATCGTGCTGTTCGGGCTGTCCCAGTACTCGCCCTTCTCGGGGTGGACGCGGATCAGCGCCACCTCGGGATCGTCCTTGCCCTTGGGGAACCAGGTCTTCAGGCTCTCCTGCCACTTCTCGTCGATCTTGGCGCGATCGCGCACGATCTCGGCCTTGCCGGCAACCGAGACGTAATTCTGGCTCGACGGGTCGGAATAGGCCAGGTTGATCTGGTTGTCGCGACTGATCTCGGTTGTCTTGGGCGAGTGCAGCTTGGTGAAGAACCACAGGTCGCCGTTCTCGTCGGCGTCGTTGTTCCACATCGGCCGGCTGTTGAGCGTTCCGTCCGCGTCGACGGTGGTCATCATCGCGATCTTCACGTCCTTGATCAGGTCGAAGAGCTTCTTCGCGCCCTCGTGGTCGCGGTGGTTGCCCTGATGCATGGAATCCCGTCTCCTACACGTCTCGTCGGTCGGTCCGGGCGGAGGGGCGCCCGCGCATGTCGGCGCGCCGCCCCCCCGCCTGAAGGCTGCCCCGACAACGGACAAGTCCCGGCTTGGTTCAGCCCTGCTGCAAGAAGGGAAGAGGATCTCCACATGCCGCGTGCCGCGACGGCGTTCCTCCTCGCGGCGGCCGGCTGGCGCCCCTGCCGGCCGCCGCCGGGGTGCGCTCCGGGCCGGGCGTGCGCGTCGGCGGGCACAATCTCTCGACACGATCTCTCGAACCGCCGCGACCGCAGCGTCCACGTCGAGGGGGTGCGGCGCCTGCCCGGCCCGCCCGGCTGCCGCCACGTCCGGAACGGTTCCGATCGGCGCGGCACCGGGGGTCTGGTGTTCCGGGCAGGCTTGGTTACATGCAGGGTGACTGCAGGTGGCATGCCTGCCCGCTCCACCGGGAGAACGACCTTGGCGATCAGCCGCGACGACGTGATGAAGGCGCTGACGGGCGTGATGGTGGACGCCGCCGGCACCACGCTCACCGGCTCCGGCCGCCTCTCGCAGGTGGTGGTCGATCCGAACAACCGCGTGATGTTCTCGATCCTGATCGAGCCGAGCGAGGCCGAGCGGTTCGAGCCGGTGCGGCGGGCCGCCGAGGGACGGGTGCTGGCGATCCCCGGCGTCTCGGGCGTGTTCGCGAGCCTGACCTCGGAACGCGGCCCGGGCCACCAGCCTCAGGGCGGTGCGCCCCGGCCGGCGGCGCCGCAGCCGCCGCGTCCCGGCGCCCCGCCGAGCCCCGGCCCGCAGCTGCCGGGCGTGCGCCACATCGTGGCGGTCGCCTCCGGCAAGGGCGGCGTCGGCAAGTCGACCACCGCCTGCAACCTCGCGCTCGCCCTGAAGGCGCAGGGGCTGAAGGTCGGCCTCCTCGACGCCGACATCTACGGGCCGTCCGTGCCGAAGCTCTTCGGCCTCTCCGGCAAGCCGAACGTGGTCGACAACCGCTCCATGGAGCCGATGGAGGGCTACGGGCTGAAGGTCATGTCGATCGGCTTCCTGATCGAGCCCGAGACGGCGATGATCTGGCGCGGGCCGATGGTGCAGTCGGCCATCACGCAGATGCTGCGCGACGTGCTCTGGGGCGAGCTCGACGTGCTGCTCGTCGATATGCCGCCCGGCACCGGCGACGCGCAGCTCACCATGGCGCAGGCCACGCCCCTGTCGGGCGCCGTCATCGTCTCGACGCCGCAGGACCTCGCCCTGATCGACGCGCGCCGGGGCGTGACCATGTTCAAGAAGGTCGCGGTGCCGATCCTCGGCGTGGTCGAGAACATGGCGACCTTCGTCTGCCCGAATTGCGGCCACGCCTCGCACATCTTCGGCCATGGCGGTGCCCGCCAGGAGGCCGAGCGCCTCGGCGTGCCCTTCCTCGGCGAGGTGCCGCTCAACATGACGATCCGCGAGACCTCCGATTCCGGCCGCCCCGTGGTGGCGACCGATCCGGACGGACCGCAGGCGCGGGTCTACCGCGAGATCGCCGCCAAGCTCTGGGCAAACCTCTCGGGCGCAGCCCCTGGCCGGGCGGCACCGAAGATCGTCATCGAGTGAGCACCCCCGTCCTCGGCCTGATCCTGGCCGGGGGCCGGGCCCGGCGAATGGGCGGGGGCGATAAGCCCCTGCTCGATCTCGGCGGGCGCACCCTGCTCGCGCGGGCTGCCGAGCGGCTCGCGGCCCAGTGCGGGGCGGGGCTGGCGCTCAGCGCCAACGGCGACCCGGCGCGGTTCGTCGGCTTCCCGGGACCGGTCCTCCCGGACACGCTGCCCGGTCAGCCGGGGCCGCTCGCCGGCATCCTGGCGGGGCTGGAGCACGCGGCGTCGCTGGGTGTGGCGGCAATCGTCAGCGTCTCGGGGGACGCGCCCTTCCTGCCCGAGGATCTGGTGGCACGGCTGGTGGCGGTGCGCCCGGAGGCCGGCATCGCGCTCGCGGCCTCGGGCGAGCGGCGGCACTACACGATCGCGCTCTGGCCGGCGGCGCTCCGTGACGACCTGCGTCTGTATCTGGAGAGCGGCGAGCGCCGCGTCGGCGGCTTCATCGCCCGGCACCCGGCGGAGGCGGCCTCCTGGTCGGTCGCGCCGGTGGATCCCTTCCTCAACATCAACACGCCGGAGGATCTGGCGGCGGCGGAGGCGATGCTGGCCCTGTCCGCCCCGCCTCCAGTGTGAGGCGCGGGTCCCCGCTCCTGTCGGGAGCGGCCTGCTTTCGCAGACAGCCGGGTGAGGGGTACGAGACTTCAGAACGAGGAGCTGCCCTCGACGCGCGTCGATGGCGTGCTCGGTCCTGCACCGTCATACCCCCGACCCGCTCCCTCGGGGAGAGGGGGCGCGGCGCGGTTCTTCCGCGCCTGCCGAGGCCGGCTTACGCCGCGCCGACCGTCGCCTTCACGATCTTGTCCGGCGAGCGCGGCGGCTCGCCCTTGTTGATCGTGTCGACCACGTCCATGCCCTCGATGACCTTACCCCAGACCGTGTACTGGCGGTCGAGGAAGCGGGCGTCGTCGAAGCAGATGAAGAACTGCGAGTTGGCCGAGTGCGGGAAGTTCGTGCGGGCCATCGAGCAGGTGCCGCGCACGTGCGGCTCGGCGTTGAACTCGGCGTTGAGGTCGGGGAGGTCCGAGCCGCCAGAGCCGGTGCCCGTCGGGTCGCCGGTCTGCGCCATGAAGCCGTCGATGACCCGGTGGAACGGCACGCCGTCGTAGAAGCCCTGGCCCGCGAGCGTCTTGATGCGCTCGACGTGGTTCGGCGCGAGGTCCGGGCGCAGGGCGATCACCACGCGGCCCTTGGTGGTCTCGAGGACGATCGTCTCGTTGTCTGCCATGTCGTTGGTCTCCTGGTGGAAAAGAATCCCGATCGTCAGGCCGTCTCCTGCCACGGCCTAACCCGATCCGCGGGGTCGCGGCAAATCGGGGTGTCAGCGTGTGCCCCGGTAGACGAGCCGCAGGCCGATCGGCCGGCCGGCGATCGCCCGGCCGAGATCCGCGGTAATCCGCGCCGGGGTGCAAGCCTTGAGCGCTCTCACGGTCGCCCGTGCGAGCCGGGCGCGGGCCGCACCCGTCACCCCGCTCGCGAAGACGATGCGGGGCGCTGCGATCAGGCTGCCGTCCCGCCGCAGGGCGAAGCGGGCCGTGACCTGGATCTCGCCGCTATCGAGCCCCGCGGGGCGCTGCCAGCAGGCGGCGAGCACCGGGTAGAGCTGAGGCAGCGTGTCGGCGGGCGCCACCGGAGCCTCGGCGAGCGGCACCGCGACGGTGCCGCGCAGCGTCTGCGGCAGGCTGAGCGGCGGACCCGGTGCCCCGTAATAGGAGGCAGCGGCCGCGCCGGGCAGCGCGAGCAGCAACGCGCCCGCAAGCGCCACGCCCCGTATCGCCCGTCCGAGCCTCAGCCTATTTGGCCTTCTCGGCCAGCTCCATCTTCACGATTTTGTCCGGGTCTTTGACCGAGCCGTTCTCGCTCTTGGAGCCCTTCTTGATCTTGTCGACCGCGTCCATGCCGTCCGTCACCACGCCGACCACGGTGTAGTTGTTATTCAGGAAAGTTGCGGGCGCGAGGCAGATGAAGAACTGGGAATTGGCCGAGTTCGGGTCCTGCGAGCGGGCCATGCCGACCGTGCCGCGCAGGAAGGGTGTGGCCGTGAACTCGGCGGGAATGTTCGGCAGCTTCGAGCCGCCGGTGCCGTTGCCGTTCGGGTCGCCGGTCTGGGCCATGAAGCCGTCGATGACGCGGTGGAACTTCAGGCCGTTGTAGAAGCCCTGAGAGATCAGCGTCTTGAGCTGCTTGACGTGCTTGGGCGCCAGATCCGGGCGCAACTCGATGGTCACGCGCCCGTCTTTCGTATCGAGGTAGACGGTGTCCGGCCCGGCGGCCTGGGCCGCGGAACTGAGGCCGAGGGCGGCGGCAAGCGCGAGCGCGCCGAGGGCGGTGCGACGGTTCATGCGTGGCATCTCCGGTTGGTCGTGGGAAATCAGGAACTCTTGGCGAAGCGCGCGGCGAGGCGCGCCGCCACGGGCCCGGGCACGAAGGGGGCAACGTCGCCGCCCATTGCGGCGATCTGCCGGACGAGGGTCGCGGTGATCGGCCTGACCTGGATGGAGGCCGGCAGGAACACGGTCTGGACCTCGGGGGCCATCGCGCCGTTCATGCCCGCGAGCTGCATCTCGTAGTCGAGGTCGGTCCCGTCGCGCAGGCCCCGGATGAACAGGGTGGCGCCGCAGCGCCGCGCCGCCGAGACCGCGAGATCGTCGAAGCTGGCGATCTCCAGCTCCGTGCCCTCGGCCCGCGCCAGCGGGCCGCAGGTCTCGCGCAGCAGCTCGGCGCGCTCCTCGGCGGTGAAGAGCGGCGCCTTGCCCGGGTGCACGCCGATGGCGATCACGAGGCGTGACACAAGCCGGCAGGCCTGGCGCACGACGTCGAGATGGCCGTTCGTCACCGGATCAAAGGAGCCGGCGTAGAGGGCGGTGCGCGTCATCGCGACCGCCCTAGAGCATTTTTCCGGGAAACGGAACCGACGCCCTGCCCTGGCGCGCGCCACGTCCCGAACCTTGGGACGCCGCGGGCGGCCTCAGGCCTCGTCCTCCTCGGCCCCGTCCTCGCCCTCGATATGCTCGACGGAGACGACGCGCTCGGCCTTGTCGGTGTTGAACACCGTCACGCCTTGCGAGGCGCGGCCGACGATGCGGATGTCGTCCACCGGCACCCGGATGAGCTGGCCGGCATTCGTCACCAGCATGATCTGGTCGGTGCTCTCCACGGGGAAGGAGGCCACGAGCTTGCCGTTGCGGGCGTTGACCCGCATCGCCGTGATGCCCTTTCCGCCGCGGTTCGAGGTCCGGTACTCGAAGGAGGAGGAGCGCTTGCCGAAACCGTTCTCGGAGAGCGTCAGCACGAACTGCTCGGCCGCGCCCATCTCGGAGTAGCGCTCGGTCGAGATCGCGGCCGCGCTGGCCTCCTCGGCCTCGCCGTTCTCAGCCCCGTCCTCGCCATCGCCGATCACGGCGCGGCGCATCTTCAGGTAGCCGGCCCGCTCCTCTGGCGATGCGTCGAAGTGGTTGAGGATCGCCATCGAGATCACGCGGTCGCCCGAGCCCAAGTTGATGCCGCGCACGCCGGTCGAGTCGCGGCCCTTGAACACGCGCACGTCCTCTACGGGGAAGCGGATGCACTGCCCTTCCGCGGTCGTCAGCAGCACGTTCTGGTCCGGCCGGCAGATCTCGACATGGACGATGTGGTCGCCCGGATCGAGCTTCATCGCGATCTTGCCGTTGCGGTTCACCTGCACGAAGTCCGAGAGCTTGTTGCGCCGGACGTTGCCGGAGGCGGTCGCGAACATCACGTCGAGCGTCTCCCAGGACGCTTCGTCCTCAGGGAGCGGCATGATCGTGGTGATGCGCTCGGCCTCCTGCTGGAGTTGCAGGATGTTCACCAGCGCCTTGCCGCGGGCGTTCGGAGCGGCGATCGGCAGGCGCCAGACTTTCTCCTTGTAGGCCTGGCCCTGGTCGGAGAAGAACAGCACCGGCGTGTGCGTGTTGGCGACGAACAGCCGGGTGACGAAATCCTCGTCCCGAGTCGACATGCCGGAGCGGCCCTTGCCGCCACGGCGCTGCGACCGGTAGGTCGAGAGCGGCACACGCTTGACGTAGCCGGCGTGCGAGACGGTGACGACCATATCCTCGCGGGCGATCAGGTCCTCGTCCTCGACATTCGAGTCGAAGTCGACGATCTCGGTCCGGCGCGGCGTTGCGAAGAGCGCGCGCACCTCGGCGAGCTCGTGCTTCACGATGCCCTGGATGCGGGCCCGCGAGCGCAGGATGTCGAGGTAGTCGGCGATCTCGTCGGCGAGCGTCTTCAGTTCGTCCCCGACCTCGTCGCGGCCGAGCGCGGTGAGGCGCTGCAGGCGCAGGTCGAGGATGGCGCGGGCCTGCGTTTCGGAAAGCCGGTAGGTGCCGTCCTCGGAGACGCGGTGGCGCGGGTCGTCCACGAGCGCGATCAGGGGCGCGATGTCGTGGGCCGGCCAGTCGCGCGTCATCAGCGCCTCGCGGGCGGCGTTCGGGTCCGGCGCGGTCCGGATCAGGCGGATCACCTCGTCGATGTTGGCCACCGCGATGGCGAGACCGCACAGGACGTGGGCGCGCTCGCGCGCCTTGCCGAGCAGGAACTTGGTGCGCCGGGAGACGACCTCCTCGCGGAAATCGTTGAAGGCCTGGAGCAGGTCCTTCAGATTCATCAACTCGGGGCGGCCGCCGTTCAGCGCCACCATGTTGCAGCCGAAGGAGGATTGCAGCGGCGTGTAGCGGTAGAGCTGGTTCAGCACGACGTCGGCCATCGCGTCGCGCTTGATCTCGACCACGATGCGCATGCCCGAGCGGTCGGACTCGTCGCGCAGGTCCGAGATGCCCTCGACGCGCTTCTCCTTCACGAGCTCGGCGATCTTCTCGATCAGCGTCGCCTTGTTCACTTGGAACGGGATCTCGGTGAAGATCAGCGCCTCGCGCTCCTTGCGCAACTCCTCCACGTGGGACTTCGCCCGCATGATGATGGAGCCGCGGCCGGTGTTATAGGCCTGGCGCGTGCCGGCGCGGCCCAGGATCAGGCCGCCGGTCGGGAAATCGGGCCCGGGCACGATCTCGATGAGCTGCTCGATGGTCAGCCCCGGATCGTCGATCAGCGCCACGCAGGCGTCGATCAGCTCGCCGAGATTGTGCGGCGGGATGTTGGTCGCCATGCCGACCGCGATGCCGCCCGCGCCGTTGGCGAGGAGGTTCGGGAAGCGAGCCGGCAGGACGGTCGGCTCTTCCCGCGACTCGTCGTAGTTCGGGCCGAAATCGACGGTGTTCTTGTCGATGTCGGTGAGCAGGGCGGTCGCGGGCTTGGCGAGGCGCGACTCGGTGTAGCGCATGGCCGCGGGTGGATCGCCATCGACCGAGCCGAAATTGCCCTGCCCGTCAATGAGCATCAGGCGCATGGAGAAGTCCTGCGCCATCCGCACGAGGGCGTCGTAGATCGATTGGTCGCCGTGCGGGTGGTAGAGACCGATCACGTCGCCGACGATGCGCGCCGACTTGACGTATTTGCGCTCCGGCAGGTGCCCCGACTCGAAGGCCGAGTAGAGGATGCGCCGGTGCACCGGCTTGAGCCCGTCGCGCGCGTCGGGGAGCGCGCGGCTCACGATCACGCTCATCGCGTAATCGAGGTAGGAGCGGCGCATCTCGTCGGTGATGGAGACGGGGCGGATGTCGGTGGCGGGCGGCGGCGCGCCGGCTCCCGGATCGTTGGTCTCGGCCAAAGAGCTACCTGTCCAGAACGCGGAGCGCGGAGGCTCCTCGGGATCGCGTCGCGCCCGCCCGGACGGGGGCGCGGGAAGATCCGTGATATCAAATGGTTAAATAAGGATCACGGAGCCCCCGCGCAAGCGTGGCGTCAGGCGGCCAGCGGCATCGCCGCGTCGCTCGAAGTGCCTCTGATTCCGAGGAAAATCTCCACCGCCGCGAGATCCGGGAAGCTCATGAACTCGGGGCGGAGCGGCGCGGGCAGCCCCTCGAAGCCGAGGCCCGGGAAGGCGTCGGGGTTCGGGTAGAGCTGCCAGGGCGCGCCGGGTTCGGCGGGCTGGAACAGCATCGCCACCTTGCGGCGGCCGAGCTTGACCAGCCGGGTCGGGCTGTAGCTCAGGGTCTCGATCGCGTAGCTGTCCTGACGACGGTCGGCGGCGCGGCGCATCGGGGGCTCCTCTCGTTCGAAAGCGGTGTTGAAAATCGGGATTAGGCAGCGCGGCGGCGGTCCTTGGTGCCGGGCCAGCCGAGCGCGACGAGGCGGGCCTTGGCGTAGTCGCGCACCTCATCGCGGGTGCCCTGGGGCATGCCGCCGAGGATGGCTTGCGTCTCGCCGGCCAGCATCAGGTCGGTGACGGCGTTGATGGTCTCGGCGGCGTCGATCGCCCGCTTCAGGTCGGCCTCGGCCTCCGTCACCTCGTCGAAGGCGGATGCCTCGAAATCCTCGCTCACGGCCTGCACCTCGGCCAGCCGCCCTCCGCGGAACTCGTCGGCCTCTTCCTCGGAATAGACGAGGCCGTGGAGCTCGATCAGCTTGAGGATGACGCGGTCCTTTCCCCGCTTCTCGGCCATGGCGTAAACGTAGGCCGCCTGCTTGCCCGAGACGCGGTAGTTCACGTTTACCAGCGCCTCTCCGATCGACCACTCGACGCGCTCAGCGCCGGCCTTGGCACCCGGCAGACGCCCCGTGACCAGCACCACCGCCTCGTCGCGCTCGGCCCGGATGATCGTCGGCGGGTCGAAGCGGATTCCGGCCTGCGCGGCGATGCGCTCCAGGGTCTTGTGATAGATCACCGCCGTGCCCTGGACCCGCCAGACGTTGCCGGCGAAGGGCTCGCCGTAGCGGACCAGGGTGTCGGCGATCTGCTTGTCGGCGGTTCGCATGAGCTCTCACCTCGGGGCCGGCCGCGCCGCGGAAGCGTGACCATTTGTTCCTGATTTGTTCTCATATTTATGGGGAGTTTTCCACAGGCTTGCAAGGGTGCGGTATGGGCTGATGGGGAAAATCATCAACCGATCGACCGTCCGCGCACGCTCCCTCCCATGTGGGCGAGGGAAGTCGCTCCGCGCCCCGACCCCTTGTTCTACTCGGCTCGCCCCATCTGCAGCGATACGCAGGTGCGCACGAGGTCGCCCAGCGTCAGCTCCTTCGTGTCACCGATATTGGCCGTCTCCTCCAGGCAGCGCATGAAGTAGGCGTTGCTGAGCTCGGGCGAGAGCTGCACCATCGATTTCCCCATTCGGTTGGTGAAGTCGATCTTCGCCTCCATGCCGGCCCGCGGCCAGAGCGAGGCCTTGTCGTCGAGCTGAAGCCGGCCCGCAGCCTGGGCGGCGAGCGGGATCAGCGCGGCCGAGACGAGGACAACACGAGATAAACGCTTCATAAGATCTCCTCCGCTCTTCATAAGTTCTTATTCGAAGCCGCTCCATATCGGCCGCACACGAATACATAGCCTTCCGGCCGCGGCGGTAAACACGGACCAAGGACACAGGGGCGACTGGTTCGTGTGGCTTAGCCCGGAAGAACGTCTCGTCCCGGAACACGCCCGGGCGTATGCGCTCATACACTTGCCACCAGGCAGTCCGCGGCCTACTTTGCGATACAAAGCAGGCCGCACCGGGGGTATGGCTCATGCGCGACCTCGACAGAGCCCTGGCGGATATCGTTGCCATCCGCAGCCAACTCGCGCGCGACGAGGCGTTCCGCGGCCTCGGCGCCGCGACTGTGGCGGCAACCGGGTTCGTCGCCCTGATGGTGGCGGGCGCCCAGACCCTCTGGCTCGGCGACCCGAACGCACGGCCGCTGCTGTTCTTCGCGATCTGGGTCGGTGCGGCGCTCGTCGCTTTCACGCTGGTCGGCATCGAGACGGTGCGGCGCTCGCGCCGGATCCATTCGGGTCTCGCCGACGCGATGATCTGGAACGCCATCGAGGTATTCCTGCCCACAGCCGGTGCCGGCGCCTGTCTCGGGCTGGTGATCGGGCGTTTCGCTCCGGAGGCGGCCTGGATGCTGCCGGGCCTCTGGCAGGTCCTCACCGGCCTCGGCCTGTTCGCCTCCGCCCGCATTCTGCCCCGCAGCGTCCAGAGTGTGGCGGCGTGGTACTTGCTCGCCGGTCTCGGCGGGCTCGCACTCGCCAGCACCAGCCACGCCCTCTCGCCTTGGCTGATGGGCCTGCCCTTCTTCCTTGGCCAGGGCTCGCTCGCCCTGATCCTCCACCGCGCGACGCGAGGCGACGATGCGGCTCGCTGACGAGGAGGACGGCCGCTTCTCCTACGAGGGGCTCGACCGGACGATCCACGAGAAGGCGAGGCTCGGCGTGCTGACTTCACTCGTGGGCCACCCGAAAGGCCTACCCTTCCCGGACCTGAAGCGGCTCTGCAACCTGACAGACGGCAACCTCAGCCGGCACCTCGCGGTTCTGCAGGAGGCCGGGCTGGTGAGCCTGGAGAAGGGCCACGCCCACAATCGGCCGCAGACGCTCTGCCGCCTGACCCCGGCCGGGCGCGCGCGCTTCCTCGAATACCTCACGGTGCTGGAGCAGGTGGTGCGCGACGCGGCCGAGGCCGCCGGCCCCGCCCCAGACCTCAGGCCCGCCTGATCTCCTCCCTGATTTGCGTCAGCTCCATCCGCATCTGCCCTAAATCGCTCCCAGATGCCCCCCAGAACCCGCCCACGACCGGAGACACCGACGATGCCCAGCCCGGCCGAAACACGACCCGGCCTGCACGCGGCGATCATCATGGACGGCAACGGGCGCTGGGCGACGGCGCGCGGAATGCCGCGCTTCGCCGGCCACCGCCGGGGCGTCGAGGCGATCCGGGCGACGGCGGAGGCCTGCCCCGACCTCGGCATCGGCACGCTGACTCTCTACGCCTTCTCCAGCGACAACTGGCAGCGCCCGGCCGAGGAGGTCGGCGCCTTGATGCGGCTGCTGCGCTCCTACCTGCGCAACGAGACCGCGCGCCTCGCCCGCACCGGCACGCGTCTCAGCGTCGTCGGCCGCCGCGACCGGCTGCCCGGCGGCATCCCGGAGGCGATCGCGGCGGCCGAGGCCGCCACCGCCGCGGGCACGCGCCTGCACCTGCGCATCGCGGTCGATTACTCGGCCCGCGACGCGATCATCGCGGCCGCGGCCCGGCTCGCCGATCCGGAGACCTCCCGGGAGGCGTTCGGCCGCATGGTGGCGGGCGAGATGCACGGCTCGCCCGTCGACGTGGACCTACTGATACGCACCGGCGGCGAGAAGCGGCTCTCGGACTTCCTGCTCTGGGAGGCGGCCTACGCGGAGCTGCACTTCACCGACCGGATGTGGCCGGATTTCGGGCAGGCCGACCTCGCCGAGGCGGTCGCAGAGTTCGCTCGGCGCGACCGCCGCTACGGCGGGCTCAATCCGCCCAAGGTGGCGACCGCGGCCTGAGTCGGGGCACGAGCCCGACTTAAGGGACGATCCCGAGTTGGAGCATGGGGACGGCTGGACAGCGGACAGGTCGGACGCCAGATCCGCGTGCATCCTTCGACACCCGCGAGTCGCACCGATGTCCGCCGACCATGAGCCGCCCGCCCTCGACGACGCTACCCTGGCCTTCGCGGGGCGTGTCTTCCAGTACGCCCGCATGGGTCATGCCGAGGAACTCGCCGAGTTGTTCGGCCAGGGCCTGCCGGCGAACCTACGCAACGACAAGGGTGATAGCCTCCTGATGCTCGCCGCCTATAACGGGCAGCCCGAGGCCGTGCGGGTGATCCTGGAGGCCGGTGGCGACCCGGAGCTCGCCAACGACCGCGGTCAGACGCCGCTCGCGGGCGCCGCCTTCAAGGGCGAGACCGAGATCGCCCGGCTGCTGCTCGACCACGGCGCCCAGGTGGACGGCACCGGCGACGGCAGCCGGACTGCACTGATGACGGCGGCGATGTTCGACCGCACCGAGATCATCGAGCTCCTGCTCGCCCGCGGTGCCGACCCGGACCGCCGCGACGCGGGTGGCCAGACCGCCGCCGAGATGGCGCAGGCGATGGGCGCGCAGAACGCGCCGGGGCTGCTGGCGAGGGCGGTGCGCGGATAGCGCGTCGCGGTCCCTTTCCCCTGTGCGGGGGAGGGAAAGCCGCGCGGGCGGCGATCGAACGAGACGAACGGGAGGAACCATGCTGTCGCGACTGACCGTGCTCGGCCTCGTCGCCCTCAGCGCGCTCCCCGTCCGCGCCGCCGACGCCGACTGGCCAGCCTTCGGACGCGACGCGACCAACCGGAACTTCTCGGCCCTCGGCCTGATCGATCGCGGCAACGTGGCCCGGTTGCGCCCGGCCTGGCTCTTCCAGACCGGGGTGACCGGCTACTTCCAGGCCCAACCGGTGATGGTCGAGAGCACGCTCTATGTCTCGACCACCGGCAACAACGTCGCGGCGCTCGACGCGCGTACGGGCCGCGCCCTCTGGACCTACACGCACCGGGCGCGCACGGAGAAGATCTTCGGACCGCCCTCGAACCGCGGCGTCGCGGTGGCGGGCGGGCTCGTCTACCAGGCCACCATGGACGGCCGCGTCATCGCCCTCGACGCCAAGACCGGCGCCCTGGTCTGGGACCACGAGGCGGTGCGGCCCGAGGAGGGTGAGACCGAGACCGCTTCGGGCCTCGCCGAGACCCTGGGCGGCAAGCCCGTGCAGGGCTCGAGCCGGCTCGGCTTCAAGATGCCGCCCCTGGTCGCCGAGGGGCTGGTGATCGTCGGCGTCACGGGGGCGGGCTACGGGCTGCACGTCGAGGACGCGCAGGGCGGGCTCGACGGCGGCGCGGTCGTCGGCATCGAGGGCGGCTACGGGCGGCGCGGCTGGCTCGCGGCCTACGACGCGAAGACCGGCGCCGAGCGCTGGCGCTGGTACGTCACGAAGGAGGACGGCTGGGAGGGCGACTTCGTCGCGAAGACCGCCGACGGCGAGCCGCTCCACCGCGACGTCGCCGCCGAGCGGTCGGCGGCGCCCGCCCACCGGGAGGCGTGGCGGGTCGGCGGCGGCTCGCTCTGGATGACGCCGGCCCACGATCCGGAACTCGGCCTGATCTATCTCGGCACCGGCAACCCGGCGCCGCAGAATTTCGGCCTCTCGCGGCCGGGGGACAACCTCTACACGATGAGCCTCGTGGCGCTCGACATCCGCACGGGCAAGCTGCGCTGGCACTATCAGCAGGTGCCGCACGAGCAGTGGGGCTACGACGTGGCGAGCCCGCCGGTGCTGCTCGACTGGCGCGCGCCGGACGGCCGGACCGTGAAGGCCGTGGCCTCGGCGAGCAAGACCGGCTGGGTCTACGTCCACGACCGGGCGACGGGCGCGCTGCTCCAGCGCTCCGAGCCGCTGATCGCCCAGAAGAACCTCTACCAGCCGCCGAGCCCGGAGGGCACCGTGGTCAGCCCCGGCCCGCTCGGGGCCGTCTCCTGGCCGCCGACCGCCTACGATCCGAACACCGGCCGCGCCTACATCCAGGTCCGCCACGGGGCCGCAACCTACACGGTGAAGACGGTGCCGGGCGGCCCCGGCCGCCCGGAGATCCGCTACACCGAGACGAGCGAGGCCAGGGGCGAGCCGAGCTTCAGCACGCTGAGCGCCGTCGATCTGGCCGGCAGCGGCCGCATCCTCTGGTCGGTCCGCGCGGGCAGCCGGCTGTCCGGCGGCACGCTGGCCACCGCCGGCGGGCTCGTCTTCTCCGGCGAGGAGGACGGTCACCTCGACGCGCACGACGCGGAGACCGGCAAGATCCTCTGGCGCTTCCAGTGCGGCGCAGGGATCAGCGGGCCGGCGGTGACCTACGCGCTCGACGGGCGGCAATACGTGGCGGTCGCGGCCGGCGGCGCCTCCTTCACCAAGGGATCGGGCTTCGGCACGGGGGATGCTCTTCTGGTCTTCGCGCTCCCCGAGTAAGGGGAGCCCGGGGGACACGCATGAGCACAGACACGTTGGCGGACGCACAGACGGAGGCCTTGCCGGCCGAGGCCGTCCAGCCGCGCGACCGCGGCGCGCCGGTCATCCGCACCATCGCGATGCCGGCCGACACCAACCCGGCCGGCGACATCTTCGGCGGCTGGCTGATGGCGCAGATGGATCTCGCCGCCGGCAACGTCGCCGCCCGGCGGGCGCGGGGCCGCTGCGCCACGATCTCGGCGGAGGCGATGACCTTCCACAGCCCGGTCTTCGTCGGGGACGAGGTCAGCCTCTACGCGCGCATCCTCAAGGTCGGCCGCACCTCGATCCGCATCCATGTCGAGGTCTGGCGGCGCGAGCGCGAGAGCGAGGCCACCCAGAAGGTGACGGAGGGAATCTTCACCTTCGTGGCGATCGGGCCGGACCGCCGCCCGCGGCCGGTACCGCCGGAAGTGGCGGTTTCCGTCAGCGCGCGCTGATCAGCGCTGCCGGATCGTCACCTGCTGGCGGCCGATCGCCTGACCTTTCAGGAAGGCCGCCATCTCGGCCAGAACCGGCGCCTTCGACCGGAAGGTGACGGAGAGCGCGAGCAGGGTGTCGCTGTGGTCGAGGCCCGGATAGATCCGCTCCTGCACCGGCACGTGGGCGCGGCGCAGACGCTCGGCGAGGCTGCGGGTGTTGCGGGGCCGGACCACGGTGTCGGCCTCGCCGCTCGCCAGGAAAGCCGGGGGGGCGTTCGGCCCCACGAAGGTCACGGGCTGGGTCGCAGCCTTGTCGGGCGCGTCGCCGAAGACTCGGATCGCGGTCTCGTGGTCGAAGGGCAGGAAGTCGTAGGGCCCCGAGAGGCCCGCCACCGCCCGGATCGTGCGCGGATCGACCCCGGCGCCGCGCAGGTAGCGCGGGTCGAGCGCCAGCATCAGGGCGTTGTAGGCCCCGGCGGAGTGGCCCGCCAGCACGATGCGGCGCGGGTCGCCGCCATAGGTCGCGATGTTGTCGCGCACCCAGGCGATCGCCCGCGCGCCGTCCTCCAGGAAGCCGGGGAACGGCGCCTCCGGGTAGAGCCGGTAATCCGGCACCACCGTCACGAACCCCTGCGCGGCGAGCGCCTGGCCGACAAAGGCGTAGTCGCCCTTCTGCCCGCTCTGCCAGGAGCCGCCGTAGAAGAACACCAGCACCGGGGCGTGCTCGACGGGCTTGACCGGAACGTAGACGTCGAGCCCGCCGCGCGGTCCCTCCGCGAAAGGCAGGTCCTGCGCCGCCTGACGGCCGCCCTGATCGCGCGGGCCGATCGCGTCGAACAGGGCAAGCGGCGAGCAGGCGGAGAGACCCAGCGCGCCGAGCACGAGGCAGAGCAGGCTGACGAGTCCGGTGAGAACGCGAATCATGCGGTGATCGATGGCCCCTTTGGTCCCTCATGACCCGCGGCAGCGGGCGGATTCATGGCCGGATCTGGTCGCGATCCGGCACCGGATCCCGATCCGACACCGGATCCTGATCCGGCACGTCAGGTCTTCAGCACGAGGCAGGCGCCGCCGACGGCGCGGATCTTCCCGCACAGCCCGTCCGCGGCCTGCCGGCTCTCGGCCGGGATGCGGACCCGGTAGAAGGCGCGCGTGCCGCGGTTGCGGAAGCGCGTGCCGATGATCATCGGGCGCACGTCGCCGATCACCTTCGCGTAGGCCGAGCGCGCCCGCGAGAAGCTCGCGAGCGCCAGCGATTTCGAGAAATTGCCGGCGAGCTGGATGCCCCAGGGCGCGACCGGCCCCTCGCTCGGACCCGTGGCGAAGCGGTCGCCGCGGGACGGGATGCGCAAAGCCGCGGTGGTCTGGAGGCAGGTCTGCTGGGTCTCGATGACGGGCTCCGCCTTCGCTTCGGGTCTGGCCTCGGGTTTGGCGTCCTTCTTCTCGGGGGCGCCCTCCGGAAACTCGATGGCGCCGCGGCCCGCGCCGGTGCGAAAGTCCTCCGCGGGGCTCCCCGTGATCCAGAGCACGTAGGCCCGGGTCTCGGCCGGCAGGCCGCCGGTGCCCGCGAGCCAGTTCGTCACCCGCTGCGGTCCGCCGTTATAGGCCGCCGCCGCGAGGCCGAGATTGCCGAACTGGCGCTTGAGGTCGGCCAGCAGGTGCGCCGCGTGCGGGATCGCCTGCTCTGGGTCGAACGGGTCGGTGAGCCCCCGCTCGCGCGCGGTGCCGGGCATGAACTGCGCCACGCCCTGCGCCCCCGCCGGGCTCACGACCCCCACTTTGAAGCTGCTCTCGCGCCAGATCAGCCGGGTCAGGAACGGCACCGGCAGGCCGCGGGCCTTCGCCGAGCCCTCGATCAGCCGGCAGAGCGCCTGCTCGACGGTCTCGGTCGCGCCCTCGGCGGGCGCGGCCCGGGCCGCACCCGCGAGCAGGAGCGCGCCGAGCGCGGCCAGGATCCAGTGCGGAAAGGAAGTCACGCCGCGGGTTCTAGTGCCGAGGGCGGCGCGATCAATGCGGAATGCGTCCGCCCCCCTTTGTAGAGCGGGCGAGCGGCGCGCGGGCCGTTCTCCCGGTTCGCCCTCGGATACCCGGCGCGCTATAACCCGCCGACGCGCGGCGCCCCTCGCCGCGCCCGAGAAAACCCGCAGGCGCGATGCCGGACCCGTTGCTCTCCGTCGAGGATCTCTCGGTCACCTTCCCCGGCGGCACCCGGGCGGTGGACCGCGTCGGCTTCACCATCGCGCCGGGCGAGACCGTGGCGCTGGTGGGCGAGTCGGGCTCCGGCAAGTCGGTCACCGCGCTCTCCATCCTGCGCCTCGTCGACGGCGCGGCGGAGCTCTCGGGAACGATCCGTTTCAAGGACCAGGACCTGCTGGCGCTGCCGGAGCGCCGGATGCGGGCGGTCCGCGGCGCCGACATCACCATGGTGTTCCAGGAGCCGATGACCTCGCTCAACCCGCTCCACACGATCGAGCGGCAGATCGGCGAGGTTCTGGCCCTCCACCGCGGTCTCCGGGGACGACACGCTCGCGCGCGCATCCTCGAACTGCTCGACCTGGTGGGCCTGCGCGACGCCGAGCGACGCATGGGCGCCTACCCGCACGAGCTCTCCGGCGGCCAGCGCCAGCGGGTGATGATCGCGATGGCGCTCGCCTGCGAGCCGGACCTCCTGGTGGCCGACGAGCCGACGACGGCGCTCGACGTCACCGTGCAGGCCCAGATCCTCTCGCTGCTCGCCGACCTGCAGAAGCGGCTCGGCATGGCGATGCTGTTCATCACCCACGATCTCGGCATCGTCGAGCGCATCGCCCAGCGGGTCTGCGTGATGTTCAAGGGCCGGATCGTCGAGGCGGGCCCGACCGCGGAGGTGTTCGGGGCGCCGCAGCACGCCTATACCCGCCGCCTCATCGCCGCCGAGCCGAAGGGCCGCGCCAACCCGGTCCCGGCCGCCGCGCCGGTCCTGCTCCAGGCGGGACCGCTGAAGGTCTGGTTCCCCCTGAAGGAAGGCCTGCTTCGGCGCACCACCGGCTACGTGAAGGCGGTGGACGGCGTCTCGGTGATGGTGCGGGCCGGCGAGACGGTCGGCATCGTGGGCGAGTCGGGCTCGGGCAAGACCACGCTCGGCCTCGCCCTCCTGCGCCTGATCGGCTCGGAGGGGCCGATCGTGTTCATGGGCAAACCGATCGACGGGTTCTCGGTCGCGGCGATGCGGCCGCTTCGCCGGGACATGCAGGTGGTGTTCCAGGATCCCTACGGCTCGCTCTCGCCGCGCATGTCGGTGGCCGACATCGTGGCGGAGGGTCTGGTGGTGCAGGGCGAGGCCCGCTCGGGCAGCGAGCGCCGGGCCATCGTGGCGCGGGCGCTGCACGATGTCGGGCTCGATCCCGCCGTGATGGACCGCTACCCGCACGAATTCTCCGGCGGCCAGCGCCAGCGCATCGCGATCGCGCGCGCGATCGTCCTGAAACCCCGCTTCGTCGTGCTGGACGAGCCGACCTCGGCCCTCGACCGCTCGGTCCAGGCCCAGATCGTCGCCCTGCTGCGCGACCTGCAGCGCGAGCGCGGCCTCGCCTACCTGTTCATCAGCCACGACCTGAAGGTGGTGCGCGCGCTCGCCAACCACGTCCTCGTCATGCAGAACGGGCAAGTGGTCGAGGAGGGGCCGGCCGAGCAGATCTTCGCGGCGCCGCGAACCGACTACACCCGGACCCTGTTCGCGGCCGCCTTCAACCTGAAGAGCGACACCGTCGCCGAGCTGGAGCCGGCCTGATATGGCCCGCGCCCTCCTCATCGTGCTCGATTCCGTCGGCATCGGCGGCGCGCCCGACGCCGCCGCCTACGGCGATGCCGGCGCCGACACGCTGGGCCACATCGCCGAGGTCTGCGCCGCGGGCGTGGGCGACCGCGCGGGCCTGCGCAGCGGTCCGTTGCGGCTGCCGCACCTCGCCGCCCTCGGTCTCGGGCTCGCGGCGGAGGGCGCGAGCGGCCGCGTGCCGCCCGGCCTGGAGATCGCCGGGCCAGCGCGCGGGGCCTGGGGCCATGCCGTCGAGACCGCCGCTGGCAAGGACACGCCGTCGGGCCACTGGGAGATCGCCGGCCTGCCGATGCGCGAGCCCTGGGGCCACTTTCCCGACACGCGCCCCGCCTTCCCGGAGGCGCTGACCCGCGCGCTGACCGAGCGCGGGGGCATCCCGGGCATTCTCGGCGACCGGCACGCGGCAGGGGCGGCCATCGTCGCCGAGCTCGGGGCCGAGCACCTGCGGACGGGCCGGCCGATCTGCTACACCTCCGCCGACAGCGTGTTCCAGATCGCGGCCCACGAGGAGGCCTTCGGGCTGGAGCGCCTGTACGATCTCTGCCGCACCGCCCGCGTGCTCTGCGACGATTACCGAGTCGGCCGCGTCATCGCGCGGCCCTTCCTGGGCGACGCGGAGAGCGGCTTCCGCCGCACCGGCAACCGCAAGGATTTCGCGGTCGCCCCCCCGGGCGAGACCCTTCTCGACGTGGCGGCGGGCCGCGCGGTGGTCAGCGTCGGCAAGATCGGCGACATCTTCGCCCACCGCTCGACCGGCCGCGAGGTGAAGGCCGCCGGCAACCGGGCCGGTCTCGACGCGGCCCTCGCGGCCTTCCGCGATCTGCCCGACGGCGGCCTCGTCTTTCTGAACCTCGTGGATTTCGACACCGAGTACGGCCACCCGCGCGACGTGGCCGGCTACGCCGCCGCGCTGGAGGCGTTCGACGCGCGCGTGCCGGAGATCGACGGCGTCCTGCGGCCGGGCGACCTCTGCCTGATCACGGCCGACCATGGCAACGACCCGACCTGGACCGGCACCGACCACACCCGCGAGCAGGTGCCGGTGCTGGCCTTAGGCCCGGATATCCCGGCGGGACCGGTCGGGCGCCGGGCGAGCTTCTCGGATATCGGTGCGACGGTCGCGCGCCATCTCGGCCTGCCCAAGCTCGCGGCGGGCCATGCCTGGTGGTGATCGCGTGGCGGTGATGCTTTCCGGCTGAAGGAGGACGGCGTGCGGGAGGACGAGGAGCGGGTGCGCAAGGCACCCAGCCACGAGATCGGTCAGGCGCTCGACGCGCTCTCGGTCGATGACTTGGCCGAGCGGATCGACCTGCTGCGCCGGGAGATCGCGCGGCTGGAGGCGGCCCGCGCCGCCAAGGAGAGCGCCCGCGGCGCGGCGGACGCGTTCTTCAAGCGCTGACCCCGGGGCCGCCGGAATTTCCGGTCGAGGCTCACGGATTCTCGGCCTCGCCGACGCGGCCCCGGACCGGCGGAGCGGGAGCAGGACCGATGGAACCAGGGGCCGAGGGCCTCAGAGCGTCTTCTCGACCAGCCCTTCGATCCACTCCGCCTGGGTCTCGCCGACCGAGCGTCCAGCCTCGGCCGCCCCCTTGAAGGCGATCAGCGTACTCTGCATCCGGGCATCGAAGCGGCGCAGCAGATCTTTCTGCGTGTCGAAATCGATGGTGAAGACGCGCAGATCACGGAAGCGCGGCTCGGCCGCCAGACGCGCCAGGATCGGCTTCTGCGCCTTGCAGATCGGGCACCAGGGCGCCGCGACCGCTACGATGATCGGTGAGCCCGCTCGCTGCGCGGCCGCGAAGGCCTCCGCCTCGAAAGGCAGGATCTCGCCCGCTCGAGCCGGGACGACGGGCACGGCGAGGAGCGCGGCGAGCGCGACGAGGCGGCGACGGGTGAGCATGGCGTTTCCTTGCGGGCTCTGCGGGGCCCTGTCTCACCCGTGTTCGCCGCGCGGTCGCAGCGGGTTACGGGCTGCGGCTCGGCCGGCTCGATAAAACCCGTTTCGGCGAAACCCGGCTCAGGCCGCGCTTCGGTCCTGCCGCGCACGGTGGCTGTCGAGGAACGCCTCGACCGCCGGCCAGCGGCCGAGGAAGGCAACGACGATGGCCGGATCGAAGTGCTGGCCCGCCGCGTCGACGAGATGTTGGCGGGCGCGCTCGGGCGGCCAAGCCTGCTTGTAGGGGCGCTCGGTGGTGAGCGCGTCGAAGACGTCGGCCACCGCCACGATGCGGCCGGAGAGCGGGATGGCCTCGCCTGCCAGGCGGTGCGGGTAGCCGGTGCCGTCCCAGCGCTCGTGGTGGCTCAGCGCGATCTCGGCCGCGAGCCGCATCACCGGCGAGGCGCTGCCGCCCAGGATGCGCCAGCCCCGCTCGGCGTGCCCCTCCATCTCCCGGCGCTCCTCGGCCGTGAGCAGACCGGGTTTGAGCAGAATGGCGTCCGGCACGCCGATCTTGCCGACGTCGTGCATGGTCGCGGCGAGGCACAGCTGCCGACGCTCGGCCGGCGGCAGACCCAGGGCTTCGGCGATGAGGCCGACATAGGCCGAGACGCGGGCGATGTGATCGCCCGTATCGGTGTCCCGGTTCTCGGCCGCGCGCATCAGCGTGGAGACGATCTCGCGCTCGCGCTCCTCCACGAGGGCCACAGCCGCAGCGACCTCCCGGGCGAGCTCGGCGGCGTGATCCCGTTCGGCCATGTGGGCGCGTGCGAGGGCGAGGAGGTTCGACACGCGCGCCCGGATCTCGACCGGGTCCGCCGGCTTGCCGAGGAAGTCGGTCGCCCCCGCCTCCAGCGCCTCCCGGCGGAGCGAGCGCTGGTCGTAACTCGTCACCATGACGATGGGCAGGCTCGCGAGACCGGGGATGCGCCGCACCGCCCGGATGACCTCGAGCCCGTTCATGCCGGGCATCTCGTAATCGGTGATGAACACGCCGATCTCGGGCGCGCGGGCGAGCGCGAAGGCGATCGCCTCGGCGGGCACCGTGAAGTCGTGGGCCACGCAGCCGGCAATGGGCTGCAGCGCTGTGACCGTCAGAAGGTTGTTCATCTCGCCGTCGTCGAGCACCACGGCCCGCAAGACGCGTTGGTTCGGCATCCACAGCTCCGATCCCGCGATCGCTCACATCGATGTGACGCGGAAATCGTGCACGAACCGTGACGACCGGCACCCATTCGAGCGCTCGGGGGCGTGCAGATCCCGGATATCTTGTGGGTGAGGGTTAGCGATCGTCTCGCGAGATCGCCCCCGGATGCGCGCGGCGGCGTCGATGACTGTCGATCTCGTCAGGATTGATGGCGATGGGGATGCGACGACTTTGGGTTGTGAAGCGACGATGAACCTCGGAGGACAGCGGCAGGCCCCATCGTGAGACGGCGCCGCGACGGCCTGAGCGCCCAGCCCGCTTACGGCTCCCCCGCCTCCCGCCGCTGCCGCTCCTCGACGACGAGCGCGGCCCTGTCCTCAGGCGTCACCGCGTCCATGGTTCGGCGGATGCGCAGCGCCCGCGTCGGCTCGCCCTCCCGCATGACCAGCACGATCGTTTCGAGGTCGGGACAGCCGGGATCCGCGCAGGCGATCTCGTTGACGGTGAGCGCGTCGCAGGGTCCGAGCCCGAGGGCGTCCCGCAGATCCTGCTTGAGATGGGCCGCGATGGCGGCCCGCTCGGCCGAGCGGACCCGCCACGCTTTCAGACTGACGAAGGCCATGAGATCTCCGCCGGCGATGGGCCGGCCGCACGTCTCGGTGAGGCGTGCAACAATGTTGCAGCAAGTCCCGCCCGCCCTGTCAAGGTGCCTTGGCCCTGCGCCTCGGTATCGCACAAAGGCATCGAAACGCCCCGCAAACCTGCTAGAGCCTGCCGGGAGCTTCGACGATCCGGCTCCGTGCCGCCGGCGCGGCGGGACGAGGACGGGAGATCTCTGGTGCGACCCTGGCGGGAGGGATCGGGCGACCGGCGCGGCTACCACCACGGCAACCTGAAGGAAGCCTTGATCGAGGCCGCGCGGCGGTTCATCGCCGAGCGGGGCATCGCGGGCTTCACCCTGGTCGATGCCGCGCGCCTCGTCGGCGTCACGCCGGCCGCCCTCTACCGGCATTTCCGCGGGCGCGAGGCGCTGCTGGAGGAGTTGGCCGGCCGCGGCTTCGCCGACCTCGCCGAGCGACTCGCCCGGGCGCTGACCTCGCGCGGCAGCGCGCTGGAGCGCTTCACCCGGATGGGCGAGACCTATCTCGCCTTCGCCGAGGAGGAACCGGCCTACTACGCGGCGATCTTCGAGACGCGCGGTCTCAACGTCAGCATCGATTCCGCGTCCCGGCCGAGCCCGTTCGACATGCTGGTCGAAGCGCTGCAATCGACGTTTCCCGAAGGTTTCGGCGGCGTCGCACCGCGCTTCATCGCCCTGGAGGTCTGGGCGCTGTCGCACGGCCTCGCCACGCTGTCGGCCGCGGGCCATCTGCCGAAGGGGCCGGGCTTGCCCGACAAGTACGAGCTTCTCCGGGCGGGCGTTCTCGCCCTCGTGCACGGCGCGCGCGGCGGACGTCCCTGAGCGATCCCGCGCGGTGGAGACGCTGAGAGCAGATGCGGGCCTCTTGAAACCCCCGCACGGGCCCCGCATGTTAACGCCGTTCACATGAACGCGGAGCCCACCCGTGAGCACAACCTCCACCAACCCCTGGGGCAACGGCAGGGTCTGCCGCTCGGGCCCCTTCCCGCGCCGCTCCATCGAGATCGGTGCGATCGTCCTGGCCTTCATCTACTGGTGGCCGATCGGTCTCGCTCTCGTCGCCTGGAAGGTGGCGGGCTATCCGGCGCTGTCCGAGTTGCGCGGCCTCGGTGATCGCCTGCGCGAGGGCGGCCGGCCGGTCTCGCGTTTCGCCCAAGCCTTCGAGGCAGCCAACAGCCGCTCGTCCGGCAACGCGGCCTTCGACGATTACCGCCGGTCCGAGCTCGACCGCCTGGAGGCGCAGCGCCGCGCCCTGCAGGAGGAGAGCCGCGCCTTCGCGGCCTTCGTGGAGGAGCTGAAGCGGGCCAAGGACCGCGAGCAGTTCGACGCCTTCATGGCCAAGCGCCGGGCGGAGGGCGGCGAAGGCCCGCGCACCGTCTGAGCCAAGTCGACCCCACGAACGACATCGGGGCTCTCCGCCGGCGGGCGGGGAGCCCTTTTTCATGCGGCTGTTGGCGGGCGGCTGTTGCATGGCCGCAATCGTTTCGGCACATCTCGACCGCTGGTATCCAACGGAGAACGACATGGCGGCGGTCACGGTGGTGGACCACCCCCTGGTGCAGCACAAGCTGACGCTGCTGCGCGACCGGGAGCGCTCAACCCAGGGATTCCGCAATCTCCTCAACGAGATCGGGATGCTGCTGGCCTATGAGGTCACCCGCGACCTGCCTCTCGAACCGGTGACGATCGAGACGCCGATCCAGACCATGGAGGGTCGGCAGATCCAGGGCAAGAAACTGGTTCTCGCCCCCATCCTGCGCGCTGGCGTCGGCTTCCTCGACGGGATGCTGTCGCTGCTGCCCTCGGCCCGCGTCGCCCATGTCGGCCTCTACCGCGATCCCGAGACGCTGGAAGCCGTCGAGTACTACTTCAAGGCTCCGTCGGATCTCGCCGACCGCACCGTGCTGGTGCTTGACCCGATGCTGGCGACAGCCAATTCCGCAGTGGCGGCACTGCAGCGGCTGAAGGAGCGCGGCGCTCACGACCTGCGCTTCGTCTGCCTGCTCGCAGCGCCGGAAGGGATCGCGCGCCTCCGCGCCGCCCATCCCGATGTTCCGATCTGGACCGCGGCGATCGACAGCCATCTCAACGACCACGGTTACATCGTGCCGGGTCTAGGCGATGCGGGAGACCGCATGTACGGCACGCGCTGATCCGGCGACCGCGGATTCTGGGCCGCGCTGCCCATCGAAGTCCCCTCCCCTCTTGGGGCGAATAAGCGAGCCATATCGCAGAGCACGCTCGGCCCACAGAAGAGGATGCCCCTGGTTGCAGGCGCCGACAGAGCGCACGATCGCGCCCGCTACGGACCAGCCGACATGCGAACGGCCCGTCATCGTTGGATGACGGGCCGTTCGGATTTGGTTGCGGGGGTTGGATTTGAACCAACGACCTTCAGGTTATGAGCCTGACGAGCTACCGGGCTGCTCCACCCCGCGCCAGGGTGTTCCGAGATCGTGCTGAGGGAATGCGGCTCTGTTGGAGCGTGTTGCCTGTGCTTGGCGGGTCTGGCGGCGACCGACTCTCCCGTGTCTTGAGACACAGTACCATGGGCGCTGGTGTGTTTAACGGCCGAGTTCGAGATGGGATCGGGTTCTGGGCACACCGCTCAGGCCACCAGACCGGCCAAGCGCAGGTTTCTTTGGGACCTTTGCTGTCGCGGGTTTTGCGACGGCGGGAGCCCCAATCGTTCGGCAAGCAGGTTCGGGCGACAGCCGCGCTGTGGGCGGGCTGGTGCCTGGTCTTGTGTGTTTTGCGACCGCTGCCGATCCGGTGTGGATCGGCCGATCCTGTTGGATCGGTGTTGTTGCGGCGATGGATCACGAGAGGCGATCAA
>NZ_BPQM01000081.1 GCF_022179245.1 Methylobacterium gregans
CGTCGAGATGAAGGGCGGCAAGTCGGGCAGCCGCCCTTCATCTCGACGCCGGTCCAATTCGCGCTGAGCCAACCCGGCATCCCGTCGAGAGGGTAGAGGCGGTCGTGCCGGAGGATGGACGTCTGGAAGGTCCGCTGCCCCGTCAGGATGGTGAGCCACAGCATCGCCAGCGTGCCGGGCCCGGTCGCGTGCTCCGTCTGCCCGAGCGACCGATGCCGCTCGGCGAGGGCGAGCGTGCGTGCGAGCTCCTCGATCAGGGGGACGTGGTCGCGGGTGCCCGACTTGTACTTGATGGACCAGCGCTTCCACCACTCGTACTCGAACGCATCCAGCCCCGAGACGCCGGCGTTGTACTGCCAGGCCCACGACATCATCTCCTTACCCTGCTGGACGACGCGTCGAGCGGCCGAGACCGTGTTGCTCTTCACGACGGCGTTCCGAACCACCTCCAAGTCGGCGATCCGCACCTCGGAGACGAGCCGGTCCTTGATGCGGTCGAACGCCTTGTGACGCAGGTAGCTCTCGTAGTCCCGTCGGTAGGTTGGCTTGAGGTCCGGCAGCTTGGCAGCGAGGAACTCCTCGGTGAGGTCGCGCCATAGCCACGGCCCGTAGGCACGCCGGTCGGCCTCGGTCTGCGCCGGCGTGTCGTCCACCGCCGCGGCGACCTCAGCGGCCGAGGCTTGGTCCCCCGAATCCCCGAGGGACGCCTCGAACGCGGCGACCTGCCGCCGAGGGTCCCGGCCCCGCTTCAGCGAGATCCGCGCGAGGGCGGCCTGGTCGCGAGCCTGGTCGACCGTGATGCGGGAGGCTTCGCCCAGCCTGACCGTCGCGTGCTCCGTCTTGAGCATGAACGTCGACGCCGTCGGGGTGACCCTGAGGATGAGGCCCGCGGTCCTCGTGTCCGCGTACTCGATCCCGCGACCGGGGACGCGCCCCTCCTCGATCAGCTCCTCGCCGCGTTCGACGTGTTCCAGGGCCAAGGCCACCCGCTTGCGCGTGTACGCCGCCGGCTTCGCCTTAGCCTTCGTCGCCGCCTTCGCCATGCCTCGCCCCGGGCCCGTTCCACGTGATACCAGCCGATACCAGCCGCACGGGGAAACGATGCGCAACCGGGCTGGCTACGCAGGCGTGGGGATTTCGCTTGTGTTTTCAGTGGGCTGGTTAACGGATAGGAGCGACTTTCGTGGCGGAAATTCAGTCGAGGAACCAGCCTTCCAAGCTGAATACGAGGGTTCGATTCCCTTCACCCGCTCCATCCGCTTCCACTACGGTCGTCCCTCGACGCTGATGTCGCTGGGGACCGCGCCCTCGCTCTGACGGGGCACTCGCACAGGTCAGGATAGGACCGACCGCCGGCACGAACCCGGCTGCGCCCCAGTCCCGCGCTTCGGCCCGATCTCTGAGACGATCCAAAGATCGGCCAATCTACGGCCGCGTCCGCGCCGCGAGAGGGGCAGCGGACCGGCGATCCGGCAGCATGCCGCGCAGGATGCCATCCTTGTCGAGGAAGTGGTGCTTCAGCGCGATCAGAACATGGCCGAGCACCAGCGCGCCGGTTCCCCAGGCTAGAGTGACGTGCGCCAGCTTGGCGAGGTCGTACCATTCCCGCGCCGGCGCGGTCAGGGGCGGGAGCTGGAACAGGCCGAGCACGAGGATCGGCTTGCCGGCAACCGAGCTCCAGATCCAACCGGAGAGCGGCAGCGCGAGAAGCGCCGCCGCATAGAGCGCGAGATGGCCGAGCCCGGCGGCCCGCTTCATCAGCGGGCTCATGGTGCCGGGCAGCACCGGGACCGGGTGCGTCAGGCGCCACGCGACGCGCGCCACGATCAGGAACAGTAGGGTGCTGGCCAGCGCCTTGTGCGTGATGGTGAGGCCGTGATGCGGATTCCAGGCTTCGCGCATGTAGACGGCAGCCGCCCCGAGAAACCAGGCCGCGATCCAGATAGCCGCCATCAGCCAGTGCAGAGCCTTGGCCGTCGGAGTGTAGGATTGTGCGCTCATGTCGGGGTCCTCGGTTGAGGGCGGCGCCGTGGCTGGCCACGGCGCCGCTCGCGAGGCGCAGGGCGCCTCGCAGGGCTAGACGCGATCTCTCAGTCCTGGCGCTCGAAGGCGCCGGCGATGGTCAAGTGCAGCTGGTCGCCGATCAGCGGCACGTAGGTCTTCACGCCGAAATCGGAGCGCTTGAGCGTGCCCGTGGCCTCGAAGCCCACCGTGACCTTCTTGTTGAGCGGGTTGGTGCCGGCACCGATCAGGGTGACGTCGAGCGTCACCGGCTTCGTCACGCCGTGCAGCGTCAGATCGCCCGTGACCTTGGCCTTGTCCTTGCCCGCGGGCGTCACCTTCGTCGAGACGAAAGTCATCTCGGGGTACTTACCCGCGTCGAGCCACTGGTCGCCCTTGAGCTCGTCGGTGAGCTTGGCGCTGGTCGTCGCGACCGAGGCCACCGGGATCTTGATCGAGAGCTTCGAGCCAGCCGGGTTCTTCGGGTCAAGGACGAGGCTGCCGGAGACGTCCGAGAAGCCGCCGGCATAGTTCGAGAAGCCCATATGCGAGACGCGCCAGCCAACCTGCGTGTGGCTTGCATCGACCGTGTAGGTGCCGCCCTGGATCTGGGCCGGGTCACGGGTGGGGGCGGTCTGGGCCAGGGCGGGCGTCGAGAGGCATAGGGCGAGGCAGAGGATCGAGGCGGTGAGCGTTTTCACGGTGGTCTCCAAGGTGTCAACGAGGCGCCTGGCGCAGCCGATGCGGTGAGCCGGGTTTTGGCGTCATGCCGAGATCTAACCCTATTCCCCGTTCGCCGTGAGACTGCTATCCGGCACCACATGGTTGCCAGACTGGAAACCTTCGGCGGCGATATCCTCGACGTGCGGGCCTTCTGTGCCGTGGTCGACCTCGGCACGGTCACGGCTGCCGCGGCGAGCCTGCGGGAGACCAAGGGCAGCGTGAGCCGCCGCCTCTCCCGCCTAGAGCGGGCGCTCGACGCGCGCCTGGTCGCGCGCCACCCCCGGGCGGTCTCTCCGACCCCCGAGGGCCTTGCCTTCTACGCCAGGGCGAAGGAGGGCTTGGCGCTGCTCGACGAGGCGGCCGAGAGCGCGCGCGATTCCCACACTGTGCCCGCCGGGCACCTGCGGGTGACGACCTCCGTCGATTTCGGCATCGAGGTCATGCCGGAGATCGTGGCGAGCTTCCGGGCCCTCTACCCGCAGATCACCGTCGAGCTCCTGAACACGGACGGCGTCCTCGACTTGGCGGCCAACCGGATCGACATGGCGCTGCGCCTGGGCGGCGAGGCCGGCGACACGGGCTACCGCGCCGCCACGATGGCCGCGCTCTCAATTGGTCTGTACGCCTCGCCCGCCTACCTCAAGCGTCGCCCGGCCCCGGCGGGACTGCTCGACCTCGGCGAGCATGACCTGATCCTCGCGCGCGAGAAGCTTGCCCCCTCCGCGCAACGTCTCTCGCCCGACGGTCGGATCGAGCCGATCCCGCTCCGCCCGGCCATCCTCGCGAGCGACTTCGCCGCGGTTCTGAGGCTGACGCTCGCCAGCGCAGGCCTCGGACAGCTACCGACCCTGGTCGCGGCGCGCGCCGTCGAGGGCGGTGACCTCGTCCGTGTCTTGCCGGAATGGACCGCCGGTGGCGGGGCGCTCCGCGCGATCAGCATGGCCGGACGCGAGCTGCCGGCGCGCGTCCGCCTGTTCCGCGAGCATGTGCGCGGCGCCCTGGCGAGCCGCTTCGCCGTCGAGACGGACGCGCACTGAACCGGGCGGCCACGCCCGTCGTCAGGACAATACCGGGCGTGAGGAGCCCGCCCGGTCCGACCGCCCCGGACGATCGGGAGCCCTATCCGTCCGTCTCCGCCGATGGCGACGCAGCGATCTGCGCGGAAGCCACCATGGCGCGCGGATCGGGTCCGGCTGCGCCGGGTCTGAAGGTCGCGAACAGCGTCTGGCCGTCGATCCACGTCACATCGCACAGGCGATCGATGCGGAGAATGTCGGAGCGCAGATGACATGCCTGGACGGCATCGCGCCTCGGACCCGCGCCGATCCCGGATATCCGGATCGTTGCCCCGAAGCTGTGCAGCTTGTCGATCACACAGGACAACCACAGGTTGCTTCCGGAAAGCAGGATCGCCGCCGGGCGTGCTCTTCTGCGGTCGGACAAACGTCTGATGGGCACTGAGCGATTCCTGAAAATCGATGCCTGCCGGCGATGCTTCCGCTGCTTGAAGCGCCGACGCAACGCGCATCCACAGCAATTAACGGGCTTCTATAGAGTCATATTTCATCACATGTCCGTGACTATATCATTACTATACACAGGCAACTCGATAAGCTCTCCGTACTATATCGGCCGGTTATTTTGCACCGGTTAGCGCGAGTGTCGAAGCTCGGACGTTCACAATGCTTAGCCGGCATGCGTCCGGTCTCTCGGAGCTCGGGCTGCTTGGCGGTTCCCAGCGGACAAGATACCCCCAAGCGCAAGCGTCTCGCGCCGCTCCCTCCTCCGATCATCGACGCCGTTCCGACAGGCGTCCGGACGAACGCCGCCGTCGTCGCGCACTGCCCAGAAGGTGCTCCGCGGGCACCTGCGAGCCTTCGATGACGGCGCGGGACATCCTCATCTCAGGTCGGCAGGGTCAGCTGGACCGCAAGGCCACCCAAGTCTGCGCGCCCGAGCGCGAGGCGGCCCCCGTAGAGCTCGGCGAGTTCCTGGGCGATGGGCAGACCGAAGCCGTGACCCGGAAGGCTCTCGTCGAGGCGGCGGCCGCGGGCGAGGACGGCCGCCGCCTCGTCTTCGATCAGACCGGGCCCGTCGTCGGCGATGGTGATCCGCACATGGCCGCCCTCCGCGGCGGCGGAGATGCGGACCGTGCGGCGGCACCATTGGCAGGCGTTCTCGACGAGGTTGCCCAACATCTCGTCGAGATCCTGGCCGTCGCACGCGACAGTGATCTCGGAGAAAATCATCGTCTCGATCGCGACCGCCTTGTCCGCATGCAGGCGGGCGAGCACCGTGACCAGATCGGCGACGGTCGGCGCGAGCGGAACTCGGGTCCGCGACGGGCCGGTAACGGCGGCGACGCGGGCGCGGCGCAGGTGGTGGCGCACGCGCCGATCCATATCCGTCACGAGGCGGGCGAGGGCACCGTCGGGATCCGCATGGCGGTCGGCGACCGCCATGCCGAGCGTGGCGAGCGGCGTCTTGAGGCCGTGCGCGAGGTTCGCGACATGGGCCCGGGCATGGGTGAGATTCGCCGCATTCTGGTCGAGCAGCGCGTTGATCTCGCGCACGAGGCCAGCGACCTCTGCGGGCTGGTCGACCGGCAGGTGCGTGCGCTGGCCCGTCCGAACGGCGGCCAAGTCCCGCCGCAGGCGCGCGAGCGGGCGCAGGCCGAGCCGCACCTGCGCCACTGCGGCGGCTGAGAGAAAGAGTCCGAGCAGGCCGAGGCTGAGGGCGAGCGCCTGCAGAGCCTCCCGAACAGGGCCGCGCAGGGCGGCTTTCGGCGCCGAGACCGCGATGACCGACGGTGCTTCGCCCCCCGCGGCCGGCTCGATGAGGACGCGCAGGATCAGTGCCTCGCCCCAGGGCCCCGTGCCCTCCGCCGGCCGAGGGCGCCCGTCCCGGCCTGGACCGGGCTCCCGCTCCGCCAGGACGAGATCGCGGCCCTCCAGGGAGGCCGAGCGCAGAACCCGGTCGCCCTGGCGGACCTGCCAGTACCAACCTGAGCGGGGCCGGTCGAAGGGCGGCGCATCCGGCGCCGGCTCCCCCTTGCGCTCGGCGAGCGCCAGGACCCTGTCGTCGAGACGCCCGTCGATCTGACCGCGGACGAAGCGGTTGAGGATGAAGCCGATCGAGAGGCCCGCGACGACGAGGGCCGCGACCACGAGGCCGAGGGCGGCGAGCAGCAGCCGGCGCTGGAGCGAGCGCGGCCCGAGGATTCCGCGCAGGCGGTGCGCGAGCCTCACGCGCCGTCCGCCGGCACGAGGCGGTAGCCGTAGCCGCGCGCACTCTCGATGCCGGCCGGGGCGATCTTCCGGCGCAGGCGCGTGATGATGACTTCGACAGAGTTGGAATCGACATCGGCGTCGCCCTCGTAGACCCGCTCGATGAGTTGGCTGCGCGGCACCACCGCCTCGCGCCGCAGGATCAGGCAGGAGAGCACGCGCCATTCGAGCCCGGTGAGGCGCAGGGGCAGACCGTCCCGCTCGAAGGTTCCGAGGCCCGGATCGAAGCTCAAAGGCCCGCAGACCACGCGCGCCGCGCCGCCGGCCTGGGCCCGCCGCACGAGGGCGCGCAGGCGCATCAGCAGTTCCTCCACGCGGAAGGGCTTCACCAGGAAGTCGTCGGCCCCGGCCTTGAAGCCCGCAACTTTGTCGCTCCAGCCGTCGCGCGCGGTCAGGATCAGGACGGGCATCGTGCGGCCCGCCCCGCGCCAAGCCTGGAGCACGGAGAGCCCGTCGCCCCGCGGCAGGCCGAGATCGAGCACCACGGCGTCGTACGTCTCGGTCTCGCCGAGATGCTGCGCGTCCTCGCCGGTGGCGGCCTGATCGAGGGCGAAGCCCTCCGCCCGCAACACCTTGGCGATCTCGGCCGCGAGCGGCGCATCGTCCTCGACCAGCAGAACCTTCATCGGCCTCCCCCCGGACGGGCAGGGCCCTAGGCCGCGCCCTTTAACCGAACCTGAACGGCCCGGTTCAGAACGGGTTTCGCGCCGCGGCCTAGAAAGCTGTCGACCCGACGAGGGCACCATCGAGGAAGGATTTCAGACCGATGTCGAACGAGACCGCGAACGACTCTGCCGCCCCCGCCCGGACGGTGAAGCCCGGACGGAACAAGCGCCGGCTCCTCGCCGCCGCCGCCATACCGCTGGCGCTCGGCGCCGCCGGCCTGTCCCTGGCGCAGACCAACACCCTGACGGCGCCCCTAGCCCCCGTCGCCGTCTCCGCCATGGCGCCCTCCGCCGCCGTGGCCGCCAAGGGCGAGGTCGCCGAGATCTTCGGCAACAAGTTCATCCTCCAAGACGGCACCGGCCGGGCGCTCGTTGAGACGGGCCCAGCCGGCGAGAGCGGCATCCTGGTGAAGCCGGGCGAGAGCCTGACCGTCCAGGGCCGCTTCGAGAACGGGTTCCTGCACGCCCGGCAGATCACCCGCGCCGACGGCACGGTGGTGGCGCTGGGCCCGGCCGGCGGACCACCCAGCGGCCTCGACCGGTTGCGCGAGCGCGTCGGCCTCGGCGCCCAGCCCGACTCCGAAGCTCTCACGGGCCAGGTCCAGCGCCAGGGTTACACCAACATCCGCTTCCTCGGCCGCGGCCCGCGCCACTTCGACGTCGTGGCCAAGGCGCAGGACGGGCGCGAGCGGCTGCTCCATGTCGGCTTCGACGGAACCATCCGCGAGAAGCCCTCGCTCTGAGCGGAGCCCCGGGCAGTCGGGCCTGTCGCCGTTCGGTGCGAGAGCCGGATGCCGCGCGGCAGGCCCGGAGCTCCAGGGCGCCGGCGGTGAACCTTCCGACGCGGTGGCCGATGCCGGCCGCCGCCACCGGGATATCCGCCCCCTCTGGTCCGCCTGCGGGGTGGAAATTGGAATCGTTCGCAATATCGTGCATGTTCGACGCGCATCGAGCAGCTTCCCCGACAGAACAAGAGGGATGGACGCTCGACCGCGGAGGAAACATGAACGAAATCGTGAATCCGGAATCCCTGCTCGGTCCCGGGACCGAGAGCCTGACCGAGACCTTCTTCGGCGGCTGCCCGCACGATTGTCCTGATACCTGCTCGATGCTGTTCGAGGTTAAGGACGGCAAGCTTCTGGGTGTGCGCGGCAACCCGGACCACCCGATGACCCGCGGCGGCCTTTGCGTGAAGCTGAAGGATTACGAGAAGCGCCACTACCACCCGGATCGCCTGCTTTACCCGATGAAGCGCGTCGGCCCGAAGGGCTCGAAGCAGTTCGAGCGGATCGGCTGGGACGAGGCGCTGGACACGATCGTCGCGCGCTGGAAGGCGATCATCGACCAGTACGGGCCTCAGGCCATCGCGCCCTACAGCTACCTCGGCAACCAGGGCCTCGTGCACGGGCTGAACGGCGGCGACGCCTTCTTCAACCGGCTCGGCGCCACGGTGACTGAGCGCACCTTCTGCGGCGAAGGGTCCTGCACGGCCTGGCTCCTCACCGTCGGCCCGACTGCGGGGCTCGATCCGGACAGCTACATCCACTCCAAGTACATCGTCATCTGGGCGTGCAATTCGGTCAGCACGAACCTGCACCACTGGGCGATCGTGAGGGACGCGCAGAAGAAGGGTGCCAAGGTCGTCGTGATCGACGCCTACGCCTCCCGCACCGCCAAAGGGGCTGACTGGCACATCGCGCCCAAGCCCGGCACGGACGGGGCGCTCGCTATGGCGCTCATCAACTCCATCATCGCACAGGGGCTCGTCGACCACGACTACGTCGACAAACACACGATCGGCTTCGAGGACCTGAAGGAGCGGGCCAGCACCCGCACCCCAGAATGGGCCGAGGCGATCACGGGCGTGCCGGCCGCCGACATCCGCAAACTCGCCTACGAACTCGCCACCGCGCAACCGGCCGCGATCCGGATGGGCGTGGCGCTGGAGCGGCACTACGGCGGCGGCCAGACCATCCGCGCGGTCACCTCGATCCCAGCTCTGACCGGTGCCTGGCGCTATGTCGGCGGCGGCGTCACCCAGTTCGGCGTCTGGGAGCACCCCTACAAGTTCGACGTGATCTGCCGGCCCGACCTGATCCCGGAGGGCACGCGCGTCGTCTCGAACCTGCAGATCGGCCGCGCCCTCACGGGCGAGATGACGCTCGACCCGCCGATCATGTCGATGATGTGCTGGAACTCGAACCCGGTCACGCAGGCGCCGGAGACGGACAAGATCGTCGCGGGGCTGATGCGCGAGGACCTGTTCATGGTCTCGGCCGAGCACTTCATCTCGGATACCGCCTCCTACGCCGACATCCTGTTGCCGGCTGCGATGGGGGCCGAGATGGAGGACATGATCCTGTCCTGGGGGCACCTCTACCTCACCTACAACACGAAGTGTGCCGAAGCGCCCGGCGAGGCCATCTCGAACAACGAGATCTTCCGGCGCCTCGCCGCCCGGCTCGGCTTCGAGGAAGATAACTTCAAGTGGTCGGACAGCGAGTGTCTCGAGCACTACGTCGACTGGAACGCCCCTGCCTGCGAGGGCATCGACTTGGCCTACATGCGCGAGCACGGCTTCGCCCGGCTCAAGGTCGGCACGCCCGACGACAGAGCGCCCCACCGCGAGGGCAACTTCCCGACGCCGACCGGCAAGTGCATGCTGAAGGTCGAGGGCGCCACGAACTTCGTCGCCCCACCCTTCCGGCAGATGTACGAGGGGTTCCAGCCGGGCGAGGCCCTCGACCCGCTGCCAGATTATCTGGGACCGCGCGAATCCCACACGAACAACCCGGAGCTGGCCAAGCGCTTCCCGCTGAACATCGTATCCCCGAAGAGCCACTACTTCCTGAACTCCTGCTACGCGAACATGAAGGACAAGCAGAAGGGGCAGGGCGAGCAGTTCGTGATGATCAGCCGGCACGATGCCGAAGCGCGCGGCATCCAGGACGGCGACCGGGTGAAAGTCGGAAACGACCGCGGGGCCTTCAAAGGCGTGGCCCGCATCACTGACGACGTGAAGGCCGGTATCGTGGTGGCGACGCTGGGCTACTGGCGCCAGCTCAACGAAGGGACGGTCAACAGCATCTCGTCCGGAGCCTTCACCGATATGGGCCACGCCCCGTCCTTCTCCGACAACCTCGTGGAGGTTTCGCGGGCGAACTAGCCGGTTTGGAACGGCACGGGCGTCGCGCTTCATGCGGGCGCCCGCGACCGCTCGGGGACGCACGCAGAGTGCAAGGACCGGCGTCCCCGGGCCGCGGCCTGGGCAAAGCGGCCGATCCGATATAGGCGGGCCGCATTCCCGGCGCCCCCGAACCTGGCCCGGGACACGACGCTGCCCGGCTCGCGTGCCGCGTCTCCGCCGCGTCCCCTTGGTGTTCCCATCGACCCATCATCCGCAAGGCTCGAGGATGCCCGCATCCGCCTCTCCGGTGCGTCCTCTCGACGGCGTTGTCGCTGTCCTGCGTGAGACGGCGCGGGGAATCGCGGGCGCCGGTTCCGGCTCGAGGACTGCAGTAGGGGCCTCCGATCCGCTTCGCATGGTCGCCCCCGCAAGGGCGGCGAGTTCGTGACATCTCGCGATCGCTAGGACGAACAGCGGACAGAACATCCACCGGACCCTTGTAACGTGAGGTCTATCGGGTAGACACGCGACAAAGCGAATGCCGCGCGTCCAACTTCAAATTGCGCCGTCGCGACGACGTCGCCGATGCGATCGATTCCGACCCGCCGAACCAAACTTTGCTGAGTGCAAGTACTTCGGCCTCTTCCCGGCCTCTGGTTCTTTCGGCAGATGCCGCTCAGCGTTGGACGATCGCGCTACGATGCGCTTGCAGTCTTGACGGTTCGAGCCCATCCCCCTCCCGACCGTGAGCGCCGAACCTACGGGCGGTCGGTCTGGGGACTTCAATCGAAGCTGCCCGCCGGCCGCCGCACACTTCTGTGCCGATTGGCTCCTCGGTCGATCAACGCTCCCGATGACTTTCACTGCTCAGCACAGGATCACCCAGCAATTCGCGCAACATTTCGATCAAGTCGGTCGCGCGGTACGGCTTCTGCAGCAAATCGAAGCCGTTTGTATCTTGGTTTTCCTGGAGATAACCGGAAGACAGCAGAATTGGCATCTGCGGCCATTTTCGGCGAATGATGTGCCCCAAATCGATGCCGGTCATCGCGCCCGGCATATTCACATCACTGAAGACGAGGGCGATGTTTGGATCACTCTCAAGGATGCGTAGTGCCTCGCTACCATCATGAGCACTGAGGACCTTGAAGGCAAGCGACTCGAAAGTCGAGGTGACAGTATAGCGGACGTCGGGATCGTCCTCGACAATGAGAACGGCACGGCCTGCTCCGTCCACCGCATTTACCGTTTCGGCGCTCGTGCCATGGTCATCCGCTTCCGAAGCGAAACCTCGTTTGGCGAGCGCGGGCATGCTGATGACGAAGCGAGTGCCTTGGCCGGGACTGCTGTCGACCGTGATGATGCCCCCGCTCTGTTGTACGAAGCCGTAAACCATGCTGAGGCCGAGGCCAGTACCCTTACCGGCCTCCTTTGTCGTAAAGAATGGCTCGAAGACACGGGCGAGCACGGCGGGCGACATGCCCACGCCTGTATCGACGATCGAGATCTCTACGAAGCGCGTACCTTCACAGCCGTCCTGCTCAGGGATGTCTCGGTGCTGGATGCGAATGCCCAGCGTCCCTCCGTTCGGCATGGCGTCCCGCGCGTTCACGGCGAGGTTGATGATGGCCGCCTCGAACTGAGCGTGATCAACGCAAACATTCGGTAGCTCCGTCGCAAAGTCTGTGGAGATCGTGATTCGATCGCCGAGCGTGCGTTCGAGAAGTTTGATCAGGCCCGGCATGAAGCTGGTGAATTCCAGAGCCTTGGGCTGCAAGGGCGAGCGCCGCGAGAAGGCCAGAAGCCGGCTGGTGAGTTCGGCGCAGCGATGTGCCCCCTCGATGGCGCTTTCAACACGACGCAGAACCTTGTCATCGCCCTGCAGCGATCCTTTGACGAGGTCGAGGTTGCCGATCACGATGCTCAGCATGTTGTTGAAATCGTGCGCGATGCCGCCGGTCAGTCGACCAACCGCTTCGAGCTTCGAGGCGTGTTGCAGGCTGAGTTCGAGTTCCTTCCGCTCGGTGACATCGAACCACATACCGAAGAGTTCGGCGGCCGTATCCCCTTCACCATGATGCACCACGACCTGGTCAAGGATGTGCCGCTCCGCGCCGTCGGCGTTACGCCAGCGATATTCCAGCGCCACGGCGCCCACATCCGACACGGTACGCAGATCGGCAAACACGCGATCGGCGTCCTCCGGGTCGAGGCGGGTTTCCCACAGGCTCGCGGTCGCGAAGGCATCGCGCGAGAAGCCGGTGATGCGCTCGATGCTGTCGTTGGTGAAGTGAAGCCGTCTGTCCTCCACGCCGAGCGGAGCAGTATAGAGCGCGATCGGGAGACTGCGCAGCACCGCGGCCTGGTGCTCCTCGCGCCTGCGCAGGGCCTGCTCGGCCTCCAGCTTCTCGCCGCGCACGCGCAGATTCTCAAGCAGGAGCCGCTTCTCGGCAGCCGCCTTGTGTTTGATCTCCTCAGTTTTCCGGTAGAGATCAACGAAAATCTCGACCTTCGACTTTAGGACGAGGGGCTGGATGGGTTTGAATACATAGTCGACCGCGCCCGCAGAGTAGCCACGGAAGACGTGCATGTCTTCCTTGTTGTGCGCCGTCAGGAACAGGATCGGGACGCGAGAGCTGCGCGAGCGGCTGCGGATCAGGGCGGCGACCTCGTAGCCGTCGATGCGCGGCATCTGGACGTCGAGCAGGATGAGAGCGAAGTCCTCCCGCAGCGTCCGGCGTAATGCCTCCTCCGGCGAGGCCGCCAGGACGAGATCGAGCGCCGGGTCGGCGAGGATCTCGGAGGCGGCGAGCAGGTTGCGCCGGTCGTCGTCGACGATCAGGATCTTCGCCCGTATCGGATGCAGATCCGGGGACGCGGCCTCCGTCCCGTCTCCAGCGTTCGCGCCCATCGAAGGGGATGCCTCCGGTTGCCCTATCACTGCGCCGTGCGCGCCGGTTCGTGCGCACCCTCCCTGACCGCCGCGCCATTGCGGGTCACGCGGTGCCGCTCGAGCTGGACCCGGAGCACGGCGAGCAGCTGGTCCATGTCGATCGGCTTCGAGACGTAATCGGAGGCGCCGGCCTCGAGGCATTTCTCGCGGTCGCCTTTCATCGCCTTCGCGGTGACGGCCACGAGCGGCAGGCTGCGGAAGGCGCCCCGGGCCCGGATCTCGCGGATCATCTCGTAGCCGTCCATTCCCGGCATCATGATATCGATCAACATCGCGTCGATGGTCGGGTTCGCCTCGAGAAGCGCGATGCCGTCGCGCGCGCTCTCGGCGAACAGCACCTCGAGCCCGTGCTGCTCCAGCGCGCTCGTCAGCGAGAAGATGTTGCGCAGGTCGTCGTCCACGAGGATGACCCGGCACCCTTGCAGGGAGGCCGCGTCTGTGCGCTCAACCAGGATCTGATCGTCGATGGGAACGCGGCTGATGGCCCGGTGCAGGAAAAGCGCCGTCTCGTCGAGGAGCCGCTCGGACGAGCGCGTGTCTTTCAGGATGATGGTGGATGCGGTTTGCCTGAGGTGCTGCTCCTCGGCGGCCGTCAGTTCGCGGCCCGTGTAGACGATGATCGGCAGCTCCTCCCCGTCCTGCGAGGCGCGGATCCGCTCGATCAGCTCGGAGCCGCCGAGATCGGGAAGGCCGAGATCGATGATCGCGCAGTCGAACCGCCCGCCCGTCAGGGCTTCCAGGGCGGCCGAGGCGGTGCCGACCGCGAAGATCTTCACGTCCTCCTCGCTCAGGAGCGCCGACATGCTGGCGCGCTGGTTCTCGTCGTCCTCGACGAGCAGGAGGTTTCGTACCGGCCGCGTGATGAACTCCTTCGAGCGTTCCAGGGCGCGCAACAGGCCCTCGCGCTCGACAGGCTTCTCAAGGAAGCCGAACGCGCCCGCGCGCAGTCCGCGCTTCTTCTCGTCATTGACCGAGATCACGTGGATGGGGATGTGCCGGGTGCGCGGATCGTTCTTCAGCAAGTCGAGGAGCGCCCAGCCGTCCATGTCGGGCAACCCGATATCGAGGGTGATGGCATGCGGCTTGAAGCGGTGGGCGAGGCTCAGCGCACCGGCCCCGTCCTGCGCGATCAGGCCCTTGAACCCGCGCTCGCGCGCGAGCTCCAGGAGGACCGAGGCGAACATCGCGTCGTCCTCGACGATGAGCACGATATGGTCACTCGCATGGATGGAATGTCGGTCGTCCGCGGAGGCCGAGAGCGCCATCGCGGCGTTGGGCTGGCGTCCGATCAACGCGGAGGTTCCGCTCCACTCCGGCGTCTCGGACGTCCGACCCATGCCCGTAGTCGCTGGCGGCACGAAGGGCAGGAACAGCGTGAAGGTGCTGCCCGCGCCGACGCGGCTCTCGACCACGATCTCGCCGCCCAATAGGCGCGCGATCTCTCGGCTGATCGCCAGGCCAAGGCCCGTGCCGCCGTACTTGCGGCTCGTAGTGCCGTCGGCCTGCTGGAACGCCTCGAAGATGATGCGCTGCTTGTCTTCGGCGATGCCGATCCCCGTATCTGTAACCGACAGGGCCATCCACTGGCTTCCCGCGCGCAGCGGCGAGCCCTCGGCCGAGCCGATCTTGAGGGAGACGCCGCCCGTCTCGGTGAACTTGAAGGCGTTCGAGAGCAAGTTGCGCAGGACCTGCTGCAGACGCTTCGAATCGGTTCGCACCGATCGCGGCAAACCCGGTTCAACCGCGATCTCGAAGGCGAGATGCCGCTCTTCGGCGAGCTGCCGGAAGGTCCTGTTGAGGTTCTCCACGAGGTCCTGCAGCGCGACGTCGCCGATCTCAAGCGACACGGTGCCGGACTCGATCTTCGAGAGATCCAGGATGTCGTTGATCAGCGACAGGAGGTCGGTGCCGGCCGCGTTGATCGTCTTGGCGAATTCCCGCTGCTTGTCCGTGAGGTTGCCGTCGCGGTTCTCGGAAAGGAGTTTCGACAGGATTAGCAGGCTGTTGAGCGGTGTGCGTAGCTCGTGGCTCATATTGGCCAGGAACTGGGACTTGTAGCGCGAGGTCAGGCTCAGCTGCTCGGCCTTCTCCTCAAGCGCCGTTTTGGCGACGGAGACCTCGCGGTTCTTGCCCTCGACCTCCCGCTTCTGAATCTCGAGCAGGCGCGCCTTCTCCTCGAGCTCCTCGTTGGTCTGCTGCAGGCGCTCGCGCTGGTTCTTGAGCAGATCCTCGGATTGCTGGAGCGAGGCGGCCTGAAGCTCAAGCCGGTCGTTGGTCTTCTTCAGTTCCTCCTGGCGGCTCTGCAACTCGCCCGTGAGCAGCTGGGACTGCTTGAGAAGCCCCTCGGTGCGCATGTTCGCCGCGATCGTGTTGAGCACGATGCCGATCGACTCGGTGAGCTGGTCGAGGAAGGACTGGTGTGTCTCGCTAAATCGGTTGAATGAGGCGAGCTCGATCACCGCTCGCACCTCCTGCTCGAACAGCACCGGCAGCACGATGATGTTGAGCGGGGCTGCCTCGCCGAGAGCCGATCCGATTGTGATGTAGTCACCCGGTACGCTGGTGAGCAGGATGCGCTTCTTCTCGTAGGCGCATTGCCCGACGAGGCCCTGGCGCATACGGTAGCGGTTCGAGAGGTTTTTTCGCTCGGTGAACGCGTAGCTCGCAACGAGGTCGAGCACCGGCTCGCCCGCATCGTCCTCGACCATGTAGAATACGCCGCGCTGCGCGCTCACCAGCGGCGCGATCTCGGACAGGATCATGTTCGAGACGGTGGCGAGGTCGCGCTCGCCCTGCAGCATGCGGGTGAACTTGGCGAGGTTGGTCTTCAGCCAGTCCTGCTCGGCGTTCTTCAGCGTCGTGTCCCGCAGGTTGCGGATCATCTCGTTGATGGTGTCCTTCAGCGCCGCGACTTCGCCCGAGGCCTCGACCGCGATCGAACGCGCGAGGTCGCCTTTGGTCACGGCGGTCGCAACCTCTGCGATGGCGCGCACCTGGGTGGTCAAATTCGCCGCGAGCTGATTCACGTTGTCTGTGAGGTCGCGCCAGAGGCCGGCGGCCCCCGGCACCCGCGCCTGGCCGCCGAGCTTGCCCTCGACGCCCACCTCACGGGCGACGTTCGTCACCTGGTCGGCGAAGGTCGCGAGCGTCTCGATCATCTCGTTGACGGTGTTGGCGAGCGCGGCGATCTCGCCCTTCGCATCGACCGAGAGCTTGCGCTTCAGGTCGCCCTGCGCCACCGCCGTCACCACGCTGGCGATGCCGCGCACCTGACCGGTGAGGTTGGCCGCCATCATGTTCACGTTGTCGGTAAGATCCTTCCACGTCCCGCCGACGCCTTTCACCTGGGCTTGGCCCCCGAGCTTTCCTTCTGTGCCGACCTCGCGGGCGACGCGGGTCACCTCGGAGGCGAAGGAGTTCAGCTGGTCCACCATCGTGTTGATGGTCGATTTCAGCTCCAGGATCTCGCCGCGCACGTCGACGGTGATCTTCTTGGACAGGTCGCCGTTGGCCACCGCCGTGGTGACCTCGGCGATGTTGCGCACCTGACCGGTGAGGTTGGCTGCCATCATGTTCACGTTGTCGGTGAGGTCCTTCCAGGTTCCGCCGACCCCGCGCACCTGGGCCTGGCCGCCGAGCTTGCCCTCGATGCCGACCTCGCGGGCGACGCGCGTCACCTCCGACGCGAAGGAGTTCAGCTGATCCACCATCGTGTTGATGGTGGATTTCAGCTCCAGTATCTCGCCCTCGACAGCGACGGTGATCTTCTTGGACAGGTCGCCGTTGGCCACCGCGGTGGTGACCTCCGCGATATTGCGCACCTGACCCGTGAGGTTGGCCGCCATCATGTTCACGTTGTCGGTGAGGCCCTTCCAAACGCCGCCGACGCCTTTCACCTCGGCCTGACCGCCGAGTTTGCCTTCCGTGCCCACCTCGCGGGCGACGCGCGTCACTTCCGACGCGAAGCTGTTAAGCTGGTCCACCATGGTGTTGATCGTGGACTTCAGCTCCAAGATCTCGCCGCGCACGTCGACGGTGATCTTCTTGGACAGGTCGCCGTTGGCCACCGCGGTCGTCACGTCCGCGATGTTGCGAACCTGACCCGTGAGGTTCTCCGCCATGAGATTCACGTTGTTGGTCAGGTCCGCCCAGGTCCCTGCCACGCCTTCGACGCGGGCCTGACCGCCGAGCTTACCTTCCGAACCAACTTCTTTAGCGACGCGGGTCACCTCGGACGCGAAGGAGTTGAGCTGGTCCACCATCGTGTTGATGGTGTTCTTCAGCTCCAAAATCTCGCCCTTGACGTCGACGGTGATCTTCTTGGACAGGTCGCCGTTGGCGACGGCCGTGGTCACCTCGGCGATGTTGCGCACCTGACCCGTGAGGTTGGCCGCCATCAGGTTCACGTTGTCGGTGAGGTCCGCCCAGGTCCCTGCCACGCCCTTGACCTGGGCTTGGCCGCCGAGCTTGCCTTCCGACCCCACCTCTCGGGCAACGCGGGTCACCTCGGACGCGAAGGAGTTGAGCTGGTCCACCATCGTGTTGATGGTGTTCTTAAGCTCGAGAATCTCGCCCTTCACGTCGACGGTGATCTTCTTGGACAAGTCGCCGTTAGCCACTGCGGTCGTCACGTCCGCGATATTGCGAACCTGACCCGTGAGATTCTCGGCCATCATGTTCACGTTGTCGGTCAGGTCCTTCCAGGTCCCGCCGACGCCCTCGACCTGGGCTTGGCCGCCCAGCTTGCCTTCCGTACCCACCTCACGGGCGACGCGGGTCACCTCGGACGCGAAGGAATTCAGCTGATCCACCATTGTGTTGATGGTGAGCTTGAGGGCTAGGATCTCGCCCTTCACGTCAACGGTGATTTTCTTGGAGAGGTCGCCGCGCGCGACCGCTGTGGTGACCTCCGCGATGTTGCGAACCTGACCCGTGAGGTTTTCGGCCATCATGTTCACGTTGTCGGTCAAGTCCTTCCAGACGCCGCCGACGCCCTTCACCTGGGCTTGACCCCCGAGCTTGCCTTCCGTGCCGACTTCCTTGGCGACGCGGGTCACCTCGGACGCGAAGGAGTTGAGCTGATCCACCATGGTGTTGAAGGTGGATTTCAGGTCCAGGATCTCGCCCTTCACGTCGACGGTGATCTTCTTGGACAGGTCGCCGTTGGCGACGGCCGTGGTCACCTCGGCGATGTTGCGCACCTGACCGGTGAGGTTGGCTGCCATCAGGTTCACGTTGTCGGTGAGGTCCTTCCAGGTCCCGCCCACGCCCTTGACCTGCGCCTGACCGCCAAGCTTGCCTTCCGATCCGACCTCGCGGGCGACACGCGTCACCTCGGAGGCGAAGGAGTTGAGCTGGTCGACCATCGTGTTCACGACCTTGCCGATCCGCAGGAACTCGCCCCGGAGCGGACGGCCCTCGATCTCGAGTTGCATGGTCTGGCCGAGATCGCCCTTGGCAACGGCACCGATAACCCGAGCAACCTCGGTGGTCGGCTGAACGAGGTCTCCGATCATCGAGTTGACCGAGTCCACACACTCAACCCAACCGCCCGTCGCAGCGGGAAGCTTGCCGCGCTCGCCGATCCGGCCGTCCTTGCCGACGGCGCGCGCCACGCGGTCAAGCTCCTTGGCAAGCCCATGGTTCAGTTCGACGATATCGTTGAATGCCTCCGCAATCTCACCATCGATTCCGGTCAGGTCGAGAGGCAAACGGGCCGAGAAGTCCCCTCTCCGGAATGCTCGAAGACTCTTGAGCAGAAGCTTCGGTTCGAGCTGCGAGGACACTGGCGTCATGTGGGCACACCTGCGGACGGGAAGGTCCGCCCGTCGGCGGGCAACTCAGCTACCGGCACAGTGTCATGAGATGACGCGGCGCGTGGCTGATCGTTGGCCCTCCGACAGGCGGCAACCGACGCTCGTAGGGGTACGTCTCGCGACACGCAAGCTCAACCGAGGGTAGTAGAACAGCCGCAGCTCGACGCATCGACCCTGTGCTGCCGCACCGTGCCCGCTTTCCCCGATCCTCGCAGGATCACGCCCGCCCGTCGTGGTGATGGCTTCTAGGCTGAACGCAGCTCGCACAGCACGGGAATGTGCGCTGCGCACCGGCTCAAGGAATCGTCCCTGGGAGTACGATCTCACCGTGCGAGTGTGGTCTGGAAAGAAAAAGTAGACCAAAATAGGCTAATCACGTCGCATGGGCGTCTAAGAGTTAGATTTCAAAACGAATGCTCGATGCGCGCTTGTGAATAATCGCGCTGCGATTTACCTAGCATAAGGTAGGTAATTTATTTATTCAACGACTATTGTATTTACTTGGTCCGAGCCCAAGATGTCGGATGATTGTTCGGTAGCTTGCCTGCCCACGCACCGGAGGTGTCCTACGGGATAGTCCGTGTGAAGTGTGTACCGGCCGATCCGGTTCGCTCCTAAGTCCATGGTAGGAGGTCTTCATGAAATCTTAGCAAATCTTCCTCCCGAGCACGGTCGTCGCCGCGTTGACCGGCGGGTACGCTCAAGCCCAGCAACCGGCGGTCAGTCACCAGCGCACGACCCAGGATCAGTCGGAAGGACAGGGCACGCAGATTTTCCTGAGTTCGGCGGGGGTGCGTCGGATTCAACCGGCGCTGACTCAGAAGGGCTACAGCACGGGCAACGTTGACGGGCGTTGGAACCCGCAGACCGCGGCCGCGGCGCGCAGCTTCCAGCAGGCGCAGAACATGGAGCCCACCGGCACGCTGACCACGAAACTGTTGGCTTCGATCGGCATGCCGCGCTGGCAGCTGGGCGAGTTCATGGCCGGCATGACGACGAGTGCGAGCGTGCCAGGCGATCCGAATCCCCAGACGACCGGCACCGTCTCGCCCTCACGGGGTTCGGGCGCGCCCGCACAGGCCGCCGGGGACGGCGCTTCCGCGAGACCCCAATCATTCACCGACGAGCGGATTGGCGCAGGGCAGGGCGGTGCAGGCACGCGTTAGCCCAGATCAGGCGGCAAGTTCGCTTCGGAAGATGTTGGCAAACTCGCCGGCGTCTGTGCCGTGCAAGAGACTACGCGGCCTGAGAGGCCTTGCCGCCTATAGGTTAGTCTCGGACGCCCCTGCGACTCCTCGCGGCGGAGGCCACTACAGATGGCGAAATCTGCCTTGTTAGTTTCGGCGAAAGCGGTGAAGGAAATCATAAAAATTCAGCCATGTCGAACAATCCTCGGACTAGCGGGAAGCACTGGACTGCGAGACTCGCATCGCGGTCTATCGGGGTGTGACAGCGTTATCTTGCAATAAAAAAAGTTTTAGATTGTCATATAAATTTCGATTGTACGCAAAACGATAGCAACATGTGGTTTTAAATTATTTTTTTGAGTGATTGCCCTTCCCTATGTGTGTATCTATTAGTGTACGCTTCCCAGCTGCAGCTTGACAAAAATTTGACTATCTACCGCAAATTGTCCGCAAATTCATTGTGCGATAGTGGATAACAATTGTAAAGGCGTTCTGGCCGGATCGGATCTATAGCGGACGTTGGTGATCATCATCGGCACAGGTCTTCTACATCGTGCTTTGCTACGAGTAAACGGATGGCCGGCCCGAACGACGGCCGCGACCAGACACGTGGGAACATATCCGCGACAACCGACAAAGGCTTGGTCGGAGCATGTCTGTAGGGCCAGCATGCGGAATCCAAGCAAAGTGCTATGGCGTTCGCCTTCGTCGCTTGGTCGTGGCGGTCAATTTTGAGCGTACCACTTTTGGTGATTATTAAATCTGATCGGGAAGCTCTGATTTCATTTGTTGTTATGCCCTCTGGCGTAGGTATTTTTTCAACGCATTACTGTGCAGTATAATCAAATCCTATTAGCCAATAAATCGGCAGGGTTGAACCGCAAATGATCGAGCAGAGAAATTTCCTGGCGGGCGGCGGTCGAATGGCCACCAAAATTATGGAGCATGACTGGAAATCATCGGTGCTTGGCCTCGTAGAGGCGTGGCCCCATGCTTTGCGATACACCTTGAGCGGTATGCTCAACTCCGCCTTCCCGACCTATCTCGCCTGGGGACCCGAACTCATCAGCTTCTACAACGACGCGTATCGCCCCATCCTCGGCACCAAGCCTGAAGCGCTCGGGCGCCCATTCTCCGAAGTCTGGAGCGAGGCATGGGAACAGATCGGGCCGATAACCGACCGCGCATTGGATGGGGAGGCCAGTTACCTAGAGGATTACTCCGTCACGGTGGATCGCCATGGAGCAAGGGAAAAGACCCTCTGGACTTTTGCCTACTCGCCGGTCCGAGACGAAAGCGGCAGCGTGCGCGGCGTGCTCTGTCACGTTCACGAGACGACTGGGCGGGTTCGCACGGAGGAGCGGCTCCGATCCGCTTTGCGGGAGATCGAGGAGCAACAGGCGCGCTTCGGCGCCCTGATCGGGCATCTCCCTTTCGCAGCCGGCCTTTTCGGGTCCGACGGACGAGCATTGCTCGCCAATCCGCTTTGCCGACGGTTCGTGCCGTGCGGCAAGGCTCTCTCTGCCGATCCGGATGTGCGGCCGCAATGGACCGGCTTCGATGCAGAGGGCCGTATTATGAACCGGGACGACTACCTACTCGCGCAGGCGATACCGGGCGAGGTCGTGAGGGACATGAGTTTTCTGCACCGATCGAGGGACGGCGACGAGCGCTGGATGCGGGTCAGCGGCATTCCGGTACGGCAAGGTAATAGCGATATTCAGCAGGCCAACATGGTGCTGCGGGACGTCGATCGCGAGACCCGCGCCGAGGCGGCCCTGCGCGAGAGCGAGGAGCGCTTCCGGCGCTTTGCCGAGCATTCGGCCAACGTGCTCTGGCTGGCCGATCTGCAGAGCCAGCAACTCGATTATCTCAGCCCGGCTTTCACGCAGGTCTGGGGTATGGCCGCAGAGGACATGCCCGACATCGCGCATTGGCTCGCCAGCGTTCACCCGGAGGACCGCGACAGCGCGGCGCAAGCGCTGGAGCGGGTCGGCCGTGGGGAGACCCTGGTTCTGAAGTACCGCATCCTGCGCAGGCCGGACGGCGCTGTGCGCCGCATCCGCGATACCTTCTTTCCGATCCCCGCGAAGGACGGGCGCATCCGCCTCGTGGGTGGCATCGCTCAGGACGTCACCATCGATACCGGACTGCACGCCTACGTAATCGCGGCCGAAGACGGCGCCCGGCGCGACCTCGTCGGTGTCCTGCAGGCAGCCGGGTACGAGGTGCAGGTCTTTGCGAACAGTCAGGCTTTTCTCAAGTTGGCTGGCTCGTTGATGCCAGGCTGCGTCGTGGTTGACCTCGCGCGCGGCGGATTGGTCGTCGCCAGTGCACTGAAGGCTGACCGATCGCACCTGCCCGTGGTGGCGGTCGGCGCGAGCGGGGGCGATGTCGGTTTCGGGGTCCGCGCCATGAAGGCGGGGGCGGTCGACTTTCTTGAGGCACCCTGGACACCTGAGGCGCTGCTATTCGCAGTGAACACGGCGCTGGCCGACATTCGCGACGCTGCCGATAGGACGCGTGAAGGTGACGAGTCCCGCGGTCGTGTTGCGTCCCTGTCCGAGCGCGAACGCGCAGTGCTGGAAGGACTACTCGCGGGCGGCACGAACAAGATCATTGCCCGTACGTTGGGCCTGAGTCCGCGCACGGTGGAGATCCACCGCGCCCGGGTCATGGAAGTACTGGGCGCCCACACCCTTCCTCAGGCCGTTCTCATCGCGACCGCGGCCGGCGTGCGTCCTGTCGATCAGGACGGCGAGTAGGACCCGCCCGGCGACCGAGTGTGGAGCGGCTTGTCACTCGTCTGGGGATACTTGCGAACGCTACAAGTACCCGGCTTCGAACTCTGCTAGCTGGCTCAGCCGCCGGGGCGCCAGGATTCGAAGGCGGTGTCCCCTAAGCGAGATCAGCCCGTCGCGCCGCAGGGCCTGCAGCACACGGTTGACGTGGACGCTCGACAGGCCAAGCGTTTCGGCCGGATCCATCTGTGTCAACGGTAGGTCGAACTGACCGTCCGACACGGCGCCGATCGATCCCAGGCGCTCGAGTAGCTCGCACAGGAGATGTGCCGTGCGCTCGAGACCCGAGCGCATACCGATGTTGGCCACCCACTCGCGGGCCGTCGCCTCTTCGGCCAGCCGCGCGCGCTGCACCGCAAGCGCGATACGGGGATGGCGTCCGAGCAGGTCAAGGTAGGCCGCGCGCGGGACCTTGGCGATGCGACAAGGGCTGAGGGTCTCGATTGCGTGGTCGAGCGGGTATCCGTGGAGTGCGCCGCGATCACACAGATCGCCCGGGAGGAGATAAGCCAGGATCTGGCGCCGGCCGGATGCGCGGCGTTTGGACCGGCCGGCGAACCCTGCGAGCACAATGAGCGCGTGGTCGACCACGCATTCCTGCTCCGCGAGAACGGTGTGCCGCTCAATCGGCCTCGCATAGCCGGTCAGACCGACGAGCGCCGCTCGATCCTGCTCCGTCAGCGGTGCGAAGCCGTCGAGCTTGCACAACAGGGTACGGACAAGCCCGCCTCCTTCCGGAGCCGGGCACTCCGGTCCGCGGGCACTGTCAGTAACGACGAGCTCCTTCAAGGCGGTCGGGGCGAATGTCTCCATCGGGCTTGCTCCAGAACGGGTGCACTATTCATCCGTCTCTGCGGGGCGCGTACATCCGTCTCGTCCCTTAGGGGTTCTCCGGTCGGTGCGCTTCGATGTCCTCGGTTCGGTAGGCCATCGCCGGGGCAAGTCGAGCGATGTGGGGCCACCATTGAGCGCGAAAGTCGAGGTAAGCCTGAGCCGCCATCTCCTCCTTCGCAACCGGTATGCCTGCCTCGGCAAGACGTGCCACCGTCCCCTCCCAATGAGTGCGCAATCTCTTACACTCGTGAGGATCCATGGTCCTGGCGATCACCGGATCGCCCGGCAGGAAAGCCGCTTCGAGCGTGACGACCAGCATCTGGGCCCCCCGCCAGAGCGCCTCGACCGCTGCGGCGTCCTTCAACCACGCCGTATCCTCGCCTGCGAGCGTGCTACGGATCAGCGATACTGTATCGAGGGCAAGCTGGGCCTGCGCCGAGACTGAGTAGTAAGGTTGCCGGAAACGGAAATAGAACAGGACTGGGTAGAAGTGGTGCGTTTCCTTCATCGCGGCCATCTCGTTGCTGAGTGTGACGAGATGACTGTAGCCGGCGCTGAACTGTGCCCGCGGTCCGAGGCGCGCCAGCAACTCGCCCGCGTCGGAGGTCTCACCCGAGAGGATGTGAAACTGCAGACCGAGCGCGTTGCGCTGCCTCAAGGCGCCGTAGACCTGCATGATGTAGGCCAGGACCAGAGAGGTCACCGACATCCCGATCAGAGAGTTCACCAAGTAGACAATGCGGTAGGCATCGCTCGTTGGCCTGAAGTCGCTAGCCCCAACAATAGCCATGCTACTGCCCCCAGCGTAGAGGGCGGTCAGCAAGTCTGTGGGTGTCGCGCCGTTGCCTGCCTGCACCCCTGTCCCGAGCCCCGGATGTATGACGAGCCCAGCGCCGAGAGTCAGGCCGAAGGCCCAGAGCAGCACGTAGAGGAGGAGGATCGCCGGCCCGCAGAAGGACAGCACCGTCCCGCGTCGCGCACCGGCCGCCTCTGCAGCGCGGCGAAAGGCGATCCAGGCGACCCGTGCGGCGCGCTCGGCGATCAGCCCGGTGCCGATGCGAGCGTAGAGAACGGTCAGGAACACGTCGAGGAGGACGCCCCCCATCACGAGGGCGCCCAAGGCGCTTTCGAGGACGGGCACCATGATCAGCCTGTCGCTAAAGCTTGCGCGCCGCGAGGCGCAACTCTCGCGGCGAACCGGCCGCGGCCATTAGCGTTCCCGCGGTATTTGCCCTAGGACAGACCCTATGAGGCCGGGGAGGCGTCAGATCGTCGAAGTTCCGCCCCGCCAGCGACCTGACTAGCACCGCGGGCTCGATGTTCAGCCGATAGAGCAGATCGACGGCGCTCCAGAAGGCTCTCCTCATCTCAGGGCACCGCGTTGGTCGAGCACCTTCTCGACAGACGCAAGGGCGTCGCGCGCGAGCGCGTCTTGGTCCACCTCCGAGAGGATATCGGTCATAGCCTCCTTTGGATCGACGGTCGGCCGGCACGCGCCTCGTGCGTCAGAGCGTCGGAGCGATGGCCAGAGACGATCCGGATGAATCCGTAGGTCCGACGCGATGCCGCTCTGTGGTAAGTGCGCCCTTCACGGCCAGAGATGGCCGCGCTCAAGCCGGAGGTTCCCTAAGGGTTCATCCGTGGGAACGAGGCCGGCACGGCCCGGTTCGCCTCGTTGCGATCCCGACCACCATCCCCGCGAGCGTTCAAGCCTGGAAGCACCGTACCGCTTCGGAACTGGCTCTCGCACCTCAGACGATGGGAGAAGAAGGCTATGCGAGCCCTGGTTTGGCATGGGAAGGAAGATATCCGCTGCGACACCGTCTCCGATCCGGAGATCGAAGACGGGCGTGACGTCATCGTCAAAGTCACGAGCTGCGCGATCTGCGGCTCTGATCTCCACCTGTTTCACAACTTTATTCCCGCCATGCTTCCCGGAGACGTGCTAGGTCACGAGACCATGGGTGAGGTCGTCGAGACCGGACGCGGGCTCAACGGCAACCTGAAAAAGGGCGACCGGGTCGTGGTGCCTTTCACCATTGTCTGCGGCGAATGCGACCAGTGCAAGCGCGGCTACTTCTCTGTCTGTCAGAGAAGCAACCGCAAGAAGCACCTTGCCGATAAAGTCTTCGGCCACACCACCGCAGGACTTTTCGGCTATTCGCACCTCACCGGGGGCTATCCCGGCGGCCAGGCCGAGTACCTGCGCGTGCCCTTCGCCGACGCGACAGTCCAGAAGGTGCCGGAGGGCATTCCCGACGAGAAACTGCTCTTCCTATCGGACATCTTCCCAACGGGTTGGCAGGCGGCCGTGCAGGCCGACATCCAGCCGACCGACACCGTGGCCATCTGGGGGTGCGGCCCGGTCGGCCAGATGACGATCCGCTCGGCCGTCCTCCTGGGGGCCCAGCAGGTCGTCGCTATCGACCACCTGCCCGAGCGCTTGGAGATGGCCGAAGCGGGCGGCGCCCTTACCATCAATTTCGACGAGGAGAACGTCGTCGAGCGGCTGAACGAGCTGACCGGCGGCGAGGGGCCGGAAAAGTGCATCGATTGCATCGGTATGGAAAGCCACGTCACGCCCGCCATGCCGGATACGGTCTACGACCGGGCCAAGCAGATCCTCCTTGCCGAGAGCGACAGGCCGCATGTGCTGCGTGAGATGATCTACGTGTGCCGGCCCGGTGGCCTGATCTCGATCCCGGGCGTCTACGGCGGCTTGGCCGACAAGATCCCGATGGGCGCGGCGATGAACAAGGGGCTGACGTTCCGCATGGGGCAGACGCACGTCCAGCGCTGGACCGCAGACCTCCTGCGCCGGATCGAGGAGGAGCAGATCGACCCCTCTTTCGTCATCACGCACGAGGTCCCGCTCGACAAAGGACCTGAGATGTACCGCACGTTCCGCGACAAGCAGGACAGCTGCATCAAGGTCGTTCTCAAACCCTGACACTTCGAGAGAGAGAGACCATGACGAACATCGCAAGCCTCGCAAACCTCTCGAACATCACGCGCTCCGAGGGCGATCCGAAAGTCCTCCGGTCCGGCCCGAGTTCCCGCGGCGTACCGGACAGCCTCGCCAAAGGACTCGGCTGGTTCAGCCTCGCTCTCGGTCTCACCGAGCTTTTCGCGCCCCATCGCATCACGCGGGCGCTCGGGATGGAGGGCAAGGAGGCCTTGGTGCGCGTCTACGGAGCGCGCGAGATCGGCAGCGGCATCCTCTCGCTCTCCGTCGACAAGAATCTCGGGCTCTGGAGCCGGGTCGCCGGCGACGGCCTCGACATCGCGACCGTGATGACGGCGCTTCGGCCGGACAACCCGAAGCGGGACAATGTCGTAGTCGCTTTGGCGCTCCTGCTCGGCATCACGGCGGTTGACCTGATTGATGCTCAAGCCAGCACGGCGCGGCACAGCCGCGGGGTGGGTCGGAAACGATCCTACCGGGATCGCAGCGGATTTCCGCGCGGCGTCCAGGCGTCCCGCGGCGCTGCCCGGGATTTCAAGACACCGCCCGACCTGCGGCATGCTCCGCCGCTAGCCGCAGTCTCGCAGCGTACATCGGTCGCTTGAGTCAGGCCTGGCTTGGCCGAGGGTCTTCGCTCACGGAGCAGCCCTCAGCCTCGCGAGCGCGAGGATTCATGCCTGACAGCGTACCCTTGAGGAGGCACCTGTTCGGCGGCGCTCCCTGTCGTCAGCGCATGGTCCCGCTCACGAGAGTGGAATCCGCGCGACGTCCATCGGTGAGTTCATGGCTGAGACTCAGCCATCTTGCCTTACGCGGCGACGATGCTCGCTGGGCAACACGCTGTAGGCAGCTTTGAACCGCCGGCCGAAATGCGTCATGTCGGCAAATCCCCAACCATAGGCGATCTCGCTCACGCTCCGCCCCGTTTGCGATGGATCTTCAAGCGCCTGACGGCAGCGAGCGAGACGCTTCGCCTGGATGAGCTGCACGATCGATGTGCTGTCTTCGGCGAGCACCTCATTGGCGTATCGCACGCTGACTCCGGCTGCACGTGCGACCGTGCTAGCGTCGAGATTTCGGTCAGCCAAGCGCGCTTCTACAGCAGCCCGTACCCGGACCCTGACAAGTGAGCGGGCTGACGTGGTGCGCGCTTTCTCCTTTCCCATAGTCATGCCGACCGAGAGGGTGATCAGATCGAGCAGGTGCGTCTCAAGAAGCACCCCGGCGGTCGAGCCAAGGTCTTGCGTATGAGATGGCAACATCGCGAGGGTCTGCGATAGCAAACTGTTCTCGGCAGTGGACGGCTCGATAGCACGAGCTGTCAATTCCCGTGTCTGTCCTAAGCGAGCTTCCAACGGCTGCCGCGGGACCTTCAGAACGAGCACCTGGGAATTTTCCGAGAACCGTCCTTGATACGGCAATCGGGGGTCGAGCAACGTGATATGACCGGGCTCCAGCACCACTTGGCGGCTGTCCTGATCGAGAGCGAGGCGCCCACCGAATTGTCGGCAAACGAACAGTTCATCGGTGTTCGTGAGATCGATATGACAGCGTGCGTGGGTGACCGACATGTCCGAGTTCTGGAATAGGACAAGCCCGATGGAGCCGACCGAGCCCGCCCGGAGCTCAGCCTGAAACGTGTTCCGGCACTTCGGCGTGGAGGTGTGGTCGGCGACATCCTTCCGAGCAACTTCGTGCCAGAAATCAAATCGATCGCGCGGGTGTAACTGCCCTGTCGAGGAAACGGTTTTCACATCGCCTCCGCTCGCTCGATGAGCCGATGATAAGCGCTGCCTCAGCCGATCCGAGTCCTCGCCATCATGGTTCATATGGGCATCAGGTAGCCTGAAGGCACCTGGCTCCGCCAGATCAGAGCTTGAGAATCACATGGCGCGATGCCTGCCAGACACACCGCGATTGGCTCCTCGGAAACGGACGACCCTAGCCGCGCCAACCTAAGTCGCGCTGGAATTGCTTGATCGCACTCATCTGGCGAATCGGCCGCTCAGGAGCCGACGCCTGCGAACCAGCAAAGAACGAACCGAAGGGGTCCGTCATCTGCGGCGCAGCCAAGAAGCCCCGCTACCCAGTGCCCGAGGAAATTAGCCCCATGGTGACCCCAATCCGGAACGGCTCATCCAGCTTGGTTGAACTCGCCGGCATCGTCGTCTCGGCCTATGTCTCAAACAACCCGGTACCACTGTCTGAGCTTCCGAAGCTTATTGACCGGGTCCATGCGGCTCTGAACGAGATCATGAACGCGGATGCGGTGCAGAGGACCACCGAGCTCGAAGAAAAGGCGACGCCTGAAGAGATTCAAAACTCGATTACCCCGGATGCGCTGATCAGCTTCATCGACGGCAAGCCTTACAAGACGCTCAAGAGGCACCTGGCCGGACACGGCCTCGATCCATTCAGCTACCGTAAGCGCTACGGCCTACCTGCAGACTACCCTATGGTCGCACTGAACTATGCTATGCGACGCTCCGAAATTGCGAGAGGAATTACACTCGGCATCTACGGCGGGCGCAGCAATCAACCCAGGAGTGGCGCGCGCCACTGACTGACTGAGGCTCCCTGGCGCGCGAAGACCATCCCGCCGTCGATTTGCCGATCACAAGGGCACTCAATCCGCGCTGCTCATAGCGGATGCTCAAAAATCGTTTATCTTGCTGTTCCCTTCAACGATCAACGGCTATCGACGGCCGACATGGCAGAAATTTCCAACAATGATGTAGCATTTCTCGTCCGTGATATCGAAAATCCAAGTGTGTTAACTTATCCCGCAGGACGTCGATGGCGGGAATTTTCACGTCGTAGATTGTTCCGCCAAGGGCAAAATGTACCGCTGGACAAGGCTCCGCATCCTGATCTCCTTTCCTGCGTTCCCCAGTCCGGATAACATCCGCTCATGGTTGAGTTGATTCCATTGCATCGGAGGCATGGATGCGGCCGATACGCACAGGCATACCGAATACGTGATGCTCAGCCCGCGAGGGCGGGATTCGGATCGCGTTCCTAGAATGGTTCACGCTGGCACCCACGACACTGTCCTCGTCGCTCTCTCCGTCTCGATTGCGGCCGCGGCATCCTATACCGCGCTCGACCTCGCCACACGCATGCGTGCCGCCTCCGGCTGGTCCTGCTATGCGTGGCTCATCGCCGCCGCCATCGCGATGGGCGGTGGCGTCTGGTCGATGCACTTCGTCGCCATGCTGGCCTTCAGTCTGCCGGGCCTTGACGTCGGCTTCGACCTGCGCCTCACGCTCCTCTCGCTCGCTCTGCCCATCGCGGTCACGGGGCTCGGCTTCCTCGTGGGCAACCGGGCCGGCGCAGGACCGGTGGCTCTGTGTCTGAGCGGTCTTGTGATGGGCCTCGGCATCGCCGGCATGCACTACACCGGCATGGCCGCGATGCGCCTGCCGGCAGGCCTGCACCATGACCATCTCTGGGTCGCCGTCTCGATCCTCGTCGCTATCGGCGCAGCTGTCGCCGCACTCTGGCTCGCCTTCAAGCAGACGGACGTCAAGCAACGGCTCCTCGCTTCCGGCACCATGGGTCTGGCCGTCTCGGGCATGCACTACGCGGCGATGCAGGGAGCCGTGTTCAGTTCAAGCGCTCCGATCGACCATGCACTCGGCAGCGCCAGTGTCAGCCAGACGCATCTCGCGCTCTGGGTTACTGGGACGACCTTTCTGATCCTCGTGCTGGCTCTCTCGGCCGCCATGTTCGACCGGCACCTCCAGCAGGCGTCCAAGCGCGAGGCAGAGGCGCTGCGCACGAGCGAGGAGCGCTTCCGCCTCCTGTTTCAGAGCGTGAGCGACTATGCCATCTTCATGCTCGATCCCGATGGCCGGATCGCCAACTGGAACACGGGGGCCGAGCGCATCAAGGGCTACAGGGCCGACGAGATCGTGGGCAGCCACCTATCGTGCTTCTACCTGCAGGAGGACCTGCAAGCCGGCGAACCCGCAGCCGCGCTCGAGACGGCGGCGCGGGAAGGGCGCTTCGAGGCCGAAGGATGGCGGAGGCGAAAGGACGGCAGCCGCTTCTGGGCCAACGCGGTCATCCAGGCAATCCGCAGCGAGGCGGGACAGCTCGTCGGCTACGCCAAGGTCACGCGCGACATCACCGAGCGCAAGCAGGCGCAGGAGGCGCTGGATCAAGCGCGCGAGGCCCTCGCTCAGGCCCAGAAGATGGAGACCGTCGGGCAGCTCACAGGAGGCGTGGCGCACGATTTCAATAACTTGCTCATGGCCGTCCTTGGCAGCCTCGAACTGCTGAGGAAGCGGCTGCCGGACGATCCGAAGGCCACGCGCCTTCTCGACAACGCCGTTCAGGGCGCGCAGCGTGGCGCCGCCCTGACGCAACGCATGTTGGCCTTCGCGCGGCGGCAGGAACTCAAGCCCGAGGTTGTCGACCTACCCGATCTGGTCCGGGGCATGACCGACCTGCTCCAACGCTCGATCGGACCGAGCGTGCGCATCGAAACCTGCTTTCCGTTGGGCCTGCCGCGGGTACTGGTGGATGCACATCAGTGCGAGCTCGCGCTTCTCAATCTCACAGTGAATGCACGCGACGCCATGCCGGAGGGCGGCACGATCACGATCGCAGGTCGTGAAGCGAGCAGCGAAGATGTGGGGAGCCTGCCGGAAGGCCGCTACGTCTGCCTCTCCGTGACGGATACCGGCACCGGCATGGACGCCGAGACCCTGGCCCGCGCGCAAGAGCCGTTCTTCACCACCAAGGGCGTGGGCAAGGGCACGGGCCTCGGCCTGCCGATGGTTCAGGGCTTGGCCGCACAATCGCGCGGGCGTCTCTTGCTCAGGAGCGGCTTGGGCGAGGGCACGACGGCAGAGATGTGGCTACCGATGGCCGAAGCGTCGTCACATTGCGAAGAGGCTTTAAGCCTCCCCGTGCAGCCGCAGGCGTCGGCACGATCGTTGACGGTGCTGGTGGTGGACGACGATCCTCTGGTGTTGGAGAGCACGGTAGCGATGCTGGAGGATCTGGGTCATCGCGCGATCGGAGTCCGTTCGGGGCAGGAGGCTTTGGACCTCCTGCGGCGGACGCGCGGATTGGATCTCGTCATCACCGACCAAGCCATGCCGGGCATGACCGGTACACAATTGGCAGCTCAGATCGCGGTCGAGCGTTCCGCGATGCCGATCATATTGGCATCGGGCCACGCGGAAGCGCCGATCGAACCGCATCAGCCTCTGCTACGCCTCAGCAAGCCCTTTGATCAAAACGCTCTAGGCCTCGCGACTACTCAGGCTACTTGTCTTGACCTGGCCAGTGTTTCTGAAGGGGCGCCACCCAGCAAGCTCACTTGATACAGGGTCTTTTATCACGCCGATGGAGCACTCACGCTACGCCATGGTCAAAACACACAAATTAAGTAGATTATCACCTCTGTAACACAAATAATTTCCATCAGATACGGATGATTCTGTTTCTGAATCGACAATATCGCGAGGACTTCTGCATAAAATCACTCGAATACTCAATAGGTAGTTTGAATATTTTCAGATATCTACAAATAAGATCAAGACAATCGAACAAGATCGATAAATCAGCTGGCTCTGGTCGCGCATCGCATGCGCAGAAAGTCGCGAGCGGGTGCTCGCCTTTGCTCGAGCGGAGGAGGCACGATTGAGGATCCCTCGATCCTGATTGCTCTGTCTTTGGTTCTCTCGTCGAAACAGGCAAGCTTAGAGCGTCTAACAAAA
>NZ_BPQM01000082.1 GCF_022179245.1 Methylobacterium gregans
CGCGTCCAGCGCGACTTCTAAGCCTCTTGGCCCCGCCGTGTGAGCGCCCCGGCGCCCACACGGCCTCCGAAAGCTTCCAACTCGACATCAGCCCGACCGCAAGGTCGGGTTTTTTCGTTTCCAAGCTGAAGAACCGGCGCCCCGTACCGGAAAGCGGCCGGCTCATCCACGAACCGCATCGGGCGCGGGCGTCGCGGATGCTCCGGGGATGCGGCTCAGGCCGGGTCCCGCCGAATATTCCCCGGCGGGCCCCGGCGTGCCGAAAAACCTCAGTGACTGCTGCTGCCGTCACTGCTGCGCTGCATGCAGCGCCAACCCGCGAGGCAGTTCGCCTCGTCGGTCGTCGGCACGTAGACCGGCTCGCTCGATTCGCCGTTGACGTTGAGGCAAGCGCTGCCGTCGGCATGGACGATGTCGTAGGCGGTCTCGCTCGACGCCACGACGACGTCGCGTGCGCGCGCCACAGCCGTCTTCAGAGCCTGACAGGTGAGCCCGGGTGCATGGAGCCGCTCCTGTGCGGCGACCGGGCCGGCAAGGAGCGGGAGAAGGCAGGCGATGGAGACGAGGCGGCGCATGGTCTGGTTTCTCTGACGGCGATCCCGGCCGAGCCGGAGCATCCGGTATCAGCCACAGTTCAACCACGAATGGAAATCGCGCGCCCGTGACCACCCGTTCACCGCGGGCTCGGTCCACTCAGATCACCGGCAGGCCGAAGCCCTTGGCCTCCTCGCCGGGCTCGACATGGATGGTGACGACGGCGCCGGGAATATCGGCCTCCAGGGCCGCTTCAAGCCGGTCGCAGATCGCGTGCGCCTCGCGCACGCTCATCTCACCGGGCACGACGAGATGGAAATCGATGAAGGTCGCTTGCCCGGCCGAGCGGGTGCGCACGTCGTGCGCCTCCAGGGCGCCCGCACCGTGGCGCGAGATCAGGGCGCGGATCTCCGTGACCATCTCGGGCGGCGCGGCGCGGTCCATCAGCCCGTCGATCGACTCGCGCACCATGGTCCAGCCCGACCACAGGATGTTCAGCGCCACAAGGCCAGCCACGATGGGATCGAGGATGGGGTAGCCGGTGGCCAGCACCGCGCCGAGGCCCGCCAGCACGCCGATCGAGGTGACGACGTCCGCCAGCACGTGCCGCGCGTCGGCCACCAGGGCAGGGGAGCGCCACGCCCGCCCCCAGCGCAGCAGCGCGACCGCCCAGACCCCGTTGATCACGGTCGCCACCGCGTTGACCGCGAGACCCAGCACCGGAGCGTCGAGAGGCTTCGGCTCCAGGATGCCGAAATAGGCCTCCCGCAGGATCAGCAGGGCCGCCACCGCGATCAGGATGCCCTCGATCACCGCGGAAAAGAACTCGGCCTTGTGGTGGCCGTAGGGGTGCTCGGCATCGGCCGGGCGCCCGGCCACGTGCAGCGCCGCGAAGGCGCCGCAGGCCGCCACCACGTTGATGATGCTCTCCAGCGCGTCCGACCAGAGCGCGAGGCTGCCGGTGAGCCACCAGGCCAGGAACTTCAGGCCGGTGACGGCGAGGCCGACGCCGGCGCTCGCGAGCGCGGCCTTCTGGGTGCGGTTCATGCTGCGGGGTCCGGATGGGGTCCGGGGCGCATACGGGAGAGCGCGCCGCAAGGCCACGGCAAAGGTCTTAGCCGGGGCTATCGCGGCGCCTCATCCCGGTGTGGATGGCTCAGCACCGCCACGATGAAATCAGCCTTGGCGGCGCGGTAGGCGGCCATGGAGCGCCCGGCATGCGCGCGTTTCAGCGCGTTGTAGCGCTCGACCAGATCGGGCTCGGCCCGGAGACGGTCGCGGAAGCGCACAAACAGGTCGAACTCCGATCCGATCGCGACGAGTTGGATGCCGAGCGGCGGTTCTGCGGCCGCGTCGCAGAAGGCCGCGAAATCGGCTGTTCGGACAGACCCGGGATTGTCGGCGTAGCGCTGGGCCAGGATGGCCCGGCACGCGGCGAAGAGGTCAGAAGGAACCTGGACCGCGATGTCGAGGTCGCCCTTTCCGAGACAGCCGGGCTCGGCGGTCGCCCCGACATGCTCGATCGCGGCCTCGGCGGGCAGGCAGGCGCCAAGTTCCGCGCGGACGCAGGCGAAGAGCCGCCAGGCGGCGCGCGCCGCGAGCGCGGGGTCGGCGAGGCGCAGGATCTCGGGCTCAGCTGTCGTCCCGGGCGACATGCGCGCTCGCCGGATCCTGCGCCGCCGTCTCCGCCGGTTCGTTCCCGCGGGCTCTCTCGCGGGCGCGGCTGCGCTCGGCCTGGACCCGAGCCTGGGCGGCCTTGCGGAGGTAGCGCCGCCGCTGCCAGCCGAACCGGGCCTCCGCCGCCAACGCGTCGAGGCGGGCGGCCTCGCGCTCCCAGTAGCCGACGAGCTGGCCGTCGAGGGTGATCCGGGTTCTGCGCCCGGAAGGCGTCACCATGGCTTACTCCCTCAATCCCTCGGAGCCGACGGCTCGGCGGTCTCGGTGACCACCAGGGTGTCCGGATCATGGCGGAAACTGCCGGCCCCCGCCGCGGGCACCGGTAGGGCGGGCGTGCCGTAGGGCGCGCTCGGATGGGCCTGGGCGAACCTCGCCCGCGCCTCGCCAGCATCGGCGGCCTTCAGCGCCAGGGAGGGCATTCCCGGCAGCGGCCAGCGCGGATCGCGCCGGATCGCGCGGGCGCAGCAAGAACCAGGGCATGGGCAGCCTCCCATTCTCCGTCCCCAGCCGGGCGCGGCGGGGCCTCGGCGGAAACCGGGCCACGCCGCGCCGGTTCCGCTGCGCGGTTCGGGGAAATTGATTCGCGCGCGCATTCCGTGCAGGTGGCGCCCGATGCGTGTGGACCTGTTCGATTTCGACCTGCCCGAAGCGAGCATCGCGCTGCGCCCCGCGGAGCCGCGCGGCTCGGCGCGCCTGCTCGTGGTGGATCCGGCGACCGGCCTCGCCGACCGTCGGGTCGCCGACCTGCCGGGTCTCCTGCGCCCGGGCGACGCCCTCGTCTTCAACGACACACGGGTGATCCCGGCCCGCCTGCACGGGACGCGCCTGCGCCCCGGCGCCCCGGGCCAGCGCATGGAGGCGATGCTCCACCTGCGCGAGGCGCCGGACCGCTGGCGCGCCTTCGCGCGCCCCGCCAAGCGCCTCGCGGTCGGCGACCGGGTGCGCTTCGGCGCGGGGACGGACGCGGCCTGCGATCTCGCCGAGCTCGACGCCACCGTGGCGGCCAAGGGCGAGGGCGGCGAGATCGTGCTGCACTTCGACCTCGCGGGTCCGCACCTCGACGAGCGGATCGCCGCGCTCGGGATCCTGCCGCTGCCCCCCTACATCGCGGGCAAGCGCCCGGTCGATGCCCGGGACGCGGCCGATTACCAGACAGTCTATGCCCGTGAGCCCGGCGCGGTCGCGGCCCCGACCGCGGGCCTGCACGTCACGCAAGACCTGCTCGCGGCCCTGGACGCCGCCGGTCTCGAACGCCGCCACGTCACGCTGCATGTCGGTGCCGGCACCTTCCTGCCGGTCAAGGCGGAGGACACCGCTGAGCACCGCATGCACGCGGAGATCGGCCATCTCGACGCCGCCACGGCCGGCGCGCTCAACGCGGTCCGCGCGCGGGGCGGCCGGGTCGTCGCGGTCGGCACCACGGCGCTGCGCCTCCTGGAGAGCGCGGCCGACGCGGCCGGGCGCCTGCACCCCTTCGCCGGGTCGACCGAGATCTTCATCACCCCGGGCTACCGCTTCCGCGCGGTCGACGCCCTGATGACGAACTTCCACCTGCCGCGCTCGACCCTGTTCATGCTGGTCTCGGCCTTCTCGGGCCTCGACACCATGCGGGCGGCCTACAGTCACGCGATCGCGTCGGGCTACCGCTTCTACTCCTACGGCGATGCCAGCCTGCTCTTCCCGGCGGCCCGCACGGACACCCCATGACCGACCATCACCCCACGCCCGATTTCCGCTTCCGCGTCGACGCGACCGACGGGCAGGCCCGCACGGGCGCGATCACGATGCCGCGGGGCGTCGTCCGCACGCCGGCCTTCATGCCGGTCGGCACCGCCGCGACCGTGAAGGCGATGTACGCGGATCAGGTGCGCGAGCTGGGCGCCGACATCGTGCTCGGCAACACCTACCACCTGATGCTGCGCCCCGGGGCCGAGCGGATGGCCCGGCTCGGCGGCCTGCACCATTTCATGCGCTGGGACGGGCCGATCCTCACCGATTCCGGCGGCTTCCAGGTCATGTCGCTCTCCGCCCTCCGGAAGCTCGACGCGGACGGCGTCACCTTCCGGTCGCATATCGACGGCACGGCCCACCGCATGAGCCCGGAGCGCTCCATCGAGATCCAGGGGCTGCTCGGCTCCGACATCCAGATGCAGCTCGACGAGTGCGTGCGGCTGCCCGCTCCCCCGGAGGCCATCGAGAAGGCGATGCGCCTGTCGCTGCGCTGGGCCGAGCGCTGCCGCACCGCCTTCGGCGAGCAGCCCGGCAAGGCGATGTTCGGCATCGTGCAGGGCGGCGACGTGCCGGACCTGCGCGTCGCGAGCGCCCGGGCGCTGGTCGATCTCGACCTCAAGGGCTACGCCATCGGCGGCCTCGCGGTCGGCGAGCCGCAGGCGGTGATGCTCGCCATGATCGAGACGGTGGAGCCGCACCTGCCGGCACACAAGCCGCGCTACCTCATGGGCGTCGGCACGCCGGACGACCTCCTGCGCTCGGTCGAGCGCGGCGTCGACATGTTCGACTGCGTGATGCCGACCCGTGCGGGGCGCCACGGCCTCGCCTACACGCGCCACGGACGGATCAACCTGCGCAACGCCCGCCACGCCGAGGACACCCGGCCCCTCGACGAGGCCTCCGCCTGCCCGGCGGCGCGCGATTATTCCCGCGCCTACCTCCACCACCTCGTCCGCTCGGACGAGATCCTGGGGATGATGCTGCTGACCTGGAACAATCTCGCCTACTACCAGGATCTGATGGCGGGCATGCGGGCGGCGATCCGGGAAGGCCGGTTCCTGACCTTCGCCGCGGAGACCCGCGCCGGATGGGAGCGGGCGGAGGCTGCGGCCAAGTCCGGAGCCTGAGGCGGGCGACCGGCCCTGCAGGGCTCCGCCCAGCACCCGCGAAAGACCTCACGCCTTTCGAAACCGTGACATGACCTCAGGGGTGGGCGAGCACACGGTAGAAGCCGTCGGGCGCGTCGGTGCCCGTCTCGGCCGCGCGCTTCAACCCCGCCACGATCCTATCCGCCACCGGCAGGCGGTAGTGCAGGGCGTCCCAGTAGTTCGCGTCCTGCGTGGTGACAGGGGAGGGGATGCGAAAGTCGACGACCAGCGCCCCGCGCGCCCGGCCGATCTCGGCCACCCGGGCCTTGCAGGCCGTCTCGCGCCGGCCGGCCGGCGTGCCGGGCCGCCCCTGCGCCGCCTCATGGACTGGCATGAAGGCGATGACCCGCCGCGTCTCGGGTGGAAGCTCCGCGAGCAGCGCGTCGAGCTGGTCGAGCGCCGGCATCCCGCCCTCCGCCGGGTCTTCGGCGGCCGGCGACGCCGCGTCCGGATCGACGGCGGTGCCCGCTCGGATATGGGTTTGGGCACGGGCGAGATCGTAGGCCGCTTCCGGCGGTGTGAAGACCGCGTAGCCGTCCCCCCGGATGCGGGCGGGCGCGAGGTGCAGGGCGTGCAGCGCCACGCGCCCCGCCACCGTCAGTCCCTGCCAGCTTGCCTGATGGAGGATGCCGAGGGGCGTGCCGGGTGCGTAGAGCCAGTCCGGGAACGGGTGCTGGGTGCGGTCCGGCGGCGCGGCCGCGCACCACGTGGCGTCGAGGCCGAACAAGATCGCGCGGGGCCGCACCGCATTGAGGAACAGTCCGGCGAGGCGCCGCTGCTCGTCGGGGGTCGCCGCATTCACCGCGAGGTTGGCGAAGCGCCCGCCGAAGGCCGCCTCCAGCGCCTCCGGGTCGAGCAGGCGCGCGGTCGAGGTGCCGAACAGGGCGCCGTCGAAGGCGCCGCTACGCGCGATCTGCGGGTACATGAAGCGCTGGTTGCGATCCATGATCGGACCGGGCGCCCGTCCCGGCGCCGCCCGAAGTCCGAAGGGATCCAGGATCGCCACGAAAGTCACGGCAGAGAAGCCGAGGGCCAGCGCCGTCCCGCAGAAGGCCGCAGCGAAGCCGCGCCACGCATGAGCGGGTTCGGTACGGAGAGGATGGGGGTCCGGGGCTGCGCGGCTCATCGCACCGCCGCTGTCATCGAACCGTGGCGGCGCTGGGGCAAACAGCCCGGCCGACCCGCCTTCCCGGTTGACCCGCCCAGACCGCTCCCCTATTGCGGGCCACGCTTCATCCCCGCGACAGGCGGTGAGACGAATGCGAGCGCGTAGCTCAGCTGGTAGAGCAACGGACTTTTAATCTGTAGGTCCTGGGTTCGAGCCCCAGCGCGCTCACCAATTTCCTCCATGCCCTCGGTGGTGGCAAGCCGTTCTCCGGGAACGGTCTTCGGATCACGCGCGATGCTCGCTTGCTTCGCGGCCTGCCTGCGGCGTCTGCGTGATCTGGCGCTCCTGTGCCCGTCTTTGTGCAGCATGCTCGACCTCGTCGTGAAGGCTGTCCGCGCGCAGATGGCCGTAGACCACCTTCGGAGCGATGCTGCATCGCGCCGCGGCAGTACATCGGCATAGAGACATCAAAGCTGGATGTTTACTTTACAATGAGTCGTAAAAATCATAACCTTCCATCACTACACTCAAGTAAGAATGAATATTCCAAATAAGCCCGAAAAAGATATCCTATTCCTGGATCAAGTATTATATTCATTCGTTCACATTCCCTTCAGTGGACGCCGCGCGCCATCCGTGCTGAAAATCGGGCAGGTTTGGCGCCGCCATCCGGCAGAAAGTTCAGTCTATGAAATGGGTTCTCGCGATCGCAGTCATCGCCGTGCTGGCTTGGCTCGTCTTCACCTACAACGGGCTCGTCGCCTTGCGTCAGCGCACCGCACAGGCTTTCGGCGACATCGATGTGCAGCTCCGGCAGCGCCACGACCTCATCCCGAACCTCGTCGAAGCCGTCCGGGGCTACGCCGCGCATGAGCGGCAGACCCTCGAGGCCGTGGTCGCAGCGCGCAACGCGGCGATGGCGGCGCGCGACCCCGGCGAGACGATCCGGCGCGAGGATGCGCTCCAGGCGTCCCTCGGCCGCCTCATCGGCCTGAGCGAGGCCTATCCCGACCTCAAGGCCAGCACCACCTTCCAGGCACTCCAGGGCGAGCTGGCCGCGCTGGAGGACAAGCTGGCCGCGGCCCGACGCTTCTTCAACAACGCGGTGGCCGAGTACAATGCCGCGACCGCGGCGGTCCCGGCCGTGTTCTTCGCAGCGGCCCTCGGCCTCAGGCCCCAGCCCTTCTTCGACCTCGGCGCGGAGACACGAACGGCGCTCGAGACCCCACCGACCGTCAGGTTCTGACGCGCCTCGTTCGTGTCATGCTGCCCGCCTACGGCCTCTACACCCACATCCGCCGCAACGAGTTGCGCGCCCGCGCCCTCGTCATCGGCCTCTTCGCTCTCAACCTCGTGCTGGCCTATGCCGCCGCGCTCGTGATCCGCTCGGCGGGCACCGGCCTGCCCTTCGGCGCGGCGCCGAGCCTCGAGGCCTACCTGCGCGCCGCCCTGCACGACCTCCTGTGGCTGGGCCCGCTCGTGATCGCAGGTACGCTCCTCTGGCTCTTCGTCGCCTTCCGCACGCATCAGGCGATGATCGCGGGCGTCGTCGGCGCGCGCGCGGTCTCGGTGTTCGAGGCGCCGGACCTCCATCGCCAGCTCGAGGCGCTTTGCATCTCTCGCGGCATCGCCGTGCCGGCCCTGCAGATCGCGGACGATCCGGCTCTGAACGCCTATGCGACCGGCCTCAATCCCCAGCAATACGCGATCACCGTGACCTCGGGGCTGATGGCGGCACTGGAGCCGCGCGAGATGCAAGCGGTGCTGGCGCACGAGTTGACCCACATCCGCAACGACGACGTGCGCACGATGATGATCGCTGTGGCGATCGCAGGCATCCTCGCCTTCGCGGCCGACCACGCCTTCCGCTCCGCGTTGATGCGCGACCTCCCTGACGACCGCGGCGGACGCGGCCGGGCCGGCGCCCTGCCCGCGCAACTCATCGGCGTCGCGCTCGTCGTCGTCGCGTGGCTGCTCTCGCAGGCAATCCGCTTCGCCCTGTCCCGCACCCGGGAGTACGTGGCCGACGCGGGGGCGGTGGAGTTGACCAAGGACCCCGACGCCCTGATCTCGGCCCTCCTCAAGATTTCCGGCCGCGGCGACCTCGCTCGCGCGCCGTCCGGCCTGATGGAGCTCTGCGTCGATAACCCGCGCACGGGCTTCCTCGACCTTCTCGCGACGCATCCCCCGATCGAGGACCGGATCGACGCGATCGTGCGCTACGGGGGCGGGCGGCTTCCCTATCCCGCGCCCTGGCCGGCCTGAGCCGTCAGGGCACCCGCACCATCTCGAGCGGCTTGCCGCCATCGGTCTTGGCGTAGCTCTCCGGACCTGACGGTTCGAGACCGAGCGCGGTCTCGGGCTTGCCGTAGAGCATGAGCTTGAAGTCCTCGACGCGGGCGCCGTCGAGGCGCAGGCGCGCCACTGCGGGGTCGCAGGGCGCGCCGGTCTTCACGGTCAGCTCGGTCGCCTCGTCCTTCGGACCCTTGGAGACGGCGAGCGGACACAGCGGCGGCCCGCCGGGGCGTCGCAGCACCCAGGCGCCGACGAGCGCGGGGGCGTATGGCGCCCGCTCCACGCCGGCCGGCGCCCTGACCATGAAGTGGACGGGCGGCGTCTCGAAGCCGGTCTTCATGATCGTGGTTTCGTCCTCCCCGAACGCGAGCAGCGCCTTGCCGTCGCGGCCGAAGAGCCGGACGCCGGCGTCGTAGTTCCACGAGACCGCACGGCCGACCGCAGGTAGGCGTGTCGCGCATTCGGCAGCGGGTGTCGCATCCCAGTTCCGGCCCGTGCGCCGGGCCGTGAGCGCGATGCGGCAGCCCGGCTTGCCGTCGTCGGTTGCGACGAGCCATTCCCCGACGCTGTCCTTGATGTAGCTCGGGACCGGGGCCGCCCCGGCGTCGAAACCGAGCACGAGGCCGAGAGCGACCGGAAGCAGCCGACGCATGAGGGAACGCCTCAGTTCTGTTTGACGAGTTCGACCCGCCGATTCTTCGCACGGCCCTCCTCGGTATCGTTGCTCGCCAGCGGCGCGGCCATGCCGACGCCCTGCGGGGTCAGGCGCGCGGCGGAGATCCCCGCACCCTTGAGCGCGGCCACGACGGCCTGCGCCCGGCGCCGCGACAGGTCGAGGTTGTAATCGATCCCCGCCTGGTTGTCGGTGTGCCCGACCACCAGTACCTTGGTGGCCGGAGCGCCGCGCAGGAAGCTGACGAGTTCGGTGAGTTGGGCGCCACTCTCGGGCTTGATGTCGGCTTTCGCGGTATCGAACTGGATCGCGTACAGGGCGACCCGGCCCTCGCGATCGAGCCCCTCGCCCATGGCACTGGCCGCGACGGTCTCCATGCGCTGCTCGCGTGCCGCGGTCTCGACCGTGACGACGAGTGCGACAAGCCGCCCGACCCAGGCCTTGCAGTTCGATCCCGCCGAGACGTCACCGACGTTCCAGACGAGCACAGCGGCCTTGCCGTCCCCCTTCGGGAGGTCGAGCAGCGTGAAGCGCTGACCCGAGCGGTCTTCCTGCAGAACGCATTCCGTCCAGGGCCCGGCGATCATGTCGTAAGGGTAGAGCATATGGATCAGGCCGGTCTTGCTGCCGCCCGAACGCGCAGCGGTGACGCCGGAACCGCCACACTCGTCCCGGCTGCACTCGAACAACACGCTGCCACCGGCATCCTTCACGGTTTGCTGGTAACCGCGCACCACCTCGAGGGCGGAGCGGCCCTCCGGCAGGAGATAGCTCATCCGGGTGACCCGCCCTTCGACCGCCAGCGGCTCGGGCGGAAGGAAAAGATCGTTGTTGCGGGCGTCGACTTTGTCCGCGCGCCGCTCGAGCTTGGCGTTCGGCAGCGCGATCTCGTCGAAGGCGCTCGCCTTGCTCTCGAGAAGAAGGCCGCCGCCGTAGCGGGGCAGCGCGGACGCGTCGCGTGCCCCGGGGGCGTCGCCCGGCGGGATGGCACCGGCTTTGAGCGGCGGCGCGGGGGGCGGAGCCGAGCGCGTCTGTTGCGGTCCAGCCGCCATGAGAAGCGGAATGGCAATGCCTACGAGCACGCGCTTCATCAGGTCTCCCCTCAGGCAAGGCCGGAGATCCATTTGGATAAGCTGCGCCGAGAGTTTCGGCAAGGAAGAACTGCATCAATCGAAATTTATGACATATGTCTGCAATACAGAAGAGAATTTTATAACATCGACATGATACGCATTGAGATATCATAGATAAAGTCTGAAATTTATAAGTCTTAATTTTCTTATCTTGCACATCATATTGAACGGCTCAGACGCAATCATCTCCTGCAGCGCCGCGCGACGCGAGTCTTACTCGATCTCGTCCCTCTCGACGCGGAAGCGCACTGGTTCGAGACTGGCAACCTCTGCCCCAGGTCTCAGGTTCGAGCCGCAGCGCGCTTACCAAGGATATCGGCCGCCGAATGGACGAGGGTTCGGCCAGCCCTCAACCCCGAACTCAGTAGCGGATGGCTCCCGCCGCATGGTTCTCGAAGGGGAGTTGTGCGGTCGCCGCCATCGGGTCGTCAGGGCCGACATGCGCGAGGGCCAGCGCGAGCCCGCCGAGCGCGACGAGGCAGAGCAGGCTCAGCAGAGCGAAGGTCACCCGCTCCGGCCTGTGGCGATGTCCGTGGATGAGCACGCAACCGGCCGTGAAAGCGGCCGCCTCGACGACCGGTATGGCGACAGCCAGCGTCATGTCGGGCCTCCGCAGCGTCGTGCGTCCGGGCGATGAACGCTTCCGGTGCGCCATCATACCGCCTGCCGACCTGCGCCGCCACGGCGGCTGACGCGATCCGCGCGCGACCGCGTGGGGATCGAGGACCCGGACCGTCCCGCGGAGCATGGCGCAGCGCCCTCTCTAAGGCAGGATCACAAAACTGTGTCATGGCCCCGGGCCGAGCACGGATTACTTCTGCGGTCGCGTGACCCGATCACGTGACGCCCACCTTCGGCCTGCCGCAGCCTGGCTCGGCAGGCTTTTTCTTCGCGCGCCGCCGCGCCGCAAAGGGGTCCCCGGCCCCTCCCACAGCCCCGCCACACGAACGCGTGAGGTACGCCTGCTGGGCCTATGGTCGCGGCCGACCTCTGCCGTAGATTGCGAGATGGAATAAATCGCAGGAGGAAAACGTGCGGTCACCCGTTCTCGGCGCAGCCATGCTGCTGCTGCTTCCCGTCTCGGCCAATGCGCAGGACGCGGGCGATCCGGCCGCCGGCGAGAAGGCGTTCGCCCCCTGCAAGGCGTGCCACAATTTCGAGAAGAACGGCGTCGGCCCCGACCTGAAGGGTGTCGTCGGTCGCAAGGCCGGAACCTACGAGGGCTACAGCTACTCTGCGGCACTCAAGAACTCGGGCCTGACCTGGGACGAGGCCAACCTTCACGAGTGGCTGAAGGACCCCAAGGCCAAGGTGCCTGGCACGAAGATGATCTTCCAGGGCATCAAGGACGACAAGAAGGTCAACGACGTCATCGCCTACCTGAAGTCGAAGAGCTGAGGGCGGGACGGACGCCCCTCGTCGGCGGCGCGTCCGGAGAGGCCGCGCCGGCCCTCAGCCGGACGCGCCGCCGGGCTCCGTCAGGGCGCGCCGGACGGTCGAGCGCGCGGCCTCGATCGCCACCGTGGCGGCGCCGAGCATGCGCGGCTCGGTCGGTCGGTTGAGAGCGTGGCGCGCGATGCTGGCGGCGAGGTCGTCCACCTCGCCTGCCATTACCTCCAGCCGCTCGCGGTCCGTCTCGCGGCGCGCCTCCGAGCGGAGCGCGAGCAGGCGCTCCGTCGCCACCGCGATCCGCTCCCGGCGGATGCGGCCGAGGCGCTGCCGAAGCCAGGCGACCGTCGATCCGACGCCGCCGGCCAGGATGGCCACGAGGTAGATCCAGCTCTCGTAGCGCTCGATGAAGGTTTCCTGCTCGCGCTCGTAATAGTCGATTGCCCCTGGGTGGATCGGCAGGCGCGCGCTGGTGGCGTCCGCGGTGTCCTCGTAGCTCGGATGCGTGACGTCCTCGGCGGCCGGCACGGTCTCGGCCAGCGCCGCGCGCATCTCGAACAGGTGCTGCGTCACCTCGGCGGCCAGGCTGCGCGAGAGGTCGGCCCGCGCAACCAGACGGTAGGAGGAGCCGATCGTCGCGACGTCCTCGGCCGGCAGGCGGGGATTGCCGCCGAACAGGGCGGCCGGGACCGTGACGGGCTGCAGGCGCGGCCGGCGTGCCAGGACCGCGGCGGCGTCGGGCACCCCGACGAGCGTGACCGCGCCGTCCGCGCTCGCCTGTCGGACATGACCGATCAGCCGCCGCGCGGCCGGCGAAGTCGGGGTCGTCACCAGCACCAGGGCGTCGATGCGCCCTTCGCCGAGGGCCGCCGTGACGTCGGCCTCGGCCACCGGCACGAGCGCGACGGCGGTCTTCGGAACATCCGCCTCCGGCACTTCGGTCAGCGGCTCCAACCCGTAATGGGCGGCGAGGTCGCCCACCAGGGTCCTGTCCGCGGTCCGGCTCGCCAGGATGCCCAGGCGCCGGCCGGCGAGATCCGGGATGGCTCCGATGCCGGAGGCGGCCGGTGCGGCGACGAAGGCGGCGAGTTCCCGAAGGACCGCGAGGGACAGGCCGTTGCCCGGCATCGCCACGTCCGGCCGGATCACCGCCAGATCGGCCTTGCCGCTCCGGAGGGCCTCCGCACTCTCGCGCACCCCGTCGAAGGACAGGATCTGCAGCCGGATCCCGAGCTTGCGCCGGGCGAGTTCGTCCGCGTAGGCCCGCAGCAGGGCCGGCTCGGTGCCGCCGTTCGGCGCGACCGCGAGCGTCAGCGTCGTCGCGCGCGAGAACGAGAACAGCGCGACGGCGGCCACGACGAGAAGGGCCGCCAAGCCGAGGAGCCACGCCTCGCGCCCGCCCGGCAACACCACCTTGCGCACCCCCCGCCCTCCCTTCGCCCCAGACCGGCCGCGGCGCCCGGACGGACGACGCGGTGCCGACTTACGCGAGACCCGCGCAAAGGGATCCGAGATCCTAACGACACGCTCACGCGATCGGCCCCGCTTCCCGCTCGAACCCTAACGCCGCACGGCTCAGATTCGGTGCGCGCTCACGCGAGGAGCGCGCGAACCCCGGACACCCGATGTCGCCCCGTCGTTCAGCCACCGCCCCCGGCGGCCCCGTCCAACCCGATCGCGCCGCAGCGGCCGCGCAGTTCGTCGTCGGCCAGGACCCGGCGGGCCGCTGGCTCGCCATCGAGATCCACGGGCGCGCGGGCGGCCTGTTCCGGAGCCGGCAGGACGCCGTGGACTACGCCGAGGACGAGACGGGCCACCGTCCGGACGCCGTGTTCCTGTCGAGCGAGCACCTCGAACTGCGCCTGTGACCGCCGGGCCGGGAACGCGCTCCGCGGGTGAACCTCAGGGGTCCGACCCCGGCACCGGCGGCCGCGCGGCGCCCGTCGCGCGCGGGTCGAGGTCCAGCCCGTCGTCCGGCGCCCGCAGGCGGTAGCCGACGCCGGTCTCGGTGAGGAGGATGCGCGGGCGTTCCGGGTCGACCTCCAGCTTCTGCCGGAGCTGGCGCATGTAGACGCGCAGGTACTGGGGCTCGGAGGAGGCCGAGACCGCCTGCATGAGCTGCGCGTGGGTCAGCACCTTGCCGGCGTGCAGCACGAGCACGCGGAGGAAATCGTACTCGCGCGGCGTCAGCTTCACCGCGACGCCGTCGACCCTCACGACGCGCCGGACGAGATCGACCGAGAGACCGTCGACCCGGAAGACCGGGCGCTCCCCCTTCTGGGCGAGCTGGTGCCGCAAGGCGGCGCGCAGCCGCGCGAGCAGCTCGGCCATGCCGAAGGGCTTGGTGACGTAGTCGTCGGCACCGAGATCGAGGGCCTCGACCTTGCCGCCCTCGTCGTCGCGGCTCGACAGAACCACCACCGGCAGGCCGGGATGGCCCGCCCGTATGGCGCGCAGCAGGTCGTGCCCGCGCATGTCTGGCAGGCCGAGATCGAGGATGACGAGGTCCGGGCTCTGCCGGCCGAGGAGATCCAGGGCGGCCGCCGCGTTCGGCGCCTCCACGACGGCGTAGCCCTGGGTCGAGAGCCCCGTGCGCAGGAGCCTGCGGATTGGCGGCTCGTCGTCGATGACGAGGACGGTCGGGCTCATGCGGCGAGATCCCCTGGCACGGTTCGGGCCGGAACCGGGAGCGTCACGGTGAAGACCGCGCCCGGCCGGTCGCTCCGGTTGCCGGCCGTGACGGTGCCGCCCATCGCATCGACGAAGCCGCGCGCGATGGCGAGGCCGAGGCCGGTGCCCGCTCGGACCCGATCGCTCAGGCGCACCCGGTAGAACTTGTCGAAGACCCGCTCGAGCGCGTCCGCGGGCAGGCCGTCGCCCTCGTCCAAAACCGCGATGATCACGGCGCGTCCCTCGCGCCGGGCGCGGACCGTCACGGTCGTGCCCGCGGGGGCGTATTTGGCGGCGTTGTCGAGCAGGTTGACCAGCACCTGCTCGAACAGGACCGGGTCGAGCCGGAGCGCGGGCAGATCGGCCTCCATCTCGACCGAGACCCGGTGCGCGGAGAGCACCCGTTCGACCCGTCGCAAAGCGGTGTCGACGGTCTCGGCGACGTCCTGCGCCGAGAGGTTCGGGGCGACGGCGCCGGCCTCCAGGCGCGTCATGTCGAGCAGGTTTGCGATGAAGCGGTTGAGCCGCTCCGCCTCCTCGATGATGGTCGCCAGGAGGTCTGTCTTCGCCTCCGGGGGAAGCGCCGCGTCGAGGTCGCGCAACGTGCTGGCCGAGCCGAGCACCGAGGCCAGGGGCGTGCGCAGGTCGTGGCTGATCGAGGTGAGGAGCGCGCGGGCCAGGCGGTCGGTCTCGGCGGCACGCTCGGCCCGGTCGAGATCCTCGACGAGGCGCACCCGCTCGATCGCGAGCGCGCCCATGTCGGCGAGCGCGTCGAGCAGGCGCCGGCCTTCCGGCGTCAGGATCGGCCCCGTGCCGTCCGCGTCGAGGCCGATCACCCCGAGCGTGCCGCGCCCGGTGCGCATCGGCAGGAACAGCCGCCGGGCGCCGGGCAGCGTGTCGGCGCCGCGGCCGGCCGGGCGGTCGTTGTCGAAGGCCCATTGCGCCGCGGCGAGGTCGGCCTCCTCCAGCCTGTCCTCGGGCGGGTAGCCCGCCCGGACCGCGACGGCCTTGCCCTCCGGCAGCAGCAGCACGACCCGCACCCGCAGCATGGCCGCGACCTGCGCAGAGGTGGCCCAGAGCACGTCGTCGAGCGTCCCGCAGGCCGCGAGCTTGCGCGAGAAGCCGAACAGCCGCTCCGTCGACCGGGCGCGGCCCTGGGCGACCAGCGCCACTGCGCGCGCGCGGGCCGCGAGGTTCGAGACCAGAACCGCCACCACGGTGAAGAGCAGGAAGGCCGCGACGTTGGTCGGGTCGGCGATGGTGAAGGTGTAGACCGGGGGCAGGAAGAAGAAGTTGTAGGCGAGCGAGGACGCCAGCACCGCGGTGAGCGAGGGCCCGAGCCCCCACCGCACCGCCACCGCGACGACCGCGGTCAGCAGCATCAGGTCGGCGTTCTCGAGCCCGGTATAGGGCTGGGCCAGGATCGCCGCGCCGAGCCCGAGGCCGGCCACCAGCAGCGCCATGAGGTAGGGCCCGGCCTCGAACCTCCGCGGCGGCGCGGCGGTCGCCACCGGCCGGCGCGGCGGCGTCGCGGCCGGCGCGGCCTCGCCCGGCACCACGTGCACGCTGATATTGCCGCTGCGGCGCACGAGGTCGTGCACGACCGAGCCGTTCACGAGCTCGAACATCCACGAGCGCGTCGCCTTGCCGACTACGATGTGGTTGACGTTGGCGGACTGCGCGTAGGCGAGGATATCGTCGGCGGTGCGCCGTCCGCCCGGCAGGGTGACGGCGTCGCCGCCGAGCCGGTCGGCCAGCCGCAGGGCCTCGGCCACCCGGTCGCGGGCCGCCTCGCCGAGCCCGGCCGCGCGCGGTCCCTCGACGGAGAGCGCGGTCCAGGGCGCGTGCAGCCGGTCGGCGAGCCGCTTGGCGTAGCGCACGAGACCCGTCGCGCGCGGATCCTCGTTCACGCAGACCAGCACCCGCTCGCCGGCCGCCCAGGGGCCGGAGATCGCGTTGGCCCGCATGTGGCCGAGGAGCTCGTCGTCGACCCGGTCGGCGGTGCGCCGGAGCGCCAGCTCGCGCAGGGCCGTGAGGTTGCCCCGCGAGAAGTAGTGCCGCAGCGCCCGCTCGGCATTGGCCGGAACGTAGACCTTGCCCTCCGCGAGGCGCTGGATCAGGTCGTCCGGGTTGAGGTCGACGACCTCGATGTCGTCGGCCCGGTCGAGCACGCCGTCCGGCACGGTCTCGCGCACGCGGATGCGGGTGATCGCCGCCACCACGTCGTTCAGGCTCTCCACGTGCTGGATGTTGAGCGTGGTGAGCACGTCGATGCCGGCGTCGAGCAGTTCCTCCACGTCCTGGTAGCGTTTGGGGTGGCGCGAGCCCGGCGCGTTGGTGTGGGCGAGCTCGTCCACCAGGGCGAGCTGGGGCCGCCGGGCGAGCAGCGCGTCGAGGTCCATCTCCTCCAGGACCGTACCCCGGTAGGGCACCGCGCGGCGGGGGATCACCGCGAACCCGTCGAGCAGGGCCTGCGTCTCGGCACGGCCGTGGGTCTCGACGATCCCGACCACCACGTCCGCCCCCGCCCGCAGCCGGGCACGCCCGACGGTCAGCATCTCGTAGGTCTTGCCGACGCCGGGCGCGGCGCCGAGGAAGACCTTGAGCCGGCCACGCGAGCGCTCCTCCCGGCGCGCCGCCTTCAGGAGCGCGTCGGGCGAGGGGCGGTTCGGGTCGCGGCCGGCCTCCGGCATTTGGGCTCCTCGGGGCACCTGCGGGTGCCGGGGCACCTCTGGGGTGCCGTCACGGCATCGTCACAGCTGGGTCAGTGCGCGGCGAGCGCGTCGAGCGCAAGGTTGAGCGCCAGGACGTTCACGCGCGGCTCGCCGAGGACCCCGAGGCTCCGGCCCTCGACACGGCCGGCGACGAGGCCGCGCAGGGTCTCCTCGGGCAGGTTCCGGGCCCGGGCGACGCGCGGCACCTGGAACAGGGCGGCCTCGGGCGAGATGTCCGGGTCGAGCCCGGAGCCGCTCGTCGTGACGAGATCGATCGGCACGGGCCGGCCCGGATTCTCGGCCTGCAAGGCGTCGCGGTCGCCCCGGACGCGCTCGGCGAGGGCCGCGCTCGTCGGACCGAGGTTCGAGCCCATGGAGTTCGCGGCATTGTAGGGCGCCGGGACGGTCTTCGCCGGATCGGCCGGATCGGGGGCGGTCGTCGCCGAGGGCCGGCCGTGGAAGTACCCGGCGCCCGTAAAGCTCTGCCCGATCAGGCTGGAGCCGACCACCCGGCCGTCGCGCAGGACGAGGCTGCCGGCGGCCTTGGCCGGAAAGACCGCCCCGGCGATGCCGGTGACGGCGAGGGGGTAGGCGAGGCCCGTGAGCACCGTGAGGGCGACGAGCAGGACGAGGGCGGGACGAAGCTGGTTCAGCATGGGGACTTTCCTCAGGCGAGATGCAGGGCGGTGACGGCCAGATCGATGGCCTTGATGCCGAGGAAGGGCACGAGGACGCCGCCGAGGCCGTAGACGAGGAGGTTGCGCCGCAGCAGCGCGGCCGCGCCGACCGGCCGGTAGGCCACGCCGCGCAGCGCCAGCGGGATCAGCGCGACGATGACGAGCGCGTTGAAGATGATCGCCGAGAGGATCGCGCTCTGGGGCGAGGCGAGACCCATGACGTTGAGCGCCTGCAGCTGCGGGTAGAGCGCCAGGAACATCGCCGGGATGACGGCGAAGTACTTCGCCACGTCGTTGGCGATGGAGAAGGTCGTCAGCGCGCCGCGGGTCATCAGCAGCTGCTTGCCGATGCCGACGATCTCGATAAGCTTGGTCGGGTCGCTGTCGAGATCGACCATGTTGCCGGCCTCGCGGGCCGCGACCGTGCCGGTGTTCATGGCCACGCCCACATCGGCCTGGGCGAGCGCCGGGGCGTCGTTGGTGCCGTCGCCGCACATGGCCACCAGCTTGCCCTCCGCCTGCTCGCGGCGGATCAGCGCCAGCTTGTCCTCGGGGGTCGCCTGGGCGAGGAAATCGTCGACACCGGCCTCGGCCGCGATGGCGGCCGCGGTCATCGGGTTGTCGCCGGTGATCATCACCGTGCGGATGCCCATCCGGCGCAGCTCCGCGAAGCGCTCGCGGATGCCGCCCTTCACGATGTCCTTCAGGTAGACCACGCCGAGCAGGCGTCCGTCCCGCGCGACCGCGAGCGGCGTGCCCCCGGCCCGGGCGATCTCCTCTGCTAGCGCCCGGATCTCGGGCACCGCCTCGATCTCGGCGGCCGGGTCGTAGGCCAGGGCCGCGCTGGAGCCGCGCGTGGCCATCGGCTGCCCCGAGACGGAGGCGATCACCGCATCGACCGCCCCCTTGCGGATGGAGGAACCGTCGAGGTCGACGCCGGACATGCGCGACTGGGCGGTGAAGGGCACGAAGGTGGCGTTCAGCGCACCCATATCGCGGGCGCGGATGCCGTAGCGCTCCTTGGCCAGCACCACGATGGAGCGGCCCTCGGGCGTCTCGTCGGCGAGGGAGGCGAGCTGGGCCGCGTCGGCGAGTTCCTGCTCGGAGACGCCGCGCACGGGGCGGAACTCCGTGGCCTGACGGTTGCCCAGCGTGATCGTGCCGGTCTTGTCGAGCAGCAGCGTGTCGATATCGCCCGCGGCCTCGACGGCGCGGCCGGACATGGCCAGCACGTTGAAGCGCACCAGCCGGTCCATGCCGGCGATGCCGATGGCGGAGAGCAGCGCGCCGATGGTGGTGGGGATCAGCGTCACGAACAGCGCCACCAGCACGATGACGGAGATGGACCCGCCCGCGTAGGCGGCGAAGCTCGGAATGGTCGCCACCGCGAGGACGAACACGAGGGTGAGGCCCGCCAGCAGGATGTTGAGCGCGATCTCGTTCGGAGTCTTCTGCCGGGCGGCACCCTCGACGAGGGCGATCATGCGGTCGATGAAGGTCGAACCGGAGGCGGCCGTGATGCGGACCTTGATCGCGTCGGAGAGCACCTGCGTGCCGCCGGTCACCGCCGAGCGGTCGCCGCCGGATTCGCGGATGACGGGCGCCGACTCGCCGGTGATCGCGGCCTCGTTGACGGACGCCACACCCGCGACGACCTCGCCGTCCGAGGGGATGAGGTCGCCCGCCTCGACCAGCACGACGTCGCCGACCCTGAGGCTCGCGCCCGGCACGACCTCGTAGGGCCGGCCCTCGCCCGTCAGGCGCTTGGCCGTCATCTCGGTGCGGGTGCGCCGCAGGGAGTCGGCCTGGGCCTTGCCGCGGCCCTCGGCCAGCGCCTCGGCGAAGTTGGCGAACAGCAGGGTGAACCAGAGCCAGAGGACGATCTGACCGGAGAAGAACAGGTCGGCGCCGCCCGCGACGAGATCGCGGACGAACAGGACGGTGGTGAGCGCCGCCACGACCTCGACCACGAACAGGACCGGGTTGCGGATCATGGCACGGGGATCGAGCTTCCTGACGGAGCCGGCGAGCGCCGGCCCGACCAGGGCGGCGCTGAAGAGCGATGCGGTCTTGCGGGACATGGGTTCTCGGTGTCCGGGGAGGGGCGGGAAGGCTCGGCGGGTCGGGCCTCGGCCTCAGGGGGCGGGAGCGCCCGCGGTCAGGGCGACGGCTGCCAGCAGGGCGAAGCCGCCGAGGAGCGCCACGCCGAGGAGCGCCAGCACGAGGTCCGAGGTGCGCAGCGGCTTGGCCTCGGCACCGTGCGCGCGATGACCATGGGCGTGATGGCGGGCGGGCCGGTGCAGCAGCAGGTGGTGGCGCGGCCCGCGCCGGTTGGGCAGAGCGCGCGGCATCCTAGCCCCCCGTCGCGAAGGTCTGGCCCGCCGCTCCGGCGAGGTGCTCGACCACGGGGCCAAGCGCGAGCGAGGGGAAGAAGGTCAGGCCGCCGATGATCAGCACCACGCCGACGAGCAGGCCGACGAACAGGCCTCCATGAGTCGGGAACGTGCCCGCCGAGGCCGGCAGCCTCTTCTTGGCCGCGAGCGACCCCGCGATCGCGAGCACCGGGATCTTCACGAAGAAGCGGCCCACCAGCATGCCGATGGCGAGCGTGGTGTTGTAGAACAGGGTGTTGGCCGTCAGTCCGCCGAAGGCCGAGCCGTTATTGGCCGCCGCCGAGGTGTAGGCGTAGAGGATCTCCGAGAAGCCGTGCGGGCCGGCGTTGGCGGGACCGGCCAGCCCGGCGGGCACCACGGTCGCGAGGGCCGTGAAACCCAGCATCATCAGCGGCAGGCAGAGGATGCCGAGCATGGCCATCTTCACCTCGCGCGCCTCGATCTTCTTGCCGAGATATTCCGGCGTGCGCCCGACCATCAGGCCGGCCACGAAGATCGCCACCACGACGAAGACCAGCATGCCGTAGAGGCCGGCGCCGACGCCGCCGATGATCACCTCGCCGAGTTGCATGTTGAGGAGCGGCACGAGGCCGCCGAGCGCGGTGAAGGAATCGTGCATGGCGTTGACCGCGCCGCACGAGGCGGCGGTGGTGATCACCGCGAAGAGCGCCGAGGCGGGAATCCCGAACCGGACCTCCTTGCCCTCCATGTTGCCGCCGGAGAGGCCGAGATTCGCCAGGACGCCGTGGGCCTCGGCCTCGGCCCAGTAGGTGACGGCGACGCCCGCGAGGAAAAGCACGCCCATGGCGGCCAGGATCGCCCAGCCCTGCCGCTCGTCCCCGACCATGCGGCCGAAGACGTTGGTGAGCGCGGCGCCGATCGCGAAGATCGCGACCATCTGCAGGAGGTTCGAGAGCGCGGTCGGGTTCTCGAAGGGGTGGGCGGCGTTGGCGTTGAAGAAGCCGCCGCCGTTGGTGCCCAGCATCTTGATCGCGACTTGGCTCGCCACCGGGCCGACCGCGATGGTCTGCCGCGCGCCCTCCAGCGTCGTGGCCTCGACGGAGGCGGACAGCGTCTGCGGCATGCCCTGCGAGACCAGGACCAGCGCGAAGACCATGCAGAGCGGCAGCAGCACGTAGAGGGTGGCACGGGTCATATCGACCCAGAACGAGCCGAGCGTCCGCGTCGAGGCGCGGGCGAACCCGCGGATCAGCGCCACCGCCACCGCCATGCCCGAGGCGGCCGAGACGAAGTTCTGGTGCGTCAGTCCGAGCATCTGGGAGAGGTACGAGAGCGTGGTCTCGCCGCCGTAGGACTGCCAGTTCGTGTTGGTCACGAAGCTCGTCGCGGTGTTGAAGGCGAGGTCCGGTGCCACCGCCGCCTGGTCGGTCGGGTTCAGCGGCAGCACCGCCTGCAGGCGCAGGACCGCGTAGAGCAGCACGAAGCCGGCGACGTTGAAGACGATCATCGCGCCCGCGTAGCCGAGCCAGGTCTGCTCCTGGGCCGAGTCGATGCCGGAGACGCGGTAGAGCCCGCGCTCGACGGGGGCGAGCACGGGCGAGAGAAAGGTGCGCTCGCCGTTGAAGACGCGGGCCATGTAGGCCCCGAGCGGCCGCACGAACGCCAGCACGATCGCGCAGTACAGCGCGATCTGCATCCAGCCGTTGAGTGTCATGGGATAAGGTCCTGGTGCTCGCTCAGAACCGCTCGGGGCGGACGAGGGCGACGGTGAGGTAGACGAGGAGACCGGCGGTCACGAGCGCGCCGAGGATGAGATCGAGGGTCATGGCGGGCTGCCTCAGAGGCGCTCGCAGAGCGCGGCGTAGCCCGCGGCGAGCGCGAAGACGGCGAGGCCGCCCGCAAGGAAAACGATGTCGAGCATGGGATGTCCGTATCCGTTCGGCCGCTCGGCTGCGGGCGGCGCGCGGCCGACCTCGGCCATTCCGGATTGTGGACGGGAACCGCGTTAGGGTTCGAGCGGGAGAGGCCGGCGATCGTATAAGGATCGCATCAGGATCGGCCGCTCTCCCGGTTCGCGCAGCCGGTCGGAGGCCGCCATGGCCGCCGTGCCGTGCGCGGCGCGGGACCGGCCGCTGGCGCGGCCAGGAGCGCGACAGAAGGCCGACCCCGAGCCCGGGCCCGGGATCATCAGGGCGCGGACGCGGTCGGCCCTGCCCACGGGGGGCATCGATGACGCGCGCGTTGTGCGCCACGACCTCTGCGGCGCGGCGCAGCGCCCGAAGCCCCGCCTTCGACGCCCTGCGACAGCTGGCATCGAACCGCGAGACGCGCGTTTCCGCGTCCGGGTCAGGTCCAGGGCTGCATCAGAACCCGGCGGCGCCGGGCCGGGGTCGGCGGGACCGAGCCGGCGCGGTCGCGGGCTGGTCGGGCACCAGGATCGCGTTCACCGGATTTGGGGTATGGTCGAGGGCCGCGCCCGTCGCCGCATCGACGCCCATCCCGATCACGCCGCCGACCAGGATGTTTCCGGCAAAGCCCGCCGCGCCGCTGCCCGCGACCTTGGTCCGGACCGGGATCACCTGAGGCCGGTAGCCCGGCTTGACGAAGGTGACGTCGAACTCGTCCGACCGGTCGACCTCCAGAGAGCAGGGGGTGGCCGGGCAGGCATAGCCCTTGGTGGTCGTCATCTGCGCGCCCGCGGGCTCGCTCAGGAACGCCATCTTCTCGGTGGTCCCGCGCGTGATGCTCCCGCACGCGCCGAGGTTCACGGCGACGAGCGCCGCGGCAATGACCTGAATCCGCATACCTTCCCCCAACGATCGTCCCGCGCCGCGCCCGATCCGCCGGATCATCGCGCAACGCGAAGGTCCCTCCAGCGCCCGGTCGCGCGCCGCCGACATGCCGGCCCGAATCTCGCTCGGCCCGCGGACAGGCCCCACCGCCCGGCGGATCGCGGCCGGGACGAAGGCGCACGGCGCGCCTCCGGGAGCGGCCATGACCCCGGAGAGACAGCTTTCGCGGGAACGGTTCCGCGAGAGGCGAAGAATCGGGTCCTGAAGTTCCGCTCCCAGCCTCTCTATCGCGGAATGTATTCCGACGTCCAGCCGGCGACAGCGGCGCGCGTCACCAAATGTGATGCAAAAACAACATTCAAATGTTTTTACAAAGTCCTCCGCCACAGCACGATGCACGAAATTGTTGCTAATCTCGATCCGTCTCCATGGATGACCGATCTTACTCGAACGAATGCAAGGTTTCTGATGCGCTCGAGAACCCAAATGCGGCGATGAGCGTCGAACGCGGCCGACCACAGCGAGGTGGAAGCCCGATGCTGTTGCGCGGCAACCCTGTCGCTCGCGCGATCTGTAACAGGGGCCTTCGCAGGCGACGACGATGCCCTGGACCTGATCTAGGCGTGGTCCTGCGAGGTCGCAGTCCTCATCCGAACCGGTCGCGAACTGCGACCGATGCGTCCTTATCCATGCCCGGCCTGGCGAGAATCCCGGATTACCTCACTATTTCCCGCGACGCCGCTTTTCGGCTCCGGGCGATGCGGCGCCGGACCGGCGGAAAAACCAACCCTGAAAACAACAGCTTATCGCTGCATCCTCGGAGACAGACCCTCCGCGCGCGGCCAGCCTAATTCGAGAATACAATAAAGAATGTCAAAGAACTTCGCTTTTATCCGCCGCGCCCTCAAGCAGAACTGTGAGCAATAAAGCAGGTTCTCCCGTTGCAAGGGACACGTCGCTCCCTGCAGGAGGACGCGCACATGGCCAATCTGATCGGAACGGATCTCGCGGACACCCTCACAGGCTCGGCCGAGCCGAACATCATCCTCGGCCTGCCGGGGGACGATCTTCTCACCGGCGGAGACAGCTTCGATCGCATCGACGGACAGGACGGCAACGACACGATCTCCGGAGGCGGCGAGCTCGATTTCATTGCGGGCGGCCCCGGCAACGACCTCATCCGCGGCGAGGACGGCAACGACCAGCTGATCGGCGAGGCCGGTGACGACGTCATCTACGGCAACGACGGGGACGATTACGCGGCCGGCAACCCGGGCGCCGACACGATCTACGGCGGCGCGGGCAACGACTTCTTCGTCGGCGAACAGAACAACGACATCGTCTTCGGCGGTGTCGGCGACGACTTCGTGTCGGGCGGCGAGGACGACGACGTGGTCTACGGGAACGCGGGCAACGACCTCGTGGACGGCGACCTCGGCAACGACACGCTCTACGGCGGCCAGGACGACGACGTCGTGTTCGGCGACGTGGGCAACGACGTCGCCCACGGCAATCTCGGCGACGACACGGTGATCGGAGCCGCCGGCACGGATGTCCTCTACGGCAACCAGGGCGCCGACATCATCTACGGCAACCAGGACGCCGACAGCCTCTACGGCGGCCAGGACGACGACCTGCTCTACGGCGGCCAGGGGGATGATGCCTTGGCGGGCAATCTCGGCAGCGACACCCTGGTGGGCGGCCTCGGTGCGGACACCTACGCCTTCGCGGCCGACGACGGGGCCGCCGACCTGATCGTGGGCTTCAGCCTGACCGCGGGCGACCGCATCGATCTCGGCGGCCAGACCTATCAGGTGGGCAGTACCCAGGCGGGCGACGCGCTGCTGACGCTGTCGGGTGGCGGAACGGTGGAGCTCACGGGCGTCACCGCGGCCAGCATCGACGCGAGCTTCTTCACCGCGTGAGGCGCCGACGCGCGGGAAGTCCGGCCTGCGGCCGGGCTTCCCGCAGCGCGCACGGCGCGGCCTCAGGCGCCGGACGCGAAGTCGTTCGCGGTCAGCTCCATCAGGTCGTTCGGGAAGGTGCCGCGATCGTAGGCCCGGCTCGCGGCGGCCTCGATCGCCGCCCGGTGCCGCAGGAACACGTCGAGGGGGTCGTCCCCGTCGTCGCCGAACTGCTGCCTGAGCACCTCCGCGTCGATCTCGCAGCCGATCACGCGCTGCCCGTTCGTCATCGGAAAGCGGATCGCGCCCTCGGTGGCCGCGTCATGGTGCGGCGCGCCGTGCGTGTATCTCTCGAGCGGCATCAGGCTTCTCCCTGGATGGTGCATCCGCCTCGTTGGCGGATGGTCCCCAGGAGGTAGCGGGGCCGCGGCCCGCGGCGAGAGTCGTCGCGCCACGGGTGGCGCGCCGGGCGCTCAGTCCAGTCGCGGCGTCAGGCGGCCGCCCGCGACAGGGCGCACCGGATCGCGCCAGGGTTGGGCCCTCCGGGCATGGACCTGTCCGACGTTGAAGCGCAGCGGCCGGTGATGGCGCAGGGCGTGACGGTGCCGCCGATGGTGGTGCCAGCGGCGATGGTGGTGCCGGTGCCAGCGGTGGCGATGATGGCGCCGCCAGTGCCGCCGCCAGCGCACCTCGACGACGGTGCTGTCGGTGGCCCCAACGAGGCCTGCGGCCGTCGGGAGCGTCAGGGCCGACGCAGCCGGCGCAGCGGCCATGAGCCCGCCCGCGACAGCCAGGGCGAGACAGAACCTCTTGATCAAGCGACACCCCTCCGATCCGGTCGGATGCGAAACGCCGCCGGACCCGAAAGGGTTCGCCGCCGTGCGTGCGGCGGCGCCTCAGGCAAGCCCACGGCCGCCCCCGGTGCGCCGCGTCAGGCCGAACGCGTCCCCGCCGCTTTGGCAGGAGCCTTGGCAGCAGTCTTGGCAGCGGTCTTGGCGGCACCTTTCCCGGCCGCCTTGGCGCCAGCCTTCGCGGCCGGCTTGACCGCGGCTTCCCCGTCCGCCGCCTTGGCCGCGCTCTTCCGGGCGGGCTTGGCCGCCGCCTTGCGCCCGCCGCGGCCCGCGGCCTTGCCGCCGCCCGCCTCGCGCCGCGCCTTGACGAGGGCGATGCCCTCTTCGAGCGTCAACGCCTCGGCGTTCGTCGTCTTCGGGAGCGTGGCGTTGACCTCGCCGTCGGTCACGTAGGGGCCGTACTTGCCGGCCTTGACCACCAGTTCGCGCCCGCTCGCCTCATCCTTGCCGAGCGGCCGGCCGGGATCGGCGGCCGGGCGCCCGCGCCCGCCGCCCTGCTCCTTGGCGACGATGAGGTCGATGGCGCGGTTCGCCCCGATCTCCAGCACGTCGTCGTCCTTGCCGAGGTTCGCGTAGGTCTTGCCGTGCTGCACGTAGGGACCGAAGCGGCCGAGATTGGCCAGGATCGGCTCGCCGGTCTCGGGGTGGCGCGCCACCTCGCGGGGCAGCGCCAGCAGCCTGAGCGCCTTCTCCAGATCGACCGCCGAGGGCGCCAATCCCTTCGGCAGCGAGGAGCGCTTCGGCTTCTCGGCGCCCTTCTCCGTGGACGCCTCGCCGAGTTGCACGAAGGGCCCGAAGCGGCCGTCACGGAGCGTCACGGGGAGGCCGGTGGCCGGGTCGTCGCCCAGCACCCGCACGCCCGGCTGTCCGCCCTCGGCCGAGGAGCCGTCGCCCTCGCCGTCGATGCCCGACGCCGAGAGCTGGCGGGTGTACTTGCACTCGGGGTAGTTCGAGCAGCCGACGAAGGCCCCGAACTTGCCGAGCTTCAGCGAGAGCTGGCCCGAGCCGCAGGTCGGGCAGGCGCGCGGGTTCGAGCCGTCCGCCTTCTCGGGGAAGATGTGGGCGCCGAGCAGGCCGTTCAGCGCCTCCAGCACGTCGGTGACGCGCAGCTCCTTCGTGTTGCCGATCGCGGCCGAGAAATCGCGCCAGAAGTCGCGCAGCACCGCGCGCCAGTCGATCTCGGCGTTCGAGACGCGGTCGAGCTGGCCTTCGAGGTCCGCGGTGAAGTCGTACTCGACGTAGCGCTTGAAGAAGCTCTCCAGGAAGCCGGTGACGAGCCGGCCCTTGTCCTCGGGCACGAGGCGCTTCTTCTCGATGCGCACGTACTCGCGGTCGCGCAGCGTCTGCAGCACGGCGGCGTAGGTCGAGGGCCGGCCGATGCCGAGCTCCTCCATGCGCTTGACGAGGCTCGCCTCCGAGTAGCGCGGCGGCGGCTCGGTGAAGTGCTGGGTGGAGGTGATGCGCTCGCGTGTGAGGCCGTCGCCGGCCCGCATCATGGGCAGGCGCCGCGACTCCTCGTCCTCCTCGTCGTCCTTGCCCTCCTGGTAGAGGGTGAGGAAGCCGTCGAACTTCACCACTTGGCCGGTGGCGCGCAGGTCGAGCTTGCGCGGGCCGACGCTCGCCTCGACCTCGACCGTGGTGCGCTCCAGCTCCGCCGATTCCATCTGGCTCGCCACGGTGCGGGTCCAGATCAGCTCGTAGAGCTTGGCCTGCTCGGGTTCGAGGTGGCGGGCGATCTGCTTCGGGAGCAGGCCCATGTCGGTCGGCCGCACGGCCTCGTGGGCCTCCTGCGCGTTCTTGGCCTTGACCGTGTACTTGCGGGGCGCCCCCGGCACGTAGGCGTCGCCGAACTCGCGCCCGATCACGGCGCGCGCGTCTTGGATGGCCTCCGGTGCCATGTCGACGCCGTCGGTCCGCATGTAGGTGATGATGCCGACCGTCTCGCCGCCGATATCCACGCCCTCGTAGAGCCGCTGGGCGACCCGCATGGTCTGGGCCGGCGCCATGCCGAGCTTGCGTGAGGCCTCCTGCTGGAGGGTCGAGGTGGTGAAGGGCGGCTGCGGGTGGCGCTTGGCGGGCTTGGCCTCGACGGTACCGACCCGGAAGGTCGCGAGTTCGAGGTCGCGCCGGAAGGCCTCGGCCTCCGCGCCCGTGCCGACGTCGAGGCGCTGGATGCGCCGGCCGTCGGCACCGACGAGCCGCGCGTCGAAGACGCCGCCGGTCTCGGTGGCGAGCGTCGCCACGAGCGACCAGTACTCCCGCGGTTTGAACGTCTCGATCTCGACCTCGCGTTCTGTGACGAGGCGGAGCGCCACCGACTGAACGCGCCCCGCCGAGCGCGCGCCCGGAAGCTTGCGCCAGAGCACCGGCGAGAGGTTGAAGCCCACGAGGTAGTCGAGCGCGCGGCGCGCCAGATAGGCGTCGACGAGCGCCTGGTCGATCGCGCGGGGCTTGCGCATCGCCTGCTCGACCGAATCCTTCGTGATCGCGTTGAAGGTGACGCGCTCGACCGGGATGCCTTTGAGCGCCTTGCGGGCGGTCAGCGCCTCCAGGACGTGCCAGGAGATCGCCTCGCCCTCGCGGTCCGGGTCGGTCGCCAGGATCAGCTTCTCGGCGCCCTTGACCGCCTTTGCGATCTCCGAGACGCGCTTCGAGCCGCGGTCCTCCAGCTCCCAGACCATCTGGAAGTCGGCCTCCGGATCGACCGAGCCGTCCTTGGCCGGCAGGTCGCGGATATGGCCGAAGGAGGCCAGCACCTCGTAGTCGCGGCCGAGATATTTGTTGATCGTCTTGGCTTTGGCCGGCGACTCGACGACGACGACTTTCATGGACGGATCAGCCTCTCGACGGAGCCACCGCGACGGGTCGGACAGATTGTGCGGATGGCCGGCCCCTGGGCGGAGGGGGCCTCGCGGCGGGAGAAGTGGTTCACGGGGGCCGCGTTGTCAAATCCCCCGGCCGCAAGCCCAGGACGCCGCCCGATCCGGGCGTCCGGCCCGGAGGCGGTCCGCCTCGGCCCTCGGAGCGCTCAGAACGCGTTGTCGTAGGCGCGGGGCGAGAGCACCGTGCGGACGATGATCTGCAGGTCGAACCAGAGCGACCAATTGTCGATGTAGTGCAGGTCGTGCGCGACCCGGGCCTGCATGTCGGCATCGGTCAGGGTTTCGCCGCGCAGGCCGTTGACCTGGGCCCAGCCGGTGATGCCGGGGCGCACGTTGTGGCGGCGGGCGTAGAGAGCGATGCGTCGCTCGAAGCTGCGGTCGTGCGCCAGCGCGTGCGGGCGCGGGCCGACCAGCGACATCTCGCCCTTCAGGACGTTGAGGAGTTGGGGCAGCTCGTCGAGATTCGTGCGGCGCAGGAAGGCGCCGACCCGGGTGACGCGGGCGTCGCTGCGGGTCGCCTGCCGGAAGGGTGCGTCGGCCTCCGCCCGCATGCTGCGGAACTTGAAGACCCAGAACGGCTGCTGGTTGAAGCCGTACCGCTTCTGCCGGAAGAAGACTGGGCCGGGACTGTCGAGCTTGATCGCGAGCGCGACCGCCCCGAGGAGGGGGGCGAGCAGCGCAAGCGCCACGAGGGTCGCGGCGAGGTCGAAGGCGCGCTTCAGCGCGACTTCGGCGAGGTTCAGCGGGCGCCGGCCGATGTTGATCCCGGAGAGGCGCCCGACGCGCGAGACCTGCATGTCGGGGAAGCGGTCGAGCACGGTGCCGGGGCGCAGGTGCAGCGCGGCGGGCACCCGCAGGAAGGCATCGATGCAGCGCTCGACCTCGGCGGTCGAGGCCCAGGGGACCAGGATGAAAACGTCGTCGGGCCGCAGGAAGCGCACCACCGAGACGGCCAGATCGAGATCCTCGTCCATCTGGGCCTGCCGCGCGGCGGGGTCCGCGCCCGGGGTGGGCGCACGCAGATAGCTCGTGCCGACCACCCTGAGGCCCAGCGCGTCCGCCTGGTTACCGGCATAGAAGCGCGCGATGTCCTCCTCGTAGCCGACGAGATGGACGCGGGCGACCGAGGACGAGCCGGGCAGGGCGAGGCGGCGCACCACGCGGGCCGTGAGGGCGCGGCCGGCCATCAGCGCCGGCAGACCGAGCACGAAAGTCCCGGCCGCCACGGCGCGCGAGAAGTCGGTCGTCGTCTTGGTGACGAAGCTCACCACCAGCACGGCGCCCCAGGCGGCGAGCCACAACGAGGCGATTCGCTGGAGATGGGGCCTGCGGTCGAGCAGGCTCTCGATCATGTAGCTGCCCCGCAGGGTGTTGGCGCAGAGGACCACGAGGGCGAGCAGACCCGCGAGGCGCCACGCCCGCAGGTGGGAGGAGGCCGGCAGGCCGGCCTCCATCGTGTAGGCGTAGGCGTATTCGAGAAGCAGCGTCGTACAAACGATCACCGCGAGGTCGACCGAGGCCGCCGCGAGCGGCACACCGAGGCGAGCGAGCGCCCGCCGCCGCCGCGGCAGCAGCGCCGCCCAGACGGTCCGGCGCACGCCCGGCTCCGCGAGGGCACGGTAGATCCGAGGAGGCCGGTCTTGAAACATCTGGTGGGCCATCGATCCGTTCTGGTCGGAGAAATGTCCTGAAGCGGGACAGGTTCACGTGTCCGCGACGTCGCAAGGCCGATTTCCGCAAAGCTCGGGCCCCGGCGACCCGTGCCAGCCCTTACTGGCCCATAGCGGCTGTCACCGGCGCGTCACGCAGGCCACTCCGTCACCGGGGGCACTGCCGACCGCCCTCAGCCTGCGCTAGGGATCAGGTCCGCGGACCGCGCAACCCTCCGGCGACCGCGCGGCCCCGGGGCGCGTGCCCGGACGGATGCATCGATGAGCGGACCGGGAATCGAGGTTGCGGGCACGCTGCCCGCAGAAGAGGGGTCGGCGAAGTCCGGCCCGTCCGTCGCGGGGGGCTCCGGACCGGCGCTGGCGATCCTTGCGGGTCTCAGCCTGTCGCACCTGCTCAACGACCTCGTGCAGTCGCTGCTGCCCGCGATCTACCCGCTGCTCAAGGTCCGCTTCGCGCTGGATTTCGGGCAGATCGGCCTGATCACCTTCGTATTCCAGGTCACCGCCTCGATCCTGCAGCCGCTGGTCGGGCTCTATACCGACCGCCGGCCGCTGCCCTTCTCGCTCGCGGGCGGCATGGGGATGTCGCTGGTCGGCCTGATCGCGCTCGCCGCCGCCCCGGCCTATCCGGCGCTGCTCCTGGCCGCCGGACTCATCGGCCTCGGCTCGGCGGTGTTCCATCCGGAGGCCTCGCGGGTCGCCCGGATGGCGGCCGGCGGACGCTACGGCCTCGCCCAGTCGATGTTCCAGGTGGGCGGCAATGCGGGCACGGCGCTGGGGCCGCTGCTCGCGGCCGCACTCGTCGTGCCGCGCGGGCAGACGAGCGTCGCGTGGTTCACGCTCGCGGCGCTCGGCGGCATCGCGGTGCTCGCAGCGGTCGGGCGCTGGTACCGGACGCGCCTGCGGGTCGCCGCGGCGCGGCCGCGGGCCGCGGCGGGCCAGGGCAACGGCCTGACCCGCCTGCGCGTGGGGACCAGCATCGCGGTCCTGCTCGCGCTGATCTTCTCGAAGTACTTCTACATGGCGAGCTTCTCGTCCTACTACACGTTCTACCTGATCCACCGCTTCGGCGTCTCGGTGGTGCAGTCGCAGCTCTACCTGTTCGTGTTCCTCGGATCGGTCGCGGCGGGCACGATCCTCGGCGGCCCGATCGGCGACCGGATCGGCCGCAAGCCGGTGATCTGGGGCTCGATCCTGGGCGTGCTGCCCTTCGCGCTGGCGCTCCCGCATGTGGGCCTCGGCTGGACGGTGGCGCTCACCGTGCCGATCGGCCTGATCCTGGCCTCGGCGATGCCCGCGATCCTCGTCTACGCACAGGAGCTTCTGCCCGGCCGGATCGGGCTCGTGGGCGGCCTCTTCTTCGGCTTCGCCTTCGGCATGGGGGGCCTCGGGGCGGCGGTGCTCGGCGAGGTCGCGGACCGGACCAGCATCGAATGCGTCTACGGCCTCTGCGCCTACCTGCCGATGATCGGCCTGCTCGCGGTCTTCCTGCCGCGGCTGCGCCCGGCCGCCTGAGCGGCCGGGCGGATCGGGCGCCTCAGGCGGCCTCGCCGGCCTCGGTGGAGCGGGCGACGGTCTGGATCGTCTCGAACCCTTCGAATTGCGGGTGGCCGAGATAGAGCGGCTTGGTGGAAGGCGCGCGGCCATGCGCCTTGCGGAACTGCTCCGAGCGCGTCCACGCCTCGAAGTCGGCCCGCGAGCGCCAGATCGTGTGCGAGGCATAGAGGACGTGGTCCTCCGCCTCCGGACCGCGCAGCAGGTGGAACTCCACGAAGCCCGCCATCTCGCCGAGGTGGCTGTCGCGCCCCAGCCACACCTGCTCGAACTCCGCCGTCGAATCCTTGACCACTTTGAAGCGGTTCATGGCGATAAACATCCGCATCTCCGTTCTGGTGCGCGATGGCGCGAGGGTTCGGGCCCGAGTGACCGGGAGTCAACCGCCGACTCAGCATTTCGCGCCCAGGAGATCTGCCTTGCGTTGCACGGCGGTCATGGACATTTTGCGCAACTTGAGCATATGAACGGGATGTGCTGTCGTGCCGCAGGCTGAAAACTCGCACGGCGCGCGTCCAACGGGTGACGTTTTCCGCGAATCCCGGATGGTGACGCGGAGAACCCGGCGCCCGGACGGGTGTTGAGGCCTCGGGCGGCGCCGGACCGGCGCTGGTCCCGACGTGGATAGAGGGTGGTTTAGGTCCGATGATGCCGAAGCAAACGACCGACGTGGACCGCCTCGTCGGCATTCGCATCACCGCGCTGCGGAAAGCGCGCGGCCTCAGCCAGACCGCGCTCGGCAACGCCGTGGGCGTCACCTTCCAGCAGGTGCAGAAATACGAGAAGGGC
>NZ_BPQM01000083.1 GCF_022179245.1 Methylobacterium gregans
GTCCGGCGGGCGTCTTCATGTCCGGCTTTGCCGGAGTTTCGGCCGGAGCTTTGCTCAGGCCTCGCCCTCGTCGAGGTCGTCGGCGGTGGGCGTGGCGTTCTCGAGGATCTTGTCGGCGACGAGGCCCGAGTTCTGGCGGATCGCCGCCTCGATCTTGTTGGCGATCTCGGGGTTGTCGCGCAGGAAGCCCTTCGAGTTCTCGCGGCCCTGGCCGAGGCGCTGGCTGTTGTAGGAGAACCAGGCGCCCGACTTCTCGACGATGCCGGCCTTCACGCCGAGGTCGATCAGCTCGCCGACCTTCGACACGCCCTCGCCGAACATGATGTCGAACTCGACCTGCTTGAAGGGCGGCGCGACCTTGTTCTTGACGACCTTCACGCGGACCTGGTTGCCGATGGCCTCGTCGCGGTCCTTCAGGGTCGAGACGCGGCGGATGTCGAGCCGGACCGAGGCGTAGAACTTCAGCGCGTTGCCGCCCGTCGTCGTCTCGGGGGAGCCGTACATCACGCCGATCTTCATCCGGATCTGGTTGATGAAGATCACCATGCACTTCGAGCGCGAGATCGAGCCGGTGAGCTTGCGCAGCGCCTGGGACATCAGTCGGGCCTGGAGGCCGGGCTGCGACTCGCCCATCTCGCCCTCGATCTCGGCCCGCGGGGTCAGCGCGGCGACCGAATCGACCACCAGCACGTCGATGGCGCCCGAGCGCACCAGCGTGTCGGTGATCTCGAGCGCCTGCTCGCCCGTGTCGGGCTGCGAGATCAGCAGGTCGTCGAGGTTCACGCCGAGCTTGCGCGCGTAGACCGGGTCGAGGGCGTGCTCCGCGTCCACGAAGGCGCAGACGCCGCCCTTCTTCTGGGCCTCGGCGATGGTGTGGAGCGCCAGCGTGGTCTTGCCCGAGGATTCCGGCCCGTAGACCTCGATCACCCGGCCGCGCGGCAGGCCGCCGACGCCGAGCGCGATGTCGAGGCCGAGCGAGCCCGTCGAGACCGTCTCGACCTCGGTCACCTGCTGGTTCTTGCCGAGCCGCATGATCGAGCCCTTGCCGAAGGCGCGCTCGATCTGGGACAGCGCGGCGTCGATCGCCTTCGACTTGTCCTTGTCCATGCTGGGCGTATCCACCACTTTCAGTGCGGGCTGAGCCATGTCGGCGGCATCCTTATGGGGGTGTCGGGCGCCGTTCGCAATCGCGCCCCGGCTGCGATTTATGTACCTGTTTTGTTCTTGTTCTGCAAGGGGCGTGGGTGTTCCGTCTGGCTCCTGAACCCAGATTGGAGCGGCATAGCGGAACCCGGGGGCAGGGTGCCGAGCCCGACGCCTCACCATTCATGAGGGCAGGGCTCGCCTACGGTGTCCCGGGCTTACGGCGCCTGCTTTCGCGCTTCGGCTGCACCGTGGCGAGCCTGCACAATCGCTGTTGCCCAGATTGTAATTAGTCGAAGTCTATCATGTTGATTTCGCGATACGTTGTCCTGCAAACGAATTCCTTCGAGAGCTTAGACGTCCGTTCGCACTTGCTTCTACCCACCGCTGCACGCTCAACGGCCCGGCAGCGGGAGGGCAAGGCTCCCGGCGACGGTCGGGAGCAGGAACGATGGCGGCAGCGGGTAGAGGCGGACGGGTGCGCGCGGCAGCCCTCTTGGGCGGTCTGGCCCCGCTCTGCCTCGCCGCGGCGCGGGCGCAGCCGGCGCAGGGTGAGGTCGTCCTCTCCGAACTCTCCGTCACGGGGGTGGGCGAGGTCGCGACCGGGCCGGTCACCGGTTATCGGGCGAGCCGCTCCGGGACCGCGACACGGACCGATACGGCTCTGCGCGACGTGCCGCAATCGATTCAGGTCGTGCCCCGCGAGGTGCTGGTCGACCAACAGGACATCCGTCTCGCCGACGCGATCCAGAACGTCAGCAACGTGCAGTCCGGCGGCACGATCCAGGGCCGCTCCGACACCTTCCTGATCCGCGGCTTCCGCACCCAGACCTACGCGATCGATGGCGTTCTGCTGAGCCAGGCCAACACCTTCAGCACCACGCAGCGCGACCTCGCCGACGTGGAGCGTATCGAGGTGCTCAAAGGTCCGGCCTCCGTTCTCTACGGCCGCGGCGATCCCGGGGGCCTCGTCAACATCGTCACCCGCCGGCCGACGCTGGAGCCCTCCGGCGACATGACGCTCCAGGGCGGCAGCTTCGGCTTCGCTCGCCTCCAGGGCTCCGTATCGAGCGCCCTGCCCGCGACGGAGGGCCTCGCCGCGCGGGTCAGCTTCGCGGCCCAGGACGACCCGACCTTCCGCAATTTCGGGGACGGGCGCACCAACACCCGGTACTTCGTCGCACCAGCCTTCACCTGGACGCCCGCGCCCGACACCCGCGTCGAGTTCCTGGCCGAGGTCACCCGGCAGGACTCGCAGTACGACGAGGGCCTGATCGCCCGGAACGGCCGCGTGCCGCGCGAGGACGTGGCGCGCTACTACGGCACCCCGAATTCCCGCTTCAACGGCGAATCGAACTTCGTGACGCTCAGGGCCGAGCACGACCTCAACGCGGCCGTGACCCTGCGGCAGGTGGTCAACGTGCAGTCGGGCGGGTTCGACGCCTTCGCGGTGCGCTCCATCGGTCTCACCGCCGCCGGCACGCAGGTCACGCGCCGGAGCACGGCGACGGACACCACCTTCGCGGCGATCGATACGCAATCCGAGATGGTGGCGAAGTTCGACGTGCTGGGCCTGCGCAACACGCTGCTCGCCGGGTTCGAATACACCAACGGCTTCCGCAAGGCGTACGCGGTGCAGTCGACCTTCAGTAGCACGAGCTTCCTCAACCCGGTGCCGCGGGGCACCTACGGCCCGTTCACCTTCCAGAACGCGATCCAGCAGCGGACGGCCCTGTACGGCCTCTACCTGCAGGACCAGATCGACCTCGGCGCCGGCCTGCAGCTCCTGCTGGGCGCGCGAGCAGATTTCGGCAGCCAGTTCTACATCAGCCGGGCGAGCGCGACGCAGGCGACGCCGCCGGACCAGGAGTTGTTCGGGCTCTCGCCGCGGGTCGGCCTCGTCTACCGCCCGGTCGAGCCGCTGACCCTCTACGCGAGCTACACGACCTCGTTCAAGCCGCAGACGGACAACGTGCTCGGCGCCGCGAACCCGCTCCCTGAGACCGGCGTGCAGTACGAAGTCGGGGCTCGCTACGACCTCATCCCGTCCACCCTGACCTTGAGCGCCGCCGCGTTCCGGATCGACCGCCAGAACGTCTCGGCGGCCGACCCCGTCAACACGGGCTTCTCGGTGATCACCGGGGCGCAGCGCGCCGAGGGCGTCGAGTTCGACATCGCGGGCGAGATCCTGCCGGGCTGGAAGATCATCGGCGGCCTCGGCTATCTCGACACCCGCATCACCCGCGACACCACCTTCGCGATCGGCAACCGGCTGATCGGCGCGCCGGAATTCAGCGCCAGCGTCTGGTCGACCTACCAGATCCAGGACGGGCCCTGGCGCGGCCTCGGCTTCGGTGCGGGCGTCACCCACGTGGGCAACCGCTTCGGCGACCTCAACAACAGCTTCACGGTAGGCGCCTATACCCGCCTCGACGCGGCGCTGTTCTACGATTTCGAGCGCTACCGCTTCGCGATCAACGCCCGCAACCTGACGGACGCGCGCTACATCGAGCAGCCGTTCAACCAGTTCAACAACCTGCCGGGCGCGCCGCTGACCGTGCTGGCGACGATCACGGCGCGCCTATGACGGGTCCGCCCTTCGGCGGGCCGGGCCATCGCCCCGGGTGCCCGCCCGTTGACAGCCGCCCCCGCCAGCGGGCACCCCGCCGGCCATAGGCGTCCCCAGGGACGTATCGCCAACGTGGGCAGCCAACCCGGGCATGAGCCGGTTCACCTTCATCCACGCCGCCGACCTGCATCTCGGCAGCCCCTTGAGCGGTCTCGCCGCGCGCGATCCCGAGATCGCCCGGCGCCTCGCCCAGGCGGGGCGGCAGGCCTTCGAGGATCTCGTCTCCGAGGCGCTCGCGCGTGCCGTCGCCTTCCTGGTGATCGCGGGCGACGTCTACGACGGCGACTGGGCCGACAACACGATCGGGCTGTTCTTCGCGCGCCAAGTGGCCAGGCTCGACCGCGCCGGCATCCCGGTCTTCCTGGTGCGCGGCAACCACGACGCCGAGAGCGTGATCACCCGGGCGATCAGCCTGCCGCCCTCCGTCCACACCTTCCCGCCGACCCGGGCCGACACCCACCGGCTCGATCACCTGAAGGTCGCGATCCACGGCCGCTCCTTCCCGAACCGGGCCGTGCCGGAGAACTACGCCCTCACCTACCCGGCCGCCCTGCCGGGCTGGTTCAACATCGGCCTGCTGCACACCTCCTGCACCGGCCATGCCACCCACGAGACCTACGCGCCCTGCTCCGTCGCGGATCTGGCCGCCAAGGATTACGGCTACTGGGCGCTCGGCCATATCCACGACTACGCGGAACTTGCCCGCGAGCCCTGGATCGTCTTCCCCGGCAACCTCCAGGGCCGCAGCATCCGCGAGTGCGGGCCGAAGGGCGCCGTCGCGGTCGCGGTCGAGGACGGGCGGGTCGCCGCACTCGAGCGGATCATCGTCGACCGTGCCCGCTTCCACCGCCTCGCGATCGACCTCGCCGAGGCCGCCGACGAGCGCGAGGCAGTGGTCCGGGTCGAGGCGGCATTGCGCCCGCTCGCCGCCGAGACTGCGGGGCGGCTCGCCGCGGTGCGGATCCACCTGACCGGCGAGACGCTCGCCCACGACCGGCTGGCCGCCGACCGCGACGGGCTCGTGGCCGAGATCCAGGCCGCGGCCCACCGGGTGCACGAGGACATCTGGCTTGAGCGCCTGAAGATCGAGACGCGACGGCCTCGGACCCCCGCCCCTGCCCCGGCGGGCCTCGCCGCCGCGATCGACCCGGCAGGGTTGCTCGCCGACATCGATCGCGACCCGGATTTCCGCGCCCGCGCCAGGGCGGCGCTGGCCGAGATCGCCGCGAAGATGCCGGCGACGCTGCCCTCCGAGGAGGCCGACCTCGCCGCCGAGCTCGACGCGCTCTGCGCCGAGGCCGAGGCGCTGGTGCTCGGCCGGCTCGGCGGCAGAAGCTGCTGAGGGCTGCCGAGCGATGCGGATTCTCGCCCTCGACCTGGAGCGCTACGGCCCCTTCACCGACCGCACGGTGCGGTTCCGGGAAGACGCCCGGCTGCACGTGGTGCTCGGCGCCAACGAGGCCGGCAAGAGCTCGGCGCTCGCCGCCGTCACCGACCTCCTGTTCGGCATCGAGGAGCGCACCCGCTACGCCTTCCGGCACGACATGCCGTCGCTGCGTCTCGGCGCCGAGATCCGGGCCGCGGACGGGCGCTCCTTGCGCTTCCGTCGCCGGAAGGGCCGCAAGAACACCCTGGTGGACGGCGCCGATTCGGGCCTCCCCGACGACAGCCTCGCACCCTTCCTGGGCGGGCTCTCCCGCGAGGTGTTCTGCCGGGCCTTCGGGCTCGATTCGGCCTCGCTGCGGGCCGGGGCCGCCGAGATGCTCGAGGCCGAGGGCGAACTCGGCGCCAGCCTGTTTGCGGCGGCCTCGGGGCTGCGCGGCTACCGGGCGCTCCAGGGCCGGCTGGAGGAGGAGGCCGCCGGCATCTTCATGCCCCGCGCCGCCCGCGACCGCACCTTCTACCAGGCGCTGACCCGCTACGAGGAGGCCCGCAAGGCGATCCGCCAGGGCGAGCTGCGGGCGGGCGACTGGCGCGACCTCAACGAGGAGATCGCGGAGGCGGGACAGCGCCTCGACGGGATCAACGCCGAGCGCCGCCGCATCGCCGGCGAGCAGGCCCGGCTCGCCCGCCTGAAGCGGGTGGCGCCGCTGATCCAGGCGATCGACGCCGCCGCCGAGGCCGCCGCCCGCGGCGACGGCCCGGACCGGCCCGACTCATGGACTGATTCATGGACTGATTCATGGACTGACTCTTGGACCGACGCCCTCGGCGCCCGCATCGCCGCGGAGGCGGCGGCCCGCGATGTGGCCGCTCGCGCCGCGGAGGCCCTGGAGCGGGCCGAGCAGGAGCTCGCCGCCCTCCCCCTCGCGGAGGGGCTGCTGGCTCGGGCCGAGGCGGTGCTGGAAGCCTTCCGCGGCATCGCCCGGCACGACAAGGACGCCCAGGACCTGCCGCGCATCCGGGCCGAGGCGGACGGGCTTGGCCAGGACCTCGCCCGGCTCGCCGCCCGGATCGGTCTGCCTGACGCCGCTGCGCTGAAACTGCGCCAGCCCTCGGACGCCGCCCGCATCCGGGTCGAGGGTCTGGTGCGCGAGGGCCGGGCGCTCGCCGCGGAGATCGCCCGCCTGACCCGGGACGCGGCCGAGGCCCGGCCCGGCCCGGAGGCCGGTCGCCCCGAGCCGGCCATCGACCCCGCTCCCCTGCGGGCGGACCTGCGCGGCCTCGCGGGCTTGCGCGCCGAGGTCGCTCGCCGGGACGAGATCGACGGGACCGTGCGCCGGGAGGCGGGGCTGCTCTGGCTCCAGGCAGGACGCCTCGACCCCCCGGTTCCCGATCTCGCCGCGCTGGCGCAGGTGCCGCTCCCCGCCCCCGAGACGATCGCCCGCCATCGGCAGGCCTTCGAGGCGCTGGAGCGCCGCCGCGAGCGCGCCGCCGAGCGGCAGGAGGCGGCGCGGCAGGCCGCCGCGGCGACCCGCCTGCGCCTCCGCCTGCGCGAGGGCGCAGGCCCCCTGCCCTCGCCGGCCGATCTCGCCCGGCTGCGCGCCGAGCGCGATGCGCTGATCGAGGCCGGTCCCGCCAGCGAGGCGGCGCTGCGTCGTTGCCGGGAGGCCGTGGCGGCGGCCGACCTGGCCGCCGACGCCCTCGTGCGCGACGCCGCACGCGCTGCCGAGCAGGCCGCCGACCGGATCCGCCTGGAGGCCGAGACGGAGGAGGTGGCCGCCGCCGACCGGGACCTCGCCGCGCTCGCGGCCGGCCGGGCCGAGGCCGAAGCCGCCTGGCAGGCGGCCTGGGCGCCCGCCGGCATCAGGGCCGCCCTGCCCGCCGAGATGGCGTCCTGGCTCGGGGAGGTCCAGACGCTCCTCGACGCCCTCGCCGCGGTCGAGACGCAGAGCATCGAGCAGCGCCGCCTCGCCGAGCGCGTCGAGGCCGCCCGCCCGCCCCTCGCGGCGCTTGCGGCCCGCGCGGGGCTCGACCTGCTGCCCGGCCTCGATCCCGGCCTGATGCTCGCCCGGATCGAGGAGCGCGTCGCGGCTCTCGGCGAGGCCTGGGAGCGTGCCCGCGAGGCGGAAGGGCGCGCCCGCGCCGCCGCGGAGCAGGCCGCCCGCCGCGCCGCCGACCTCGCCGAAGCGCGCGCCCGCGAAGCGGTCTGGCGCGAGGCCTGGGACCGGGCGCTGCCCGCGATCGGGCTCGACGGGGCGGCCGGCCCCGACGAGGCCGACAGCGCGCTGGCCGCCTGGGCCGCGGTGCCGGCGGCGCTCGCCGCGCAGGAGCATCAGCAGCGCCGCATCACGGGACTGAGCCGCGACATGGAGGCCTACCGGGCGGGGGCCGACGCCCTCGTGTCCGCGCTCGGGCCCGACCTCGCCGAGCTTCCCGCCACCGCTGCCATGAAGGTCCTGCACGACCGTCTGGGCGAGGCGCAGGAGCGTCGCGCCCGCCGCACCGACCTCGCCCGCCGCCGCCGCGAGGCCGCCGACGCCCTGGCGGCCGCCGAGGCGGCGTGCCGGGCGGCCTCGGCCGCGCTGACCGAACACCTCGGGGAGCACCCGAACGGACGGGATGAGGATCCGGCCGTGCTCCACGCCCGCCTGACGGCGCGGCGGGCGCTGCGCCTGGAGCTGGAGAGCCGACGGGCCGACCTCGCCCGGATCGCGGACGGGATCACCGAGGCGGAACTCCGCGCCGACATCGCCGGGACCTCGCCCGACGCGATCGAGGCGGCGCTCCGCGGCCTCGCCCTGGAGGAGGAGGCGCTCGACCAGCGCGGCAAGGCCGCCTTCGCGGACCGCGACCGCGCCGAGCGCCGCCGCGCGGATCTGGAGGGCGGCACCGGGGCCGAGCTGGCGCTGGCCCAGCGCAAGGCTGCGGAGGCGGAGCTCGCCGGCGAGGCGCGGCGCTGGGCAGTGCTGCGGCTCGCCGGCCTCCTTATCGGCACCGCCATCGGCCGCCAGCGCGCCGGCCAGCAGGACCCGCTGCTGACCCGCGCCGGCGCCCTGTTCTCGGGGCTGACCGGAGGCGCGTTCGCGGGGCTCGCCCAGGATTACGACGCGGGCGACGAGCCGCGTCTGACCGGGCGGCGCGCGGGCGGCGAGCTGGTGCCGGTCGACGGCCTGAGCGAGGGCACGCGCGACCAGCTCTACCTCGCCCTGCGGCTGGCCTATCTGGAGGATTACGCGGGCCGCGCCGAGCCCGCGCCCTTCGTGGGCGACGACCTCTTCCTCACCTTCGACGACGCCCGGACCGGGCACGGCCTGGAGGCGCTCGCGGCGGTAGGGGACCGGGTACAGCCGATCCTGTTCACCCATCACCGCCACGTCGCCGACCTCGCCCGCGCGCGCTTGGGTGAGGCTGTGGACGTGCTGGAACTGTAGGGCCGCGCCCGCAGGACTGCTGAGCCTGCTCCGGGGCGGCGGCCCGAATACGCCGCGTTCGGAGAAACCGGAGACGGGTACGCGAGCAGACTATCCGCCGATGATTTGCTTTAACATTCGATAATCGACCGAAATAATCCGGCAGGTTGACATTCGGACCTGCGGTTTTATCCTGCTTATATCCTCATAAGGTATCATAATGACCTAGGCATGATGGGCCGTCCGGCACATCCGCCAAGCGGCGCGCCAGGCGACGTGCCGATATGCCGAGGCCAGAGGATCGCGCCCAAGCAGACACTCGAGCAGACGAGGAGCATGCTCATGGCTGTCGCTCAGCATTCCGACCCGACCAAGTCCGATCCGACGAAGGCGGACTCCCAGAAGTCCGATCCGGCGCGCCGCTCCGACCCCATCCGCATGGCCGGCGATACGGCCGGGGATGCGATGGATCAGGCGCATGATCGGGCATCCGACCTGCTCGCGATCAACCGGGAGAATCTCGGCCGCGCCGCCGACATCCAGGAGAAAGCCGCCGGCAACGCGCAGCAGGTCGTGCAGCTCGGCATCGAGGCGATCATCCGGAACGCCCGCGAGATGAACGACCAGATGGCCCGCACCCTCGGCTTCGGCGGCGACGACGGCGAGCGCTTCGCCGGCCAGACCCGGCAGAACGTCGAGGCGCTCGCCCGCTGCGGCACCATCCTCACGCAGGCCTGCCAGGATGCGTGGCAGAGCGCGTTCGAGCTGGGCCGGCGGCGCTGGCAGCGCAACGTCGAGAGCCTGAACCGGCTGGCCCGCGCCCGCACGGTGCAGGAACTCGCCACCCTTCAGAGCGAGATGATGCGCGAGGGCGTGCAGAGCCTCGTGCACGACACCCGCACCGTGGCCGAGGCCTCGCTGCAGGCCTTCGACGAGGCGGGTCGGGTCTGCTCCGGCGTGAAGCCGCTCTCCCTGCCCCATTGAGGGCGGGGAGGCCCCGTCCTAGCCGAGGTAACGGGCCTCGATATGGGCCCGGAAGGCGGCGGTGCCGAGCGGGCCGCCCGTCGCCTCCGTGAGGATCTGATCCGTCTCCGCGAGGCTCGCCCGGGCGTGGACGTTGGCCCGCAGCCAGTCCCGCAGCGGTGCGAAATCGCCCCGTGCCAGCCCCGGTAGAAGGTCGGGCGCCGCGGCCTGGGCTGCCCCAAAGAGCTGCGCGGCCGCGAGCGCGCCCAGCGTGTAGGTCGGGAAGTAGCCCCAGGCGCCGCCCGGCCAGTGGATGTCCTGCAGGCAGCCGAGCCGGTCGTTCGGGACCTCCAGCCCGAGCAGGGCCCGCACGCCGTCGTTGAAGGCGCCCGGCAGGTCGGCGACGGCGAGGTCGCCCGCGATCAGCGCTGTCTCCAGCTCGTAGCGGAGCAGGATGTGGGCCGGATAGGTCGCCTCGTCGGCATCGACCCGGATGAAGCCCGGCTCGACCCGGGTGGCGAGGCGGTGCAGGTTCCCCGCCTCCCAGGCCGGGCCGGAGCGCCCGAAGGCCTCGCGCAGGAGCGGCGCGAGGTACTGGAAGAACGCCTCCGAGCGGCAGGCCTGCATCTCGACGATCAGGCTCTGGCTCTCGTGCAGCGTCATGCCGCGCGCCTCGCCCGCGGGCTGGTGGCGCCAGGCGGCGGGCCGGCCCTGCTCGTAGAGGGCGTGGCCGGTCTCGTGCAGCACGCCCATCAGCGCGCGGGCGTAGTCGCCCTCGTCGTACCGGGTGGTGATGCGCACGTCGTCGGTGGCGCCGCCGCAGAACGGGTGCAGGCTGATGTCGAGCCGACCGCGGGCAAAGTCGAAGCCGAGCGCCTCCATCAGCTGGAGCCCGACCTTGCGCTGGGTCTCGACCGGGAAGGGCCCCTCGGGCGGAAGCGCCTGCGGCCCCGCCGCCTGCCGCTCGCGGATCGCCGCGATCGTGCCAGGAAGCCACGCTCGCAGCTCGGCGAAGAGGGGGTCGATCGTCGCCCGGCGCATGCCCGGATCGTAGCCGTCGAGGAGCGCGTCGTAGGGCGAGAGCCCGAGCGCCGCGCCCTTGGCCGCGCCGATCTCCCGCTGCAGGCGCAGCACCTCGGCGAGTTCGGGGGCGAGCCGGGCGAAATCCGAATCCGCTCGCGCCCCGCGCCACGTCATCTCGCACCGGGAGACCGCGCGGGAACTGGCCTCCACCAGATCCTGCGGCACCGCCGCGGCGTGCCGATAGCCACGGTCCATCTCGCGCAGGTTCGCCCGCTGCTCCGGGCTCAGCGTCTCCGCGCCCGCCTCGGCCAGGCGGTCGGCGACCTCCGGGCCGGTCAGGATCTCGTGCGCGAGCCCGCGCAGCACCGCGAGCTGGTCGGCGCGCGCCTCCGCGGCACCGTCCGGCATCTGGGTCTGCGCGTCCCAGCCGAGGATGCCGGAGGCGCCGTTGAGCGCCGAGAGGCGGGCGAAGGTGCGTTCCAGAGCGGCGTAGGCCGGGGCGTCGGCGTGCATCGTCTCTCCTCGGGGTCGGGTCCGGCGGCTCAGAGCGCTCTCCGCCGACGTGGATATCGGTTCGGTGCAAGAGAGCGCGTGAAAACAAGGCCCTGGAGCCGTGCACGATTGCAACGCGATCGGGCACGGCTCTAGCATCGCCCGTGCCGCCCCGCACCATTCGCCCCGGCGATCGGGTGTCGAACATGCGTTATGATGCATGGACAGGGATGTTTGGCCGAACTAAACGTACAATTGTGCGCGACAGGTCACGCGGATCGGGCCCCGGCCGATGAACAGGATCGACCCCGGCATCGGAATCCACCGCCGCTACCTCCACGACGAGGTCGCCGAGCGGATGCGGGCGCTGATCCAATCCGGCGAGATGGAGCCGCTGGCGCGCATCAACGAGGGCGAGCTCACCGAGCGCTTCGGCATCTCGCGGACGCCCCTGCGCGAGGCGATCAAGATCCTGGCGACCGAGGGGCTGCTGGAACTGCTGCCGAACCGGGGCGCCCGCGTCGCCAGTATCTCCCAGCGTGAGATCGAGGAGATGCTGGAGGTGATCGCGGGCCTCGAGGCGACCGCGGCCGACCTCGCCTGTGCGGCGATCACCGAGGACGAGATCGCGGCGATCGAGGACGACCACCGGCAGATGGTGGAGGCGTGGCGGGCGGGCGACGCGGAGCGCTACTACCCGCTCAATCGGCGCATCCACGAGGGGATCATCTCGGCGGCCCGGAACGCCGTCCTCACCTCGATCTATCTCGGCCTGTCGGGCCGCATCCAGCGCTCGCGCTACTCCGCCGACCAGACGGGCGAGCAATGGGCTCGGGCGGTCGAGGAGCACGGGCGCATGATCGTCCTGCTGCGCGCCCGCGACGGCGCCGGCCTCGCGGCGCTGATGCGGGCGCATATCCGCAACCGGAAGTCTGTGCTCGCCGCGAGCGTCGGCGCAGAGGCGGCGGCCGGCTGAGGCCCGCGGGGGCTCAGCGCCCGGTCCAGACCGGTGGGCGCTTGGCCAGGAACGCCTCCATCCCCTCGCGGAAATCGGCGCTGAGATAGCAGCTGAGGATCAGGTCGTCGTCCGGATCCGCGGAGCCCTCCGCCACCCGGCGCAGACCCTCCTTGGTGGCCTGGAGCGTGAGCGGGGCGTGGCCGGCGAGCAGCGTGGCGAGGGCATCCGTGCGTTCCCGCAGGGCTCGCGCATCCGCCACCACCTCGCCCACGAGACCGATGGCAAACGCCTCCTCGGCGCCGAGGAGGCGAGCGGTGAAGAGCATGTCCTTCACCCGCGCCGGGCCGACGAGATGCGCGAGGCGCTTGAGGTTGGCCACAGACAAACAATTGCCCAGCGTCCGGGCGATCGGGAAGCCGAGGCGCGCGTCCGCGGTGGCGACGCGTAGGTCGCAGGCCGCCGCGATCGCCGCGCCGCCGCCCGTGCAGGCCCCCGCGATCGCCGCGATCGTCGGCACCCGCAGCCGCTCCAGGGTGCCGAGCACCCGGTCCATGAAGCGCTCGTAGGCGAGCGCGTCGTCTGCGGTGCGGACCTCGCGGAACTGGGCGATGTCGGTGCCGGCCGCGAAGGCCCTGTCGCCGGCGCCCGTGATCACCAGCGCCTTCGCGGCCGGGTCGGAGGCGATCCGCTCGCACAGGGTGACGAGACCCTCGTACATCGCGAAGGTCAGGGCGTTGCGGGACTGCGGCCGGTTCAGCACGATCCGGGCAATGCCGGCCGCGTCCTGCGAGAACAGGACTTCGTCGTTTGGCTGATCGCTCATCGCAGGCTCGTCTCGGCGTTCTTCCCGTCCACGGTCTGGCGTGGGCGGCCCGGCCGATCAAGCTGCCGGAACGGAAACGGGGCCCCGAAGGACCCCGTCCGGAGGCGCGTTGCCTGTGTCCTCAGGCGGTGGCGGGCTTCAGCGCGCCCCGATCCTCGGCGACACCGGCCTCCAACACCTTGCCGCGCGGGCCGACCCAGGTGCCGACCCACTTGCGCTGCCACACGAACAGGCAGCCGAGCACCACCAGGGTGAAGGCCGCGTAGCCGATGAAGCCCGGCACGAAGCCGCCCGTGTACTGCTTCGAGAGGCCCATCACGTTCGGCAGGATCGCGCCGCCGAGCGCACCGATCTCGCCGATCATCGAGCCGGCGACCGCAGTGTTGTTCGGCCACCGCAGCGGCACGAGCTGGAACAGGGCGCCGTTGCCGGCGCCGAGCGCGGCGAAGCAGAGCATGAACAGGATCGTGGTGACCGCGAGCGAAGGCGCGGCGGTGAGGGCCAGGAACGAGCCGATTGCGGCCATCAGCACCACGGTCAGAACCAGGATGCCGCCCATCCGATCGGCGAAGTAGCCGCCGAGGATGCGGATGCCGGAGCCCATCAGCGCCGCCAGCATGGTCAGCCGCCCGGCCTCGACCTTCGTGACGCCGAAGCTCTCGTAGAAGAAGGTCGGCAGGAAGTTCGACAGGCCGATGAAGCCCCCGAAGGTGATGATGTAGATCAGCGAGAAGGCCCAGCCATCCTTCGTGAACAGGCAGGAGACGTGCTCCCGGAAGGTCTGCTGGTGGCTGTCCGGCGGCTCCTTGGCGAGCACGATCATCACCACGATCGGGATCAGCATCACGACGCCCGCGAAGCCGTAGACCGCCTGCCAGCCGTAGGCCTGAGCGAGCGGGGGTGCGAACAGCACCGCGAGAACGGTGCCGGAATTGCCGGCGCCCGCGATGCCCATGGCGAGCCCCTTGTGCTCCGGCGGGAACCAGCCCGAGCCGAGCGACAGGGCCACGCCGAAGGAGGCGCCCGCGATGCCCAGCAGCACGCCCATCGCCAGCACGTCGTTGTAGCTCGCCACGAAGAAGAAGCCGTAGATCATCGCGAGCACGATGACGCCCATCTCGGTGAGCGCGGCGTTCTTGCGGCCGATATACTGGGCGAGCACGCCCAGCGGGAAGCGCATGATCGCGCCCGCCAGGATCGGCAGGGAGATCATGAAGCCGGTCTGGGCCGGGGTGAGCCCGTAGGTCTCGGTGATGAACGGGCCCATCGCGCCGTTCAGCACCCAGATCGCGAAGCAGAAATCGAAGTACAGGAACGCGGCGAAGAGCGTCGGGGGGTGCCCCGACTTCATCACGGTCTTGAAGCTGGCCATCGTTCGGGTGCTCGTCGAGTTCGTGGCGCGTCGCGCTGGGCGATCGCACCTTGCCGGTGGGCCGGACTCACACCGTCCGCTTGTCGGGGCGCCGTTGCCCCGGGGCGCCGCTCGGTCGCGGCTGGCGGCCTCGTTGCACCAAGCGTGCCAACCCTTCTCGGCCTGTCCTGCCCTCGTTCCGTCCCTGCAAGCTGCGCGCCGCCAGGAAGACTGCTGCCTCTGGGGCAGGCAGTGCGGACTTCGACGACGCGGGGAATGGCGCGGAACTGCGCAGCTCACGCGGCCGTGAAACACCTGTTGCGCGAAATCGACGGCGCCGCGCGCAGGGCTGACCCGCGCCCCTCTACAGGTTCCAGCCCGGTCTTGACTTTGCTAGAGCTTGCCCGATCGACCTTGGCCGTTTCGGGGGCAGCCGGCGCAGGGTCGCGCCGCGGCCCGCACGCGCTGGGCCGGGCACCATCAGGGACGTCCTACGCTCAAGCCATGTCGGATCTCAAGACCGGCCTCTCGCGCCGCTTCCTGCTCGCCGGATCGGCGGCCGCCCTCAGCCTCGGCGGGCCGCTGCCCGCCCTCGCCCAGCGCGTCGGCCTCGTGCCGGCGGGCAGCGGCGGCTACGACGACGACCTGCTCTACCAAGACCAGAACGGCGCCTTCTATCGCCGCCGCAACGGCCGCTACGAGCCCTATACGGGCCGCGTCGAGTTCGGCCGTCCGGTGCTCGGCGACGAGGCGCCCCCGCCCGGCCGCGGACCCGTGGCGGAGCCCGGGCCCGGTCCGGCCCAGCAGCCTGGTCAACAGCCGGGCCAAGCGCCCGCGCAGCGCAGCGTGGTCGAGCGGCCGATCGATGACGGGCCGATCGACTACGCCCGCGCCTACGCGGCGATCACCGACGATGCTTTCCCGATCGCGGCCTTCAACTACAAGAAGATGAACCCGGTCTTCCTGCGCCAGGAGATCGCCTATGCGGGCCCGCACGAGCCGGGCACGATCGTGGTCGACCCGCGTGCCCGGCACCTCACGCTGGTGCAGACGGGTGGGCGTGCCCGCCGCTACGGCGTGGGCGTGGGCAAGCAGGGCTTCTCGTGGTCGGGGATTGCCACGGTCAACTCCAAGCAGGCCTGGCCGGACTGGTATCCGCCCAAGGAGATGATCGCGCGCCGGCCCGACCTCGCCGCGCAGATCGACAAGCTCCAGAGCGGCCTCGGCGTGGCGGGCGGCACCCGCAACCCGCTCGGCGCCCGCGCCCTGTACCTCTGGCAGAACAACAAGGACACGCTCTACCGCATCCACGGCACGCTGGAGCCGTACTCCATCGGCCAGTCGGTTTCCTCCGGCTGCATCCGGATGATCAACCAGGACGCGATCGACCTCTACGGCCGGGTCGCGGTCGGCGCGAAGGTCGTCGTGCTGGGCTGAGGACCGGGCTCGGCGCCGGTTCGGAGCCGCTCCGCGCGGAGCGGCCGCGCGGGGAAGGGCCGGGAGGTTTCGGTTGGCGGAGGTCGACGTTCTGCTGGGGGCCGTCGAGACCATCGACGGCGGCGTGATCGCGGGCTGGGCCTGCATGCGTCGCCCCGACGGCAGCGAGCGCCCGGCCATCCTCGAAGTGCGGGCCGACGATGTCCTGGTCTTCCGTTTCGTCGCCAGCGCGGTCCGGGAGGACGTGCGGGCGCGCGGCGCCTGCGGCATCGACCGGATCGGCTTTCGGCTGGACCACGCATTCCCCGCCGGCACGAAGATCGCCCTGAACAGCGCCGAGACCGGTGCCCTGCTGGGCGAGGCGCCGCGCTTCGTGGCGCCGCCGCTCTCCCCGCGGATCGGGCTGATCGCGCCCGCGCGCGACGAGGCACCCTTCCTCATGGAGTGGCTCGCCTACCATCGGACCCGCGGGATCGAGCGGTTCTTCATCGCCGACAACGGCGGCGCGGACACCACCTCGGATCTGCTGCGGCGGCTCGACCAGGCCGGTGTCGTGACCCGCTACGACTATCTCGGCCGCAGCCATTTCCAGACGGATTTCTACGCCGAGACGGTCGCGCGTCCGGAGGTTCGGGAGAGCTGCGACCTCCTGGCGGCCCTCGATTGCGACGAGTTCCTGGTCGCGACCAGCGGGCGGCCGATCCCCGCCACGCTGGCGGAGCTGTTCGCCGACACGGCGGTGAGCGCGGTGGCGCTGAACTGGGCGAATTACGGCACGGCGGGACGCGAGGAGCACGATCCCGGGCGCCTCGTCATCGAGCAGTACGACCGGCGTGCGGTGGAGTCGAACCCGCTCAACACGCACATCAAGTCGGTCTTCCGGCCCGAGCGCTTCCGCGGCTTCCGCGTGAACGTCCACGCGATCGACATGGATTACGGGCTCTATCGCGCGGCCTCGGGCGCGGAGGCCGACTGGGACAGGACCCGCGCGGCGCGCGGGATCACCCGGGTGCCGGACTGGACCAACCTGCGGGTGAACCACTACTCGACGAAGAGCCGGAGCGCCTTCGTGCAGCGCAAGCTCAGGGGTAGCGCCGCTGACGGGGCCGCCACCGAGGCCTTCCGGCGCCACGCGGACTACTTCGCCCTGCATGACACAAACGACGTGCAGGAACCCGTCGCCCCGGCCGTGATCGCCGAGACCCGGGCGGAGATCGCCCGGCTCGAGGCCCTGATTGCAGAGGCTTGACGGGTTCCCGATGCAGACGACGCTCCTCCTCGCTACCGCGGCGGGCCTCGTGCTGGTGGCCGGCGCGCTCCTGTACGCGGGCATCCGCATCCGGCGGGCACGGCCCGGCGAGGTCTCGCCGGCCCCGGAGGGCAATCCGGTCGCCGCGCATCGCCTCGTCGGCACGTGGCAGGGTCGGCAGGGCTACGCCTTCGCCGTCGCGCTCTCCAAGACCGGCCCAGGCGACATCCCGATCGACGGAATCGCGGTTCTGGCGCCCGCGGGGGCCCGGATCAGCGTCCAGCCGGCCGATGACGACCGGTGGACGCGCCCGGCCCGCCGCCACGCGGTTCGGTGGCGCGCCATGGCGGGAAGGCGGGAGACGATCGTCCAGTGCCGCCTCCACCTGCCCGCCGCGGCGGCCCGGGCGGGAACGCAGGTGCGGATCCGCCTCACCGGCGCGCCGGTGACCGGGAACCAGACCATCCACGTGACGCTGACGATCGATCTCTGAGGGCGGTGGCCGCCCAAGCGGTCTCAGACGCGGTCCAGAGGGCCCGCGTACCCTGCCGGCCTACGCCCCCTCGTCCAGCCGCCGCCGCTCGCCGCGGATCCGGCGGATCGTGCCGGTGGCGGAGCGGTAGACCACGGTCTCGGTCTCGATCACGCTCGGGCGGAAGCGTACCCCCCGCAGCAGCGAGCCATCGGTGACGCCGGTCGCCGCGACGATCACGTCGCCGCGGGCCAGATCCGTCAGGTCGTAGGTCCGGTTCGGCTCGGTGATGCCCATGCTCTCCGCCCGGCGGCGCTTCTCGGCCGAGTCGAGAATCAGCCGGCCCTGCATCTGGCCGCCGGTGCAGCGGAGCGCCGCCGCGGCGATCACGCCTTCCGGCGCGGCCCCGATGCCGAGATAGATGTCGACGCCGGTCTCCTCCGGGCTCGCGGTGAAGATGATGCCCGCGATGTCGCCGTCCGAGATCAGCCGCACCCCCGCGCCGGTGTCCCGGATCTCGGCGACGAGGCCGGCGTGGCGCGGCCGGTCGAGCACGAGCGCGGTGATCTGGTGGGGCCGCACGCCCTTGGCGCGGGCCAGCGCCAGGATGTTGTCGGCCGGGCTCGCGTCGAGATCGACCACGCCCGCCGGGTAGCCGGGCCCGACCGCGATCTTCTGCATGTAGACGTCGGGGGCGGCGAGGAGGGCGCCGCGCTCGGCGATCGCCATCACGGCGATGGCGCCCGGCATGTCCTTGGCGCAGAGCGTCGTGCCCTCGAGCGGATCGACCGCGATGTCGACCGCCAGCCCACCGCGACCGAGCTTCTCGCCGATATAGAGCATGGGCGCCTCGTCGCGCTCGCCCTCACCGATCACCACGCGGCCGTCCACCGGCAGGGTGTTCAGCTCCTCGCGCATCGCATCGACGGCGGCCTGATCGGCGGCCTTCTCGTTGCCCTGGCCCCGCAGCCGCGCCGCGGCGATCGCCGCACGCTCGGTCACGCGGGCGAGTTCCAGGCCGAGGATGCGCATCGCGACGTTCCGCGAGCCCTCGTGCGGCGCCTCAGACATGGTTCCTGCCCTCACGTCCCGGCCCGGACATTTCCGGTGCCCTCCCCCGGCGCGGGTTGTCCCGCGCGGGAGCTTCGTCTGACCCAGTGCCATAGCACGGGCGTGCCGGATCGGTCTCTGCCCAACCGGATCGGAGCGCGATGCTTTCCCCTACAACTCCAGATAAGCGCCCTACTCGCGCTCGATCCGGATCAGTTGCGGCGACTCGGCGAGCAGCCCGTCCTCCGCGATGGCGTCGAGGGCGGCGCGGATGGTCCCCTCGGTCGCCGCGTAGGTGATCAGCACCAGCGGCACCGGCTGGCCGGAACGCCCGCGCGGGTCGTTGACCGCCGCGTTCTCGCTGCGGCGCTGCAGGATGCTCTCGATCGAGATCTCGCGCTCGGCCATGCGGGTGGCCACGCCCGCGGCGACGCCCGGACGGTCGTGCACGGTCAGCCGGATGTAGTAGCCGCCCTCGTGGCGCTGCATCTCGACGCGCGCGGCCGGGCGCAGAGCGGCGCTCGGGCGGCCGAAGGCGGGCCGGACCATGCCGGCGGCGACATCTGCGATGTCGGCAACGACCGCGGAGGCGGTCGCCTCGCCGCCCGCGCCGGGGCCGATCAGGGTCAGCTCGCCGACCGCGTCGGCATCGACCGTGACGGCGTTCGTCACGCCCATCACCTGGGCGATGGCGGAGGATTTCGGCACCATGGTCGGGTGCACGCGCTGCTCGATGCCGGCCGCGGTCGCCTGGGCGACGCCCAGGAGCTTGATCCGGTAGCCGAGCTCGTCGGCCATGCGCAGGTCCAGCGGCTGCACCCGCGAGATGCCCTCGACCGAGACGCCCTCGGCGTCCACGACCGTGCCGAAGGCGAGGCTCGTGAGGATGGCGAGCTTGTGGGCGGTGTCGAAGCCCTCGACGTCGAAGGTCGGGTCGGCCTCGGCGTAGCCGAGCGCCTGCGCGTCCTTCAGGCAGGCCTCGAAGGTCAGGCCCTCGCGCTCCATGCGGGAGAGGATGTAGTTGCAGGTGCCGTTGAGGATTCCGTAGACGCGGCTGACCGCGTTGCCGGGCAGGCCCTCGCGGAGCGCCTTGACCACCGGGATGCCGCCCGCGACCGAGGCCTCGAAGGCGAGCGCCACGCCGGCCGCCTCGGCGGTCTGGGCGAGCGCCGCGCCGTGATGGGCGAGCAGCGCCTTGTTGGCGGTGACCACGTGCTTGCCCGCACTGAGCGCCGCCTCGACGGTCGCCTTGGCGGGACCCTCCGAGCCGCCGATCAGCTCGACCACGCAATCGACCTCGCCCGAGCGGGCGAGCGCCACCGGATCGTCGAACCACTGGAGGCCGGCGAGGTCGAGCCCGCGGTCGCGCGCGCGGTCGCGCGACGAGACGGCGGTGACGCGGATCTCGCGGCCGGTCGCGGCGGAGAGCGCGTCGGCGCGGCGCGCGATCATGCGGACGACGGAGGCACCCACGGTGCCGAGGCCGGCGACGCCGAGGCGGAGGCTGTGTGTCATGGTTCCTATCCGGGCCCGGCTGTCGGCAGGGCGCGCGGGCGCGCCCCGGCGGGCGCGCACTCATGCAACGATTTGCCCGCACCCGCAAGAAAGCGGCGGGAGCGGGGCGTTCAGTCCGGCACCCGCCGCCGGTAGCGCGCGGCCGTCACGATCAGGGCGAAGAGCACGCAAGCGTTGAGCAGGTGCCAGAGCCAGTGCGTGCCGAAGGGGATCGCCCCGCAGGCCGCCCGGTCGAGGGTGCGCGCGGCGAGCGAGACGCCGAACAGGGCGGCGATCCCGAGGAGCGCCAGCCCCGCCTCACGGCGGGCCGCGGCCCGGTGGCAGGTCTGGCCGACCAGAAGCGGCGCCGCGACGCCGCCCAGCGCCAGGAAGGCCGGCAGGTAGGCGATCGAGCCGTTGGTCGCCGTCTCGACCGAGCGGCCGGTGAGCGCGTCGAGCGCCGGGACCAGACCGAGTGAGAAGGCCAGGAAGCCGAGCGTCGCCCCGCCCGCCGCGAGGCCCCCGAGCCCGAGGAAGCGCCGCAGGGCGAGGAAGAAGTAGCCGTAGATGAAGGCCGCGATCGGGAGCACGTCGGCCAGCATCGACCAGTGCACGGCCAGCGTGTGGAACAGGAAGGAGCCGATCCCGACGATGCCGGCGAGGAGGGCCAGCGCCAGGGCGGCCGGGTCGCGCCCCGCTCTCCAAACGGCGGCCACCGCCGCGACCAGGAAGGCGGCGTTCGTTGCCGCGTTCAGCGGCTCGTCCCAGAAGCCGGGACCCGTGCGCTCGCAATAGGCGCGGATCGGCTCAAACCAATCGGTGCTCATCGTGGTCCCGTCTCCCCGGCCCGCCGCTTGTCAGGCGGGTGCGAAGGCCCGATGACGGGCGCCGGTCTCAAGGACGCGTCGCCATGCGAGTGAGTACGTGGAACGTCAATTCGATCAAGCAGCGGATCGGGCACCTCACGGCCTTCCTGGCCGAGGCGAAGCCCGACGTGGTCTGCCTGCAGGAACTGAAGTGCCAGGACGAGTCCTTTCCCCGCGCCGAGGTCGAGGCGGCGGGCTATCACGTGGAGACGCTGGGGCAGAAGGCCTATAACGGCGTCGCGCTGCTGGTGCGACAGCCGCTGACGCTGACCGCCGTGCGGCGCGGCCTGCCGGGCGACGAGGCCGACGTGCAGGCGCGCTACATTGAGGGGCTGGTCGCGGGCGAGGAGGTCGCGCCCGTGCGGGTCGCCTCGATCTACCTGCCGAACGGCAACCCGGTGGCGAGCGAGAAATTCCCCTACAAACTGGCCTTCCTGGAGCGCCTGCGCCGGCACGCCCGGGCGCTGATGGACGCCGAGGTGCCGCTGGTGCTCGCCGGCGACTACAACGTGATCCCGCAGCCCGAGGACGCCGCCGACCCGGAGGCGTGGCGGGCGGACGCGCTGTTCCGGCCGGAATCGCGCGCGGCCTTCCGGATGCTGCTCGCCGAGGGACTGACCGACGCCCTGCGGGCCTGCGACCCGCGCGACGGCGTCTACACCTTCTGGGACTATCAGGCCGGCAGCTGGTTCCGGAACCAGGGCATCCGCATCGACCACCTGCTGCTCTCGCCCCAGGCGGCCGACCGGCTGGTCTCGGCCTCGGTCCAGAAGCACCTGCGGGGCCTGGAGAAGCCCTCCGACCACGTGCCGGTGACGGTGGAACTGCTCGACGCCTGAGGCGCCTCCTTCAGAACGAGCGCGGCAGGCCGAGGATGTGCTCGGCCACGTAGGAGAGGATCAGGTTCGTGGAGATCGGCGCGACCTGATAGAGCCGCGTCTCGCGGAACTTGCGTTCCACGTCGTACTCGGCCGCGAAGCCGAAGCCGCCGTGGAACTGGATGCAGGCGTTGGCGGCCTCCCAGCTCGCCTTGGCGGCGAGGTACTTGGCCATGTTGGCCTGCGCGCCGCAGGGCTCGCCCGCGTCGTAGAGCCGGCAGGCCTCGTAGCGCATGAGGTTGGCCGCCTCGACCTCGATGAAACTCTCGGCGATCGGGAATTGAACCCCCTGGTTCTGGCCGATCGGGCGACCGAACACGGTGCGCTCCTTCGCGTAGGCGGTGACCTTGTCGATGAACCAGTAGCCGTCGCCGATGCACTCGGCCGCGATCAGCGCCCGCTCGGCGTTGAGCCCGGTGAGGATGTACCGGAAGCCCTGCCCCTCCTCGCCGATCAGGTTCTCGGCCGGGATCTCGAGGTCGTCGAAGAACAGCTCGTTGGTCTCGTGGTTGACCATGTTGAGGATCGGCCGGACCGCCATCCCCTTCTTCTGCGCCGCGTGCAGGTCCACGAGGAAGATCGAGAGACCCTCGGACTTCTTGGCGACCTGATCGAGCGGCGTGGTGCGGGCCAGGAGGATCATCAGGTCGGAGTGCTGGATGCGCGAGATCCAGACCTTCTGGCCGTTGATCACCCAGCGATCGCCCCGGCGCACCGCCGTGGTCTTGATCTTCGTCGTGTCGGTGCCCGCCGTCGGCTCCGTCACGCCCATCGATTGCAGGCGGAGTTCCCCGGCCGCGATCCGGGGCAGGTAGTGCCGGCGCTGCGCCTCGGAACCGTGCCGCACCAGCGTGTTCATGTTGTACATCTGCCCGTGGCAGGCGCCGGAATTGCCGCCCGAGCGGTTGATCTCCTCCATGATCACGGAGGCTTCCGTGAGCCCCAGCCCTGAGCCGCCATAGGCCTCGGGGATCAGCGCCGCCATCCAGCCGGCCTTGGTGAGCGCATCGACGAAGGCTTCCGGATAGCCGCGGGCCTCGTCGACCTTGCGGTGGTACTCGGGCGGGAACTCGGCGCAGAGCGCGCGCACCGCGTCGCGGATGTCCTGGTGCTGACCGTGGTCGATCGTCCGCATCGCGTCCTCCCCGCCGTCCCGCGCGTCCGGCACGGGTTCGGAACGATCTAGGAGGGTGCGGTCGCGGCCACAAATACAGCTTGCGTCACCGGGCCATAGCGTTCCGCTATAGGGCGGCGGCGCCCGTACGGTGCGGCGGCGCCCGTACGGTGCGGCGGCTAGCGCAGGTAGGCGGCCATCATCTCGGCGACGGCGCGGGTCGCGTAGGCCGGCGGGCTCTCGCCCCAGCGGACCGGGAAGGCCTCGACCACCCGGCGGCCGTCCAGGATCGCGTCGACCTCCTCGGACAGGAGCCCGTCGTCGAGGGCGGCTGCCAGCGCGGCCCGCCCGTGATCGCGGTCGCGCGCTGCCCACGGGGCGTCGTCGTCCGCCGGGAGCGCGGGGGTATCGAGAAGATCAAGCGTCGCGTCGAGATCGAACATCGCCATCGTCCTTGCGTGCCGGGCCAGTCGTCGGAACTGGGCCCGGACACGGCGGGCGCGGGCGCGATCTCCGCACCGCATCGGTCCTGTCGAAGTCGATCGTCTCGAAGCCGATCCTGTGGTTCAAAGCCATCGTGCCCGCTCGCCGCTCGGATGCGCGCGGCGTCCCCAAACGCCTGCGCCACGATGGAAATCTACGCCTCCGCCCCCGGAAAGTGCTTTCAAAGATCGGGCGCGCCGCAGGGCGTCCCTGTCGGCCGGCGGCGCCGGCCTGGAAGGTTCGCCGCCGGCCTCAGGCCGGCTCGCCCAGCAGCCCGGCCGCCGCGAGGTTGCGGCGGACGCGCTCCAGCGGGACCTCGGCCGGGTCGGGCAGCGCGAAACGCTCGCCCGTGATGGTCTCGTAGGCGCGGATGTAGACGGCGGCCGTCCCCAGCACGACCTCGGCGGGGATCTCGGGGATCGGGTCGCGGTAGGGGTCGCAGCGGGCCACCACCCAGTTGCGCACGAAGTCCTTGTCGAAGCTCTCCGGGCTCGTGCCGGCGGCGAGCCGCTCCGGATAGCTCTCGGCGAACCAGTACCGGCTGCTGTCCGGGGTGTGGATCTCGTCGGCGAGCAGGATGCGCCCGTCCGCGTCGGTGCCGAACTCGTACTTGGTGTCGGCCAGGATCAGGCCGCGCTCGGCCGCGAGCGCCTGTCCGCGCGCGAACAGGGCGAGCGCCGCCTCCGACACCGTGCGCCACTGCTCCGCGGTGAGCAGGCCCTTCTCCAGGATCTCGGCCTCGGTCAGCGGCTCGTCGTGGCCGCCGTCGAAGGCCTTGGTGGTGGGGGTGATGATGGCCTGCGGCAGCCGCTCGTTCGGGCGCATCCCGTCCGGGAAGCGGTGGCCGTACAGCGTCCGCTCGCCGGCCCGGTAGCGGGTCAGGATCGAGGTCGAGGTGGTGCCCGCCAGGTAGCCCCGCACCACCACCTCGACCGGCAGGATGTCGAGGCGCTTCGCCACCACGACGTTCGGGTCCGGGTAGGCGAGGACGTGGTTGGGGCAGATGTCGGCCGTGTGCTCGAACCAGAAGCGCGCGGTCCGGGTCAGCACCGCGCCCTTGAAGGGGATCGCGGCGAGCGCCCGGTCGAAGGCGCTGATCCGGTCGGTGGTGATGAGGATGCGCCGCCCGTCCGCGAGGTCGTAGTTGTCGCGCACCTTGCCGCGGTAGCGGTTCGGCAGCTCGGCGATGTCCGCCTCCTGCAGAACCTGATGGGCATGCGCGGCGAGGTCGGCCGGGTTCATCGACAGGCGCTCCATGGGTGGCGGTTTTCCCCGCCGGATCTCCCTGTCTTGTGCGCGCAACGCCACCCGAATGCCAGTCTCGGGCGATCGGCGAACCGTCAGCGGGCTCTCAGCGGGCCCGCAGCCAAGCGAAGGCCAAGCCGCCCGGGGGTGGACCGCCCCGGCCGCGCCGAACATTCGCGCGGAGGCCGATCAGGCAGGCCGCACCGGCAGTAACCGCGCTCGCGCCCAAGGGTGCCGCGACCAGCGCGAGCGCCGGGCCGAGGGGCTGCCACAGGGCGGCCAGGGTCAGGATCCCGCCCATCCACGCGGCGGACACGTACAGCAGCACCATCGGCGGCCTTCCGGAAAACAGCGTGCCGATGGTGACGCCGTTGTCTTAAGAAGATCCCCCGGAAGATTCGGTCCGTGCTCGACCATCTCCCAGCTGCCGCGGGATCCATCTAATCCATGCATTCAGCGCATGTCTCCCTCCCCCAATCCGGGGATGGTGCGGCGCAGCATGGCGTGTCACAACGATTGCGCACGATCGCGATGGCGTCGCGGTCGCGCAGCCCTCTTTTGGGCGTTTCCTCCCTAGACTTCGGGCCGCTCCTTCGGGGGTGGCCTTTTTTCTTGGTTCGGGTCCGAGGGTTTTTAATGCGCTCGGCGGGCGGGCTCAAGCACAATGATGCATCGGAGGCGGTGTGGTGTGCCGATCCGACTTGCCGCGCGCCGGTGCCGGGCAATATCTCCATCATGACGCCCTCTCGCGACGCCCCGGATAACGGCCCCGTGCTCGACGCGCTGGCGCGCGAGCGTCTCGGCCGGCAGCTTCAGGCCCTCTACGAGCCCGTTCTGGACGAGGGCCTGGATCCGCGGCTCGCCGAGCTGCTGCGGCAGCTCGACCGCGACCGCCAGGGCGAGGAGGGCTGAGCGGGGCGCTCAGATGCCGGCCGGCACCTCGAAGGGTCGTTCTTCCCTAACCGTTCCGGCGCGCTGACCGGCCGCCGGCTCACACCTCCGGCTCGGCCCAGTCGAAGGAGCGTTTCACGGCCCGTCCCCAGGCGGCGTAGATCCGGTCGCGATGGGCCGCGTCCATCTCGGGCTCCCAGCGCCGGTCGACGCCCCAGTTGCGCACGAGGTCGTCCTGGCTTCGCCAGTAGCCGGTGGCGAGGCCGGCCGCGTAGGCGGCACCGAGCGCCGTGGTCTCGGTGACCTTCGGGCGGACCACGGCGACGTCGAGGATGTCGGCCTGGAACTGCATCAGCGCGGTGTTGGCCACCATGCCGCCGTCCGAGCGCAGCTCGCGCACCGGAATGCCGGAATCCGTCGCCATCGCCTCCAGCACCTCGCGGGTCTGGAAGGCGGTCGCTTCCAGGCAGGCGCGGGCGATGTGGCCCTTGTGGGCGTAGCGGGTGAGCCCGATGATCAGGCCGCGGGCCGACTCGCACCAGTGCGGCGCGTAGAGGCCCGAGAAGGCCGGCACGAAGTAGACGCCGCCGTTGTCCGCGACGGTCTGGGCGAGCTGCTCGATCTCGGCGCTGTTCCGGATCAGCCCGAGATTGTCGCGCAGCCACTGCACCAGGGCACCGGTGATCGCGATCGAGCCCTCGAGCGCGTAGATCGCGGGTTTGCCGTCGAGCTTGTAGCCGACGGTGGTGACGAGGCCGCAGGTTGAGGGCACGGGCGTCTCGCCGGTGTTCATCAGCGCGAAGCAGCCGGTGCCGTAGGTGTTCTTGGCCTCACCCGGCTGGAAGCAGGTCTGGCCGAAGAGCGCCGCCTGCTGGTCGCCCAGGATGCCGGCGATCGGCACGCCCGCGAACGGCACCTTCGTGTCGCCGTAGACCTGGGAGGAGGAGACGATCTCCGGCAGCATCGCCCGCGGAATGCCGAAGGCCGCGAGCATGGAATCGTCCCAGGCGAGGCTCTCCAGCCCCATCAGCTGCGTGCGGCTCGCATTGGTCGTGTCGGTGATGTGCAGGCCGCCCTCTGGCCCGCCCGTCAGGTTCCAGATCAGCCAGGTGTCGATGGTGCCGAACAGGACGTCGCCCGCCTCGGCCTTCTCCCGGGCGCCCTCCACGTGGTCGAGCAGCCAGCGCAGCTTCAACCCGGAGAAGTAGCTCGCCAGCGGCAGCCCGGTGAGCGTCCGGAAGCGGTCACGCCCGCCGTCCCGCTGGTACGCGGCCACCAGCCGGTCGTTGCGGGTGTCCTGCCAGACCAGCGCGTTGTGCAGCGGCTTGCCCGTCCGCCGGTCCCAGATCAGCGTGGTCTCGCGCTGGTTGGTGATGCCGATCGAGAGAAGGTCCTGCGGCGCGAGGTTTGCCGCCTCCAGCGCCGCGCGCATCACCCCTTGCGTGTTCGCCCAGATCTCCAGCGGATCGTGCTCGACATGGCCGGGACGCGGGTAGATCTGCGCGTGCTCGCGCTGCTTGCAGACGATGATGCGTCCCTCGCGATCGAACACGATGAAGCGGCTGCTGGTCGTGCCCTGGTCGATCGCGCCGACATACTGCCTCATGGTCTCCTCCCTGGCTGGTCCATGGTCAGGCCGGTCTTCGCCGGCTCCTTGTCGGGGATCTCCGAGGGCCCGAGGCCCTTGGGCGAGGTCCGGGGCGCGCAGCCCCGGGGCCCTGCCCTGCACTCGCGAAAGATCTCAGACCTCCCGAAACCTGAACATCCGCGCCGCAGGCAGCCTCCGCCTCGCGCGATGGGTCTCCGCCCTTGCGATCCCGCGCCGATCGTGTTCGCTCACGCGGGATCGATACCGAACGGTAGCGGCATTTCGAGCGGCCGGGGAGCGCCCGTCTGCGGTTACGCACGCCCCGTCCCGCAGCCAGCCCCAGGCTTGTCCACCGCATTCGCGGGATCCCGGTAAGGTCTTGTTAAGGGCCGGAGGCCGAGTTCTGGAGGCCCGACTGCGACGCCCCTCGGCGCGCCGGGCCACCCTGGGAGAAGCCCGTGCCCGATCCGAGCGCAGCCTTGCTCGAACTGGCGAACGAGATCGTCGAGTTGCGCCTGCAACTCGCTGAGGTGCAGGACCAGTGCGTGGAGATGGCCGTCGATTCCGGCGAGCTGCAAGCCGAGGTCATGGCTCTCCGCGCGGAGCTCGCGGCCGTTCGGCGCGAGCGCGACGGGTTTCGCGAGCACCTTCGCCGCTGCGGCGCCGACCGGTTCGCTGCCTGAGAGGGGATCAGCGACCGAGCCGGCGCGATCCGGCGGTCGCCCGCTTGTGGGCCTCGATGGCGCTGATCAGGGCGCGGCCGCGCCGCTCATGCACGGAGGCCAGGATCGTCAGGAGCTGGCGTTCGGCCGCCGTCCGGCTCCGCTGCGCGCAATCCCGCAGGGCCACGGCGTAGCGGACATGCTTGAAAGCTTCGTCGAGCATCTCTCGCCCGCTCCCTCATCCCCGGAACAGGCTTACGCCATGCCGCCTAACACGGCGTTGCGGTTACTATACGCCAGACGCGACAAAGCCGCCTCGCGGGGCAGCGAGGCGGCTTTGTCGGAGGATGAGGATTGGTGGAGCTAAGCGGGATCGAACCGCTGACCTCCTGCATGCCATGCAGGCGCTCTCCCAGCTGAGCTATAGCCCCGAACTGTTGCCGACGACCCTTGGGAGGCCCGCGAAGTTCGTATGTCTGAGATCGTG
>NZ_BPQM01000084.1 GCF_022179245.1 Methylobacterium gregans
GCCGCCCCGCCGCCGGTCTTCACGCCGGTTCCGGTCTTCACCTGGACGGGCTTCTACGCCGGTTTCAACGCGGGCTACGGCTTCGGCACGGGCGATGACCGCGCCCCCACCGTCGTCGCCGTCTCGCCCGGCACCCGCCTCTTCGCCGCCGGCAACACCTTCACCTCGGGCGTGCTCGCCTTCGGTGGTGAGCGCTCCTCCGACGGCTTCGTCGGCGGTGGCCAGATCGGCTACAACTACCAGCTGACCCCCGGCTCGGGCGTGGTCATCGGTGTCGAGGCCGACGCCCAGTACGCCGATTTCGGCCGCAACCGGAACCGCTTCGCCTTCGCGGCGCCCGCCGGCAGCACCCTGGTTCCCGGCTCGCTCGTCTACAACCCGAACGGCCTGTCGAGCCTCGACTACTTCGGCACCGTGCGCGGCCGCCTCGGCTACGCCTTCGACCGCACCCTCGTCTACGCCACCGGCGGCTTCGCCTACGGCTCGGGCGGCGGCCGCGACTTCGGCCTGCCCAACTCCAGCCGCGACGACTTCCAGACCGGCTGGACCGTGGGCGGCGGCGTCGAGTACGCGCTCCCGACCGACTCGTTCCTGAACTTCTTCCGCTCCTCGGCCGTGACGCTGAAGGTCGAAGGTCTCTACGTGAACCTCGACCAGGGCAGCCGTAACAACGGCGCCTTCGCCACCAACTTCGCCGGGCAGACCTACGTCGCCGGCGGCCCGAACACCCTCCTGGTCTCGGGTCTGGCCAATGCCCGTCGCGACACCGAGTTCGCCGTCGTCCGCGCCGGTGTGAACTACAAGTTCGGCTCGTACTAAGACCAAGCTCTCCGGGTGCCGGCCGGCCTTGCGGTCGGCGCCCGCGTGCGCTTTTCGAAGCCCGGCCGCGTGCCGGGCTTTTTCGTTTGGGTTCGACTTTAATCCCGAAAATCTTACCGTCGCGAACGGCGAAGTTTTCGCATCCGCCCCTGACAAAGGACTGGCGCCCTCCCCATTTGCTCTGGCGTCCGCGCGGCCCGTGATTGCCCGCGGGTCGTGACTCGAGGAGGACGACCCCATGAACAGCGAAGAACGCGACGTCATCAACGGCATCTTCCAGCGCCTGGAGCAGGCCGCGAGCCAGCCCCGCGACGCGGATGCCGAGCGCTTCATCGCCGACCGGATCCGTCAGCAGCCCTACGCGCCCTACGCGATGGCCCAGCTGATCTACGTGCAGGAGGAGGCGATCAAGAGCCTCAACCAGCAGCTGGAGGAGGCGCGCCGCCAGCAGGCGCAGCCGCAGAGCTCCGGCGGCGGCTTCCTGTCGAGCATCTTCGGCGGCGGCCAGCGCCAGGAGCCCCCGCGCCCGCAGGGCGGCGCCTGGGGCGGCCAGCCCGGCTACGGCCAGCAGCCCGGCTACCCGCAGCAGGGGCCGCAGGGCTACCCGCAGCAGGGCGGCTATCCCCAGCAGGGCGGCCCGCAGGGTGGTCCCTGGGGCGGCCAGCCGCAGCAGCCGGCGCGCGGCGGCGGCTTCATGGCGACCGCCCTGCCGATGGCGGCGGGCGCGGCGGGCGGCATGCTGCTCGGCAGCGCGCTGTCCAACGCTTTCGCGGGCGGCCACTCGCAGCTCGGCAGCGCGGCCGCGGCGGGGCTCGGCGGCGGCGGCGAGACGGTCGTGAACAACTACTACGGCTCGGACAACGCCAACACGCAGGATTTCGGCGCCCCGCTCGGCGGCGGCTACGATGACGGCGGCGCGGGCGGCGGCGAGGACTTCGCCGGCGACATGGACGGCGGCGACGACAGCGACTGGGCCTGAGGCTCCAGGGGCCGGCGCCGCGACCCGCGCGGCGCCGGCCCCATCACATCACCTCGACGCGCGTGCCGACCGGCACGCGCTCGTAGAGGTCGACCACGTCTGCGTTCATCATGCGGATGCAGCCCGAGGAGACCGACTGGCCGATCGTGTGCGGCTCGTTGGTGCCGTGGATGCGGTAGAGCGACGAGCCGAGATAGAGGGCGCGCGCGCCCAGCGGGTTCTCCGGGCCGCCCGCCATGTGGCGGGGCAGGTCGGGGCGGCGGGCCAGCATCTCCCGCGGCGGCGTCCAGTCCGGCCACTCCGCCTTGCGGCTCACCGTCTTCAGTCCAGCCCAGGCGAAGCCCGGCCGGCCGACGCCGATGCCGTAGCGCAGCGCCCGGCCGCCCGGCTGGACGAGGTAGAGATATTTGTTGGGCGTATCGACCACGATGGTGCCCGGCCGCTGCGGCCCGTGATAGGCGACCTCCTGACGCTGGAAGCGCGGGTCGAGGCCGCGGCCGATCCGCTCCTCGCGGGGTTCGGCTGCCTGCTGCATGGCCTCCTGCGGCACAGGGCCGGTCATCGGATCGGCCGCGCCTGGATAGGGCCAAGCCTCGGCCCGCGAGGCCGCGACGGGCGCCTGCGGCAGGGCGGCGTGGCGCTCTGGCTGCCAAGCCCGGCCCGGGACCGCGGCGCCGTAGCGCGTCGCACCCGGATAGGCCGGATAGGCGCGCGGGCCGGGATCCGCGTAGGCGGCCGCGCTCCGCGCGGGCACGCTGCCGGTCATCAGGTACTCGATCAGGCCGCCGCCATAGGCGCCCGGCTCGGCGTAGCGGGCCTGCGCCGCCGCCGGCCCGATCCCCGCCGTGGCGAGGACCACCACCGCGCACACTCCCAACCGCACACGCCCCGCCATCGTCCACCCCCCGCGCCTGACGGGCTTGGAAGTCGGCCCGCTCGCCCTGGACGATCCGGCCAGCCCCCGCGAATCCGGTGAAGGAAGATGGTGAATCCAGCCGCACGTCCGGGATCTCCCCCGGCGCGACGGATTCAGCGTGAACCCTCCCTTAAAGATCGGATCCACCGATCCGCGTTGAAAAATTGGAAACCCTCTGGAAACCCCCTCGGCGCTAATCTTGGCAGAACGTCCAGAAGGCCGACCCGCCGCGATGATCCAGAAGCGCTACCGCATCGAAGACAGTTTCGGCATCGCCCCGGTGCAGGCTCCGGCCGTCGCTGAGGCGGCGCCCGCCGACACGGCGCGGCTCGACGAGATCCTCGGCGCCATCCAGGACCTGCGCCGCATCACCCAGGCGAGTGCCGGCGAGACGGTGGATGCGTGTCGGCGCGAGCTCGCCGAGGCCTTCGCCATGCGCTCCGAGCTCGACGTGATGAAGGACGCGATCGCCCGGACGAAGTCCGAGATCGCTGCCCTGCACCGCTCCGAGAACACCGGCAAGGGCATGCGCCGGGCCGCGGACGAGCTCGACGCGGTGGTGGAATCCACCGAGAACGCGACCTCGACCCTTCTCACCGTGATGGAGGAGATCGAGCAGAACGCCAACATGCTGCGCGCGGGCAACCTGGGCAAGGCGGCCCAGGAGAACGTCGACGCGATCCTCGAGCGGGTCGTCGTCGCCTACGAGGCCTGCAACTTCCAGGACCTGACCGGCCAGCGCATCAGCAAGATCGTCGGCGTGATGAAATTCGTCGAGGACCATCTCGACCGGGTTCTCGAGACCTGGAACAGCCTGGAGAGTTTTCGCGATATCCTCGGCCCGGTCGATGCGGCCGATCCGGACGACGAGTCTTCGCTTCTCAACGGGCCGAAGCTCGAGGAGGATCCGGGCCATGTCGACCAGTCGGACATCGACGCGCTGTTCGACTAGAGCGCGCCGCCGAAGTCGTCGCCGGTTCGGGGAAGAGAGCGGCTCGCAGCCCCTTCCCCGGCGAATCCGGGACGCTTAGATCAGCCGCATGAGCCGGCGCGCCCCGTCAGACCTTCCGCCCGACCGCTTCGACGACGGCTCCGAGGACGGCCGCGACGACGAGGCCCCCGATCTCCTGCCCGAGGACGGCCAGGAGATCGACTTCGATTTCGAGCCGGGCGCCGTTCAGGCCGGCACCGAGGTGATCCGGCGCTTCTGGACGACGCTGCCGACCTCGCCCGGCGTCTACCGGATGTTCGACGCCAAGGGCGACGTCCTCTACGTCGGAAAGGCCAAGAACCTGAAGGCGCGGGTCGGCTCCTACGCGCGGGGCCAGGCGCACTCGAACCGCATCGCCCGGATGATCTCGCAGACGGCGGCGATGGAGTTCGTCACCACCGCGACCGAGACCGAGGCGCTGCTCCTCGAAGCGAACCTCATCAAGCAGCTCAAGCCCCGCTTCAACGTGCTGATGCGGGACGACAAGTCCTTCCCCTACATCCTCGTCACCGACGACGGGCCGGCCCCTCAGATCGTGAAGCACCGCGGCGCGCGGCGGCGCAAGGGCAGCTATTACGGCCCCTTCGCCAGCGTCTGGGCGGTGAACCGCACGGTCAACGCCCTGCAGCGCGCCTTCCTGCTGCGCACCTGCACGGACAGCTACTACGAGAACCGCACCCGGCCCTGCCTGCTCTTCCAGATCAAGCGCTGCTCCGGCCCCTGCACGGGCGAGATCGGCGAGGCCGATTACCGGGGCATGGCGGAGGCGGCCAAGCACTTCCTCGACGGCAAGTCGAACGCCGTGAAGGACCGCATGCGCGCCGAGATGCAGGAGGCCTCCGACGCGATGGAGTTCGAGCGCGCCGCGCGCTTTCGCGACCGCATCGCGGCGCTGTCCGCCATCCAGGGCGTCCAGGGGGTGAACACCCAAGGGGTCGAGGAGGCCGACGTCTTCGCGCTCGACGAGCAGGCCGGCCAGTTCTGCATCGAGGTGTTCTTCTTCCGCAACTTCCAGAACTGGGGCAACCGCGCCTACTTCCCGAAGGCCGACCGCACCATGACGCCGGAAGAGGTACTGGGCTCCTTCATCGGCCAGTTCTACGACGACAAGCCGGCGCCGCGGACCATCCTGACGAGCCACGCGGTCGAGGATGCGGAACTCGTCGCCGCCGCCCTCTCGAGCCGGGTCGAGCACCGGGTCGAGATCCACTGGCCGCGCCGCGGCGAGCGGAAGAACCTCGTCGACTACGCCCAGCGCAACGCCAAGGAGGCGCTGGCGCGGCGCCTCGCCGACACCGCCTCGCAGGGCAAGCTGCTCACCGCCCTGGGGCAGGCCTTCGGGCTGGAGCGGGCGCCGCGCCGGATCGAGGTCTACGACAACTCGCACATCATGGGCACGAACGCGGTCGGCGGCATGATCGTGGCAGGCCCCACCGGCTTCATGAAGACGCATTACCGCACCTTCAACATCAAGTCGGAGGAGCTGACCCCGGGCGACGATTACGGGATGATGCGCGAGGTGCTGCAGCGGCGCTTCAAGCGATTGGTCAAGGAGGCGCCCCGAACCGCGCGCGAGGCCGCCGTCTCGGCGCTGGAGGGCGGCGTGGCGGAGCCGGTGCCGGAGCCGCAGGCGGATTCCGACGCCTTCCCGGCCTGGCCCGATCTCGTGCTGATCGACGGCGGCAAGGGGCAGCTCGACGCGGCCCGCACGGCGCTCGAGGAGGTCGGCGTCACCGACGTGCCCCTCGTCGGCGTCGCCAAGGGCCGCGACCGGGACGCGGGCCGCGAGACCTTCTTCGTGCCCGGCCGGCCGCCCTTCCGCCTGCCGCCGCGCGACCCGACGCTCTACTTCGTGCAGCGCCTGCGCGACGAGGCCCACCGCTTCGCCATCGGCAGCCACCGGGCCAAGCGCAAGCGCGAGATGGTGAAGAACCCGCTCGACGAGATCGCTGGCATCGGCCCCACTCGCAAGCGCGCGCTCCTGCACCATTTCGGTACCGTGAAGGCGATCCAGCGCGCCGCGCTGGAGGACCTCGCCAAGACGCCCGGCGTGAACGCCGCGACGGCGCGCGCCGTGTACGACTTCTTCCATGCGGGCTCCTGAGGCGCGCGAGGGGACTGAGCCGTTGACGCCCGAGGGAAGCCGTGATTTCACCGCGCCGATGAACGCCGTCCTCCCCCGACGCCGGTCGCAGGCCTGGACGCTCGCGAACTGCCTCACCTACGGACGCCTCGTCGCCGTTCCGGTGATGGTCGGGCTGCTGTTCTGGCCCGATTCGCACACAGCCCGGTTCACGGCGCTCGCGGTCTTCGCCGCCGCCGCGATCACCGACTATCTCGACGGCTACGTCGCCCGCACCTACGGGCAATCCTCGGCGCTCGGGCGCATGCTCGACCCGATCGCCGACAAGCTGCTGGTGGCCGCCTGCCTGCTGATGCTGGTGGCCGACCAGACCATCGCGGGTGCCTCGACCTGGGCCGCGATCGTGATCCTCTGCCGCGAGGTTCTGGTCTCGGGCCTGCGCGAGTATCTCGCCGAGCTGAAGGTCGGCCTGCCGGTGAGTCGGGTCGCCAAGTGGAAGACCACGGTGCAGCTGCTGGCCCTGGGCTTCCTCGTCGCCGGGCCGGCCGGCGAGACGGTGCTGCCGGGCACCGAGCGCATCGGCCTCGTCCTCTTGTGGATCGCCGCCGCCCTCACGCTCTGGACCGGCTGGGACTACATGAGGGCCGGCGTGAAGCACGCCATCGACGACCCGCGCTGAGCGGGTCCGGTCGCGCCGCAGGAGGTCCCGTCCGATGAAGCTCGTCTATTTCGCCTGGGTGCGCGAGCGCGTTGGCCGCCCCGAGGAGGTGGTGGAGCCGCCGGCCGAGGTCCGGACGCTCGCCGACCTCGTCGGCTGGCTGCGGGGGCGCGGCGAGGAATACGCCCACGCCTTCGAGAATCCCCGGGTGGTGCGCGCCGCGATCGATCGAGTCCATGCCAAGCCCGAGGCGTCGATCGCGGGGGCCGCGGAGATCGCCTTCTTTCCGCCGATGACGGGCGGCTGACGCATCGGTGCCCGCCGCCGGGTCGAAGGCGTCAGATTACTGTAACATCGGTCGCTCAGCGCTGCTTCCCGTCGCCATGCTCGCGCTCTGGTTGCATCGTTAACGCGGCTTTCACGGCGCGCAACGCCCCTGTCATCGGCACTCCTGCTTGTCGATGGCAATCATGACTTTCCTGAACCGGGTCCCGATCATCGCGAAGGTGATCATTCCACTTCTGGTTGTTTCGCTGGTCGCGGCCGGTCTCGTGATGCAGGCGCGCGGCGCCCTGGACATCCTCGCTGGGCGGACACGGGACATCATCGACATCCAGGCCGCGCGGTTGGAGAACATCCTCGGCGCCCGCATCAACGTCACCGAGGCGACGGTCCAGAGCCGCAACATCGTTATCGAGACCCGGCCGGCCGAGCGCACCGGCTACAAGGCGCGTTACGACGAGGCGGTGGCCGCCAGCTACGTGGCGGTCGACACCCTGATCCGCCTCGCCGATACGCCCGAGCGGCGCGCGATCCTGCAGAAGGTGCGCCAGAGCGTCACCGACTATTTCGCCGTCCTCGACCGGGCGACCCTGCTGGCCCTGAAGGGCGAGCCCGAGGCGGCCGCCCGCATCGCGCTGGTCGAGGGCACCCCGGCACGCAGCGCCGTGCGCGACGCGGTGCAGCAGCGGATCGACGTTCTGACTCAGGAACTCGCGAAGGCGAAGGCGGAGGCGGCCGCCGAGGCCGCGAGCGCGACCGCCGTGCTCATCGGTACCGCCATGGCCGGCCTTGTGGCGGCCCTCGCGCTCGCCGTCGGCATCGTCGTTCTCGGCATCAGCCGGCCGCTCGGCCGTCTGGTCGCGGTGCTGCAGCGGATGGCTCGCGGCGAGATCGAGGCGGAGATCGCGGAGGCGCGGCGCGGGGACGAGATCGGCGCGGTGGGCCGCGCCGTCGAGGGCATCAAGGCGATGGTGGCGCAGAAGGCCGCCGAGCAGGCCGAGATCCGGCGCATCGCGGATGCGGCCGCCGCCGAGGAGCGCCGCCGCACCATGGTCGAGCTCGCCGACGGCTTCGAGCGCGCGGTCGGCGGCATCGTCGGCACCGTCTCCGCCTCCGCCACCGAATTGCAGGCCACCGCCCAGACCATGACGGCGGCCGCGACCCAGACCGCCGCCCAATCCACCGGCGTCGCCGCCGCCGCCGAGGAGGCGGCCGCCAATGTCGGGACGGTCGCGGCGGCGGCCGAGGAACTCGGTGCCTCGGTCGGTGAGATCGGCCGGCAGGTCGCCGGCTCGGCCGACCTCGCCCGGCGGGCGGTCGGCGAGGCCGACGAGACCGCCGCACTGGTGCACGAGCTGAGCGGCGCGGTCTCCAAGATCGGCGACGTGGTGGCGCTGATCTCCTCGATCGCGGGCCAGACCAACCTGCTGGCCTTGAACGCCACGATCGAGGCGGCGCGCGCGGGCGAGGCGGGCCGGGGCTTCGCGGTGGTGGCCAGCGAGGTGAAGGAGCTCGCCTCCCAGACGGCGCGGGCCACCGAGGACATCTCGGCCCAGATCGGGCGGATCCAGGGCTCGACGGAGCAGGCCGTGCAGGCGATCGGCAGCATCACGGGCCGGATCCGCGAGATCTCGGGCGTGGCGACCTCGATCGCGGCGGCGGTAGAGGAGCAGGGGGCGGCGACCCAGGAGATCGTCCGCAACGTCGCCCAGGCCTCGGTCGGCACCAGCGCTGTGACCGGGAACATCGTCGGCGTGGCCCGGGCCTCGGAGGATACCGGCGCCGCCGCCGCCCAGGTGCTCGGCGCGGCCGGCGAGCTCTCGCGCCAGTCCGAGCACCTCACCGGCGAGGTCGGGCGCTTCCTCGCCACCGTCCGGGCCGCCTGAAGGCGGGCACGGATCGCGACGCCGGAACGGGGGGGCGCCTGAGGCGGCCTCCCGCACGTCCGGGCGGCCGCCTCAGGCGCGCCGCAACGCGATGCCCGCGACGGTCGCGGCCCCGAGCAGCGTGGCGGCGACAGGGGTCGCGCTGCTCTGATGCCAGAGCCCGACCGCGACGGTGAAGACGGCGCCGAAGGTCATCTGGGTGAAGCCGTAGAGGCTGGAGGCCGCGCCCGCCGCGCGCGGGTCGACGTTCATCAGCCCGGCCACCGCGTTCGGGCCCACGAGGCCGACGCCGACCGCGTAGACGATGAGCGGGAGGATCAGGCTGACCAGACCGAGGAGGCCGGACTGGTCGATCGCCAGGAGCGTGCCGGCACCCGCGAGGCAGACGAGGTTGCCGGTCCGGGCGAGGCGCCGGATCGGTACGCGGCCGGCCAGCCGGTTCGCCGCTACCGCCCCCGCCACCATGCCGAACACCACGATCAGGCAGTCGAGCCCCACCTCGCCCGACGAGCGGCCGAGCCGGTCGACGAGCAGGAAGGGCGCCACCGCCAGGAAGGCGTAGAGGCTGGTGCCCGCGCAGGCGCCCGCCACCAGATAGGCCCGGAAGACCGGGATGCGCAGGAGCCGCAGGTAGGCCGCGGCCATCGCGCTGGGCCCCGGCAGCGCCACCGGGTGCCGGTTCGTCTCCGGCAAGGTGAAGACCACCAGTGCGCCCAGCACGCCGACCAGCAGGGCCAGCACCCCGAACACGGCGCGCCAGCCGAGCCAGATATCGACGAGGCCGCCGAGGGCCGGGGCGAGCGCGGGGGTCAGCGTCATCGCCATGGTGAGCAAGGCCATCCGGCGCGCCGCGTCGGTGCTCGCCGAGACGTCCCGCACCATGGCACGGCCGATCACCAGCGTGCTGCAGGCGCCGAGCGACTGCAGCACGCGGGCGATCACCAGGACGGTGATGTTCGGGGCGAGAAGCGCGAGGAGCAGGCCGGCGAGATAGAGGCCGAGCCCCGCGATCAGCACCGGGCGGCGCCCGTAGCGGTCCGAGAGCGGCCCGTAGACGAGCTGCCCGCCCGCCAGCCCCACGAGGAAGAGCGTGATGGTGAGCTGCGCCGCGGCCGGCGTGGTGCCGAGATCCGCGGCCGCGTCCGCCAGCGCCGGCACGAAGATGTGCAGCGCCAGCGTGCCCGTCATGGTCACGGCGACGAGGAGCGGGAAAGAGGCCCGGCGCTCGGGGCACGCAGGCGCGGCGGGCTCGCTCACGCTGCCCCTCCGCCGCCGTGCGGCAGAGGGCGGCGCGGGAGGGAGCCTCCAGGCGTCACTGGGTGCGGGCGCGATCCACCACGGCGCGGGCCGCGGCGAAGGCCTCGTCGGCGTCGAGCTCGGTCGTGTCGAGCACCACCGCGTCGGCCGCGGCCTTGAGCGGGGCAGCGCTGCGCGAGGCGTCGCGGGCGTCGCGGGCCTGGATGTCGGCGAGGATCGCCGCGAGGGAGACCGCCTCGCCGCGGCCCGTCAGCTCGCGGTGGCGCCGCCGCGCGCGCTCCTCCGCGCTCGCCGTGATGAAGAGCTTCACCCGCGCGTCCGGGCAGATCACCGTGCCGATGTCGCGCCCGTCGAGCACGGCGCCGTCGGGGGTGCCGGCGAAGCGCTGCTGCCAGGCGAGCAGCGCCGCGCGCACCGCCGGGATGCCGGAGATGCGCGAGGCCGCCTCGCCCATCGCGCGCTCGCGCAGGCGCGGGTCGGCGAGGCGGTCGGCGATCAGGCTGGCCGCCGCCCGGGACGCGGCGGCCTCGTCGTCGAGGGCGGCGCCCGCGTCGATCAGGGTCAGCGCGACCGCCCGGTAGAGCAGCCCCGTGTCGAGGTGGGGCAGGCCGTAATGGTCGGCCAGCCGCTTGGCGAGCGTGCCCTTGCCCGAGGCCGCGGGGCCGTCGATCGCGATCACCATCGGCATCGCCTTACTCCGCGATCCCGCCGCCGAGCGCCCGCATCGTCGGCAGGAAGCTCGGGAAGCTCGTGGCGATCATCGCGCCGTCGTCGACGGTGACGGGCTTGACGGTCGCCAAACCCATCACGAGGAACGCCATGGCGATGCGGTGGTCGAGATGAGTCGCGACCGTGCCGCCGCCCCGGGGCGCCGCGCCGTCGCCGTGCACCACGAGGTCGTCGCCCTCGACCAGATGGGCGACGCCGTTCGCCTTGAGGCCGGCGGCGACCGCCGCAAGGCGGTCCGATTCCTTCACCCGCAGCTCGTGCAGGCCGTTCATCCGGGTGGTGCCCTCGGCGAAGGCGGCGGCGACGGCGAGCACCGGGTACTCGTCGATCATCGCGGGCGCCCGCTCGGCCGGCACGTCCACACCCTTCAGCCGGCTCGCGCGCACCCGCAGGTCGGCGACGGTCTCGCCGCCCTCCTCGCGCTCGCGCAGGCGCTCGATGTCGGCGCCCATCTCGAGGAGCGTGGTGATCAGGCCCGTGCGCAGCGGGTTCATCATCACGCCTTGAATCGTCACCTCGGAGCCCGGCACGATCAGGGCCGCCACCAGCGGGAAGGCCGCCGAGGAAGGATCGGCCGGCACCACCACGTCGGTGCCGCGCAAGGTGGGCTGGCCGGTGAGCGCGATGCGCCGCCCGTGGCCGCCCGCGCCGTAGGACTCGACCGCGACCTCGGCCCCGAACAGGCGCAGCATCCGCTCGGTGTGGTCGCGGGTCGCGGCCGCCTCGACCACCGTCGTGGTGCCGGGCGCGTTGAGGCCGGCGAGCAGCACGGCCGACTTGATCTGGGCGGAGGCGGCGGGCGTCTCGTAGGTGATCGGGATCGCCTCTCGGGGCCCCCGCAGGGTCAGCGGCACGCGCCCGCCCTCGGCCTCGGAGACCACCTCGGTGCCCATCCGCACCAGCGGGTCGAGGATGCGGCGCATCGGCCGGCTGCGGAGCGAAGCGTCCCCGTCGAAGGTCGCGGTGACCGGCTGGCCGCCGACCACGCCCATCATCAGGCGCGAGCCGGTGCCGGCATTGCCGAAATCGAGGGTCTCGGCCGGGTCGCTCATCCCGCCGATGCCGACGCCGCGCACCACCCAGCGGCCCTCGCCGAGCCGCTCCACGCCCGCGCCCAGCGCCTTCGCGGCGGCGGCGGTGCGCAGCACGTCGTCACCCTCCAGGAGGCCCTCGACCCGGGTCTCGCCGATGGAGAGGAGGCCGAGGATCATCGCGCGGTGCGAGATCGACTTGTCACCCGGCGGCCGGAGCGAGCCGCGCAACGGCGCGCCGGGGGAGGCGGTGAGGGGCTGGGGTTCGGAATCGTGCGACACGGGATTCGGGTCCGAAGGCGGCGGGCGGGCCGGTGAGCGCCGGTATCAACGCCGGAGGGGATCGACGGGCCGGTTAGCACCGATGGGGCGCGGCGTCATCCTGGACCGCCGGACCGGACTGTCGGCATGGGATGCCGGCCGCCCGGCCTCCGCAATGCCCGCCGCGCGCCCGGAAATCGGCCCCCCGTGGCCCGGAAGCCGCTGAGCTCCGTGCGGAAATCGGCCTGCCCCGTGCACCATTTGACAGCTGTCCGCGCCGCGACTAACGGGGCCCCTCCCCTGACAGCCCCCTGACGAGGTTTTCGCCCGTGGCCAGACCGGAACTCGGCTTGAAGCGCCAATGCATGAACTGCGGCGCGAAATTCTACGATCTCGCCCGCGACCCGGCCGTCTGTCCCAAGTGCGGCTCGGCCTATCAGGCGACGACGGCGAGCCGCGTCGCCGCCCCGGCCCTGTCCCGCAGCGCGAGCACGGACGACGAGGACGAGACGGACGAGAAGGGGCCGGAGATGGTCTCCCTCGATGAGGTCGAGGCCGCCGAGGACGACGTGGATACCTCGGGCGACAACGATTCCGGAGACGATGCGGGCGGCGACGACGATGCCGACACCTTCCTGGAGGAAGAGGATTCCGGCGACGACGTCTCCGATCTGATCGACGGCGACATCGAGAACGACGAGGAGAGCTGACCTCCCGCCCCACCGGCCGCCCGAGCCGCTTCGGGCGGCGCCGATCCGAAAATGATCGATCGGTGCGAAAAAGGGGGTTGAGCGCGGATCGGCATCCGCTTATAGAACCGGCCTCGCCAACGCCCGAGGGCAGACACCCCGCGGCATCGGCGAGGCGCCATCCGGAACCAGACCCGGATGGATGATGAATGTGGGGCCTTAGCTCAGCTGGGAGAGCGCTTCCATGGCATGGAAGAGGTCATCGGTTCGATCCCGTTAGGCTCCACCATCACCCTCCCGCACCTTGATGGCGGGAACGCCTCGACGCCGAGGCGGCCTTCGCCCAAGCCCTCGACGTCAGCCACAGTGCGGCCCGCATCGCCGTGTTCTTCCGGATCCTGCGGGCAGCGTGCCGCGTCTCTTGGGCCGCTCCTTTGCGCCTCTCCCTTGGCCCATTCGCGCTCAGACGACCGGCGTACTCGCCAGGGAGAGGGCGCAGGTCGCGACCACCCGGCGTTGATCGTCGCGGATGCTCACCGAGAGGTGAAGCGGGTCGTGCCGGAAGACCTCGTCGCGCGCGATGTCGGCCAGCAGCCGCCTGCCCTGATCCTGGGCCGAGGCGGCATCCGGCCACTCGCTGCCCTCCTCGTCCCGGTGCGAGAGCTCGTGATCGTGGATGTCGAAGAAGAAGTGCGGCATCTTGGGGTCGTGAGATAGGCAGCTTTCGCCAGGACGGTCGGCGACCGTCCGCGGCCGTGCCGGACGCGAGGGGGACAGCGCAGCCGATAGCGGGCTGGTGCACCCATCTTGTAGGCCGCGATGCGGGCGGCTCATACAAGTAACTTGTGTGCGAGTTTTCGACGTTGCGGTTTATAAGGCGGCGCATGGGTGATGCTGCCGGCCTGGTGTAGAACGGCCGAAGAACTGATTTTCGGGCCTCTGGGGCCGCTCTCGACCGGGGGGCCGACCTGCGTCTGTCGCTCTACACGGACTTCTCGCTGCGGCTGCTGCTGTATCTCGGCGCGGTGAAGGCGGATGGCTGGGCCACGACGCCGGACATCGCCCGGACCTTCGGCATCTCGGCGCACCATCTGCACAAGGCGGTCCAGGGTCTGGTGCGGGCGGGCTTCGTCGTGGCGAAGCAGGGCCGGACCGGCGGCGTGCGCCTCGCGCGCGAGCCCGCCGCGATCCGCCTCGGCGCTGTCGTGGCGGAGCTGGAGGGCACCGGCTGCCTGATCGATTGCGGGCGGGGCCCCTGCCCGCTCGCCGCGCATTGCCTGATCAAGCACGCGCTCGACGCCGCCGAGCGCGGCTTCATCCGGGAGCTCGACCGCTTCACCCTAGCCGACGTGCTGGCCGACCGGACCGGGGCGACCCTGGGCGGCCTGATCGCGGCCGACCGGGCGCGGCAAAAGACGCCCTCGGCCTGATGCGCCGGCCCGTGGACCGGGCGCGGCCGTAACGAATCGTCCGCGCCGCCGTTGACCCGGGAGGATGCCGTCCCGCGGAGGCCCGAATGCCCGTGCTCGCCCTCGCCGCCCTGCTCGCCGGCGCGCTGGTCGCCCTGCCGACCCCGGCCGCGACGGCCGGTCTCGACCGCGGCAGCCCTTTCTACCGCGCCGCCCCCTACGTGCCCCCCTCCGCCGCGACCTTCAGCGCGCCCGCCGAGGCGGAGCGGTTCCGCCCGGTCCACGTGGCGCCCCCCATACCTCCGGGCGGCCGGCTGCCGGACCAGCGTACCGGACCGGTGCGTGACCATGTGGTGCGCGACATCTGCGTCGGTTGCTGATGCGGGTTGCTGGTGCAGGTGCCGAGTAGCGGTGTCTGGTGCACTGCACCCGCCGCGCTCCATGCCCGATGGACGATCCGGCGGCCGCCCGCTATGGCGGATCGGCGATCCCCAGAATCCGTCTCATCCGGCCCTTGGTCCGATGCGTCTCCCCCCAACCCTGCCGGCCCTCGTCCTGGCCTGCCTCGCGGTGCTCATGCCACTCTCTCCCGCCAGGGCCGAACCCGTCGAGGCCGCGCGGCGGGCGGAGGCGGCCGGGCTCGCCGAAGCGCTCCAGGCCCGCATCCTGGCGTCGCCGAGCGCGACGGCCGTGCTGGAGGCGTGGTGCGCCGAGCGCGGCCTCAGCCCCGAGCCGCGCCTCGTCGCCCGGCGCATGCCCGCGCCCGACAAGCCGCCGAGCGCCGAGCAGCGCGGGCGCCTCGGCGTCGGCCCGGACGAGCCCGTGCGCTACCGCCGGGTGCGCCTCGCCTGCGGCCCGCACGTCCTCTCAGAGGCCGACAACTGGTACGTCCCGGGCCGCCTCACACCCGAGATGAACCGCGCCCTCGACGAGACCGACGCGCCCTTCGGCCGGGTGGTACGCCCGCTCGCGCCGGTGCGCCGCAACATCGGCCTGCGCGCGCTCGACCAGGCCGCGGCGCCGGGGCGCGACACCCCGCTCTTCGCGGTGGAGGCGGTGCTCGCGACCGCCGACGGCCTGCCCTTCTGCGAGGTGGCCGAGACTTATCTCGGTGCGGTGCTGGGGCCTGTCAGGCCCTGACCTTGGCGCGGGCCGGATCCTCCGGCTAAGAGCCTCGCGGTCCGGCCGCGCGCCGGGCGATCGGGAGGATTCCATGACACCGCGCCGCCGTTCCACGCTCCGCGCCGCCGGCCTGCTGGCCGCCTTGCTGGCCGCCGCGCCCGGCCACGCGGCCGGCGATCCCAGCGGCATCTGGCTCACCGAGACGGGCGACTCGAAGGTGCGGCTCGCCCGCTGCGGTGCCGGTTATTGCGGCACGCTGGTCAGCGTCTCGGGCAAGGGCCTCGACGCGAACAACCCCGATCCGGCGCTTCGCGGCCGCAGCGTCGTCGGCGTCCAGATCGTCAACGCCCCGAACGCCTCCGGGGACGGCTACTCGGGCACGCTCTACAACCCGAAGGACGGCAAGACCTACTCGGGCACGCTCAAGATGACCGGGCCGAACACCGTCGAGGTCTCGGGCTGCGTGATGAGCGTGTTCTGCAAGAGCCAGACCTGGAAGCGGGCCAACTGACGGACCGCAAAACGCGAACGCCGCGCCATCCTGGGATGACGCGGCGTTCGGACAGGCCGATGGCCCGGTTCAGTTGAGCACGACGACCTTGGCGCCGACCTTCACGCGCTCGTAGAGGTCGGTGACGTCCTCGTTGGTCATGCGGATGCAGCCCGAGGAGACGGCCTGACCGATCGTGTCCGGTTCGTTGGAGCCGTGGATGCGGTACTCGGTCGAGCCGATATACATGGCGCGGGCGCCGAGCGGGTTCTCGATGCCACCGGCCATGTAGCGCGGCAGATCGGGGCGGCGGGCGAGCATCGCGGCCGGCGGCGTCCACGACGGCCACTCGCGCTTGGCGGTGACGGTCTTGGTGCCCGACCACGTGAAGCCGGGGCGGCCGACGCCGACGCCGTAGCGGATCGCCTCGCCGTTCGGCATCACGAAGTACAGGCGCCGCTCCGAGGTCGAGACCACGATCGTGCCCGGCTTGTAGGGGGCGTTGAAGGCGACGATCTCGCGCGGGATCGGCTGGACCTGCGCCTGCGGCGCGGCCTGGACGCCCTGGCCGTAGCCCGGCTGGTAGGCGCGGCCCGGCGTGCCCTGGTAGCCGTAGGGCTGATCGGCACCGCCGTAATAATCCTCGGCATCGCTGGCGCCGAAGGGGTCGTAGTAGGACGAGGCGGCGTGCGCCGGAACCGCAGCAAGAAGCGATGCGCCGAACAGAGCGGCGAGCACAGTGGCGGAGGTCTTCATGATGAACCTGCCTGAGCAATAACCTTTGCCATTACAAGCGTGAGCATAGGCACAGGGTTCCACAGGGCCGCGAAGATTTTGCTCTGTGGCGGAATACCGGTACGGGTCAGGACGTTCGCCGCATCCCTGCACCGGTTTGTTCCGCGTTGTTCACGGGCGCGCGAGGCGGGACCTCCGGGCGGTCCGCGAGGGCTCTCAGAAGACTTCGTCGGTGTGCACGTCGAACCGGGCGAGGCTCTGGAATCCGAAATTCGTCGTGATGGCGACGTCCGTGGCGTCGCGCCCGCGCGCCATCACGATGCGGCCGATGCGGGGCCGGTTGTGGCGCGCGTCGAACGTGTACCAACGCGGCCCCTCGGGGCCTTCGAGGAACACCTCGAACCAGGCCGAGAAGTCCATCGGCGCCGGGTCCTTCGGCACGCCGATATCTCCGAGATAGCCCGTGGCGTAGCGCGCCGGGATGTTCATGCAGCGGCAGAGTGTGACGGCGAGATGTGCGAAGTCCCGGCAGACGCCCTCCTGCTGGGTGTGGCCGTCATGGGCCGAGCGCGTCGCGTCCGCCCGCATGTAGTCGAAGCGGATGCGGTTATGGGTGTAGTCCACGATCGCCTGGACGCGGGCCCAGCCCTCCGGCGTGTTGCCGAACAGGTTCCAGGCGGTCTGGGCGAGCTTGTCAGTGTCGCAGTAGCGCGAGCCAAGGAGGAAGACGAGCACGTCGTCCGGCAGGTCCTGCACCGGGATCTGGCGCGCCGCAGGGGCGTAGTCGTCGGGTTGCCCGGTATCCTGCACCTCGAAGGAGGCCGACATCGCGATCCGGCCGGGCGGGGCCACGATGCGGTGGCAGATGTTGTCGAACCGGTCGCGGTACTCGTGCACCGGCACCGGCGGGTCGAGGCGGATCACGTGCGGGGTGAGCACGTCCGGCATCCGCGAGGGGTGGACGCTGAGCATCAGGATCATCGGTGTTGGCTGGCCCGAATCGAAGGCGATGTCGAAACCGGTCCTGATCTTCATGGGGCACACCGCTGGGAGAGGAACGCGGCGCGATGCAAGAGCCGCGCCCTGCCCCGGCATCGGAGGATCAGAGCACGGGCGGCGGCGGCTCGCCGCTCGCGCGCTCGGCCTCGACCAGAACGTCGAGCGGGCGCCAGGGTTTCTGGATGAACACCGCTTCGGGCGGCAGGTCGGGCCGGCTCACCCCGTGCCCGGAGGTGATCACGAGCCGCGCGCGCGGCCAGAGCGTCGCCACCGCGTGCGCCAGCTGCAGCCCGTCCATGGCGCCGGCCAGCCGCACGTCGGCGAAGACCAGGGCGACGTCGCCGCCGCGCTCCTGCAACACTCGCAGCGCCGCCTCGGCGCTGTCGCAGCCGATGACGGCGAGCTCGGTCTCCTCCAGCAGGGTCTCGGCGAGGTCGCGGATCTGGGGCTCGTCCTCGACCACAAGGGCGAGGCGCTTCGGTTCCGCGGCGGCGGGCGCGGGCGCCGCCTCTGCGGCCGGCTCCGACTCGGCCTGACGCACGCGCCGGACGAGGGCGGCGAGGTGCTCCGGCACGCCCTCGGCCACGAGGTCGTCGTAGAACGAGGCCAGGGTCTGCCCGATCTGGTCCAGGGGAACGCCCGGCGAGAGCGTGTCCAGCGCGGGAATGCGCCGCGCGCCGGCCCCGTCGCGGTCCGCTGTGCTCAAAATACCTCCCGAACGCTTCTGCCCGCCCCGGTCGGGGCCTCTGGAAAGAAGTCGGGAACCGGCCGTCAGTTGCGCGAGGCCCCCGCGATTCCGCGGGGCTCTACGGCGTGGCGGGCGCGTCGGCGTCCGCGAAGGCCATGATCCCCGAGACCGCGCGCACGTTCTGGTAGCGGGCGCCGCGGGTGTTCATCATCGCCTCGAACTTCTCGTGCACCTGGGCGACCGAGAGGCTGACGGCCTTCTTGGCCCGGCGCCCGCGCTGGGCGGCGGAGGCGAAGAAGATGGTGCGGTTGGCCCGCGCCGGCCCCGGAAGGAGGGCGGCGGCGGCGGCGCCCGGCGTGTTCACGACCTTGGCCAGGAACTCCTCGGCGTCGTCCGGCCCGAGGAAGTGGGCGAGGTAGACCTCGCCGAGCGTCAGCTCGCGGCCGATGCGGAGCGCGATGCGGGCGGCGTCGCGCTTCAGCATCTCGCCCGCCATCAGGGCCGACAGGTATGGATCGCGGCGCAGTTCGAGGATGCGGGCGCGCTCGGCCGGGTCCTGCACGGAGGGCCGGTCGTTGGCGTCGGCCACCACCAGGGCGGCGTCCTTCTCCAGGCCGTACTTGGCGCCAAAATCGCGCACCACGCCGAGCCAGGTCCGCTCGATGAACTGGTAGAGGCCGGTGGCCGAGGAGGTCTTGGCCTGGACCGCGGTAATGAAGCTCGACTCCTTGTCGGCCACCGCCATCAGCAGCACGGGATCGGTCTGCACGGCCTGGGCGGCCTTCACGATGGTCTGGACGAGGTGGCGCCGGATCTTCATCGGGCCGAATTCCAGCACGTCGTTCGGGTCGCCGACCGCGCTCTCCGACAGGAGGAAGTCGTACGAAACGCGGTCGACGCTGTTCGAGCCGAGATCGGTATCGAGATCGTGAACCTGCGCGAAGGCCGTCGAGGCGCGCAGCGGCGCGCGGGGCGCCGGGTTCTCGACCGCGCGCGGAGCAAGCGAGACGGTCTGCACCCGGGGGCGCGGCATCTGGATCTCGGTGGCGGCGTGCGCTGTCGAGACCGCGGTGTCGAGGCCGATCCGGCCGAGTTCGGCCCCGGAGCCGATCAGCACCGCGCTCAGGCCGCCGGCGACCAGGGTGACGGAGAGGAGGGAGCGGGCGAGCGCCGGGCGGCTGCCGTGGTCGCGTCCCACCCGGGTCTCGGCCGTGATGGCGTCGGCCGGGCCGGCACCGAAGCGGGAGGGCGCCTTGCTGGCGACAGAGGAGGCGTTGCGCGACGTTCCGACGGTGCGGCCCTGCATTGCGACTCACGTGCCCTGATCACGCGCCGGTGACGGCGCCCTGTCCGTGAGATGGCTTGACAGATGTGGCGACAACACGGCCGCGCTTGGGACGATCCTGTGGCAAACGCCGCCCCGACTGGGGCGAGCTTAGCCGTAGAATGTCACCCGTGACTTAATCGGTCCGCCTCGGCTAAGAGGGCGCGAACGCGCCGGCCTCGGCTGAGGCGCACGACACGAACGTTCCCAGCAGAGTCTATCCTCGATGAGCGGCGTCAACGAGATCCGGTCGACCTTTCTCGACTACTTCGCCAAGGCCGACCACGCCGTCGTGCCCTCGTCGTCGCTCGTCCCGAAGAACGACCCCACGCTGATGTTCACGAACGCCGGCATGGTGCAGTTCAAGAACGTCTTCACGGGCGTCGAGAAGCGGCCCTACCAGCGCGCGACCACGGCGCAGAAATGCGTCCGCGCGGGCGGCAAGCACAACGACCTCGACAATGTCGGCTACACCGCGCGCCATCACACCTTCTTCGAGATGCTCGGCAACTTCTCGTTCGGGGACTATTTCAAGCCGCGCGCGATCGAGCTGGCTTGGACCCTGATCACGAAGGAGTTCGGCCTCAAGTCCGACCGCCTGCTGGTGACCGTCTACGCGGACGACGACGAGGCGGCGACGCTCTGGAAGAAGATCGCGGGCTTCTCGGACGAGAAGATCATACGAATCGGCACCTCGGACAATTTCTGGCAGATGGGCGACACCGGCCCCTGCGGGCCGTGCTCGGAGATCTTCATCGATCAGGGCCCCGCGCTCCAGGGCGGCCCGCCCGGCTCTCCGGACGAGGACGGCGACCGCTTCCTCGAGTTCTGGAACCTCGTCTTCATGCAGTACGAGCAGATCGAGCCGGGCAACCGCCTCGCCCTGCCGCGGCCCTCGATCGATACCGGCATGGGCCTGGAGCGCATGGCGGCGATCCTCCAGGGCGTGCACTCGAACTACGAGACCGATCTGTTCCGGGCGCTGATCGACGCGGTGGCCCACGCCGTCTCCCGCGCGCCGGAGCCCGCGACGCTCGCCTCCTACCGGGTCATCGCCGACCATCTGCGCGCCGCGTCCTTCCTGGTGGCCGATGGCGTGCTGCCCTCGAACGAGGGCCGCGGCTACGTGCTGCGCCGGATCATGCGCCGCGCCATGCGCCACGCCGAGCTCATCGGCTCGCGCGAGCCGATGATGTACCGCCTCGTGCCGGTGCTCGTGCGCGAGATGGGCCAGGCCTATCCCGAACTGATGCGGGCGGAGAGCCTGATCTCCGAGACCCTGCGGCTGGAGGAGACCCGCTTCCGCCGCACGCTGGAGCGCGGCCTGGCGATCCTCGACGCCGAGAGCCGCGACCTCACGGCGGGTGGGCAGCTCTCGGGCGAGACCGCCTTCACCCTCTACGACACCTACGGCTTCCCCCTGGACCTGACCCAGGACGCGCTGAAGGCCCGCGGCATCGGCGTCGACACCGAGGCCTTCACCGCCGCCATGCAGCGCCAGAAACAGGCGGCGCGCGAGGCCTGGAAGGGCTCGGGCGAGGCCGCGACCGAGACGGTGTGGTTCGGCGTGCGCGACCGCGTCGGCGCCACCGAGTTCCTGGGCTACGAGACGGAGGGCGCCGAGGGCATCGTCGTCGCGCTGCTCCGCGAGGGCGCCGAGGTCGAGGCGCTCAAAGCCGGCGAGAGCGGGCTGATGCTCGTGAACCAGACCCCGTTCTACGCCGAGTCCGGCGGTCAGGTCGGCGATACCGGGATCGTCGCGGGTCCCGGCCTGCGCGCCCGCGTCAGCGGCACCGAGAAGAAGCTCGGCGACCTCTTCGTCCACCACGTCACCGTGGAGGAGGGCACGCTCGCGCGCGACGGCGCCGTCGAGCTGAAGGTCGATCACGCCCGCCGCCGGGCGATCCGGGCCAACCACTCGGCCACCCACCTGCTGCACGAGGCCCTGCGGCAGGTGCTCGGCGACCACGTCGCCCAGAAGGGCTCGCTGGTGGCGCCCGAACGCCTGCGCTTCGACATCAGCCACCCGAAGCCGATCGAGCCGGCCGAGTTGCAGCGGGTCGAGGACATCGCGAACGCCGTGCTGCTGCAGAACGAGCCGGTGGTGACCAAGCTGATGGCCGTGGACGACGCCATCGCGTCGGGCGCCCGCGCCCTGTTCGGCGAGAAGTACGGCGACGAGGTGCGCGTCGTCTCGATGGGCAGGCCGGTCGAGGATTCCGGCGCGCCCGCCGAGGCTCCCCGCCTGCCGAACTTCTCCATCGAGCTCTGCGGCGGCACGCACGCGGCCCGCACCGGCGATATCGGCCTCATCACCATCGTGGGCGAGAGCGCGGTCGGTGCCGGGGTCCGCCGTATCGAGGCGATGACCGCGGACGCGGCCCGCCGCTACCGCGCCGAGGAGGGCCGGGCCCTCGCCGCGCTCGCCGGCCAGCTCAAGGCGCCGGTCGCCGAGGCGCCGGACCGGCTCGCGGCGCTGATCGAGGACCGCCGCCGCCTGGAGCGGGAGCTGACGGATGCCCGCAAGAAGCTCGCGATGGGCGGGGCAACCGCAGGCGGGGGCGACGAGGCCCGCGAGGTGGCGGGCGTGAAGCTGATGGCGCGCGTGGTCGAGGGCGTCGAGATGCGCGACCTCAAGAGCCTCGCCGACGAGGGCAAGACCCGGCTCGGCTCGGGGATCGTGGCGATCGTGGGCGTGGCCGCGGACGGCAAGGCCGGCCTCGTGGTCGGCGTCACCGAGGATCTGACCGGCCGCTACGACGCGGTCGGGCTCGTGCGCGCGGGCGCGGGCCATCTCGGCGGCAAGGGCGGCGGCGGCCGCCGCGACATGGCCCAGGCGGGCGGCCCGAACGGTGCGGGCGCGCAGGCCGCGCTCGACGCGATCGCCGAGGCGCTGGCGCAGGCCCAGGCGGCCTGAGGTCGGGGCAGATCGCCTTCAAAATCCCGGGCCGGTGCCCCCGCATCCTCCCTCCCCCTCTGCGGGGGAGGGTGGCCCCTGTGTCAGCAGGGGTCGGGAGCGGGGTGAACGCTTCAGAATAGGACTGTGCCCTGCGTGACGGCCGCGCCCTTTCCGGCACTGTCACACCCCTCACCCGACCCGGCCTAACGGCCGGTCCACCCTCTCCTGCAGAGGAGAGAGGGAGAATGCGGGGGGATCGCCCGAGATGTGCAAGACGTCGTTGGCTCTGCAGGTGGGAGGCGGCAAGTCCTCAGGTCTCGGGGTCAGACCGCGACGCGCTCCACCGCCTCCGCCGCCAGCGCGGCGCCGCGCGCCTCCGACAGGGCCTCGCCCACCATCAGGATCGCCGGACCGTCGAGCCCCGCCGCCTCGATCCGGTCGGCGAGGTCGGCGGCGCTGCCGCGCACCGTCGCCTGGGTCGGGCGCGTGGCGTTGAACACCACGAGCGCCGGCGTCGTCGGCGCCAAGCCTTCCGCCACCGCCCGTTCCAGAAGCGCCCGCAGGGTGCGCTTGGGCATGTAGACCACGGTGGTGACGCTCGGATCCGCCAGCGCGCCCCAGTTCAGGTCGTCGGGCAGCGCGCCGCGACGGTCGTGGCCGGTGACGAATTGCAGGCGGCGCGCCGCGTCGCGATGGGTCAGCGAGACGCCGAGCGTGGCCGCCGCGCCCTGCGCCGCGCTCACCCCCGGCACCACCGCGACCGGGATTCCGGCGGCGCGGCAGGCCTCGATCTCCTCGCCGGCCCGGCCGAAGACCAGCGGGTCGCCGGATTTCAGCCGCACCACCTGCTTGCCCGAGCGGGCGAGCTGCACCATCAGCGCGTTGATGTCGTCCTGGCGGCAGGAGGGCCCGTGCCCGGTCTTGCCGACGAGCATCGTGCGGGCCTCGCGCCGGGCGTAGTCGAGGATCTCGGGCGCCACGAGGTCGTCGTACAGGATCACGTCGGCGTTGCGGAGCGCCCGGAGCGCCTTCAGCGTCAGGAGCTCCGCGTCGCCCGGGCCCGCGCCGACGAGCGTCACGGCGCCGCCCTTCGGCGCCGCCTCGGTCTGGGCGAGCAGCCCCGCGAGGTCGTCGGCGCCCGGCGCCCGGTCGGGCTCGGCGAAGGCGCGTTCGGTGAAGCGCTCCCAGAAGAAGCGGCGCTCGGCAAAACCGTGGAAGCGCTCGGTGACCGCTTCGCGCCAGTCGCGCGCGGCGGCGACCCATCGCGAGAAGCCCCGCGGCAGCATCGCCTCGATCCGCGCCCGCACGGTCTGGCCGAAGACCGGGGCGGCGCCCTCGGTCGAGATGCCGACGACGAGCGGCGAGCGGTTGACGATGGCGCCGAACTTCACGTCGCAGAGATGCGGCCGGTCGACCGCGTTGACGATGGCGCCGGCGCCCCGCGCCGCGGCCACGAAGGCCACGCAGTCGCGCTCGTCCTCCATCGCCCCGATGGCGAAGGCCGCGCCCCAGAGATCCTCCGGCGTCCAGCGCCGCGCGTGGAGCGTCACGCGGCCCGAGACGATCTCGCCCGGCACCGCGCGCAGCTCCTCGCTCGCGTCCTCCGCGTAGACGTCGACCTCGGCGCCGGCGGCGGCCAAGAGCTTCACCTTCCAGGGCGCGCCGCCGTTCGAGCCCGCCAGCACCGCGCGCTTGCCCTGGAGCGGCACGAAGACGGGCAGGACGGCGAGCGGCTCCAGGCCGGCTTTGGTCTCGCGGGGTTCACGGGGACTGCGCATGAGGATGGGCTTCGACACGGGAATCCGTCCAAAGTGCGATCATGCCGCCGAGCGCGCAAGCGCCGCGGGCAGAAGCTTGCGGATCTCTGGGATGCACGAGCCGCAATTCGTGCCCGCCTTGCAGGCCGCGCCCACCGCCTCGACGCTGCCCGCACCCCCGGCGATCGCCGCCGTGATCACGTCGAGCCCGACGCCGTGGCAGGCGCAGACCACCGGGCCCGCCGCCGCGCTCGCCGCCCGGCCCGACAGGAGCGCGCGCCGCTCGGGGGCGTCGGGCGCATCGAGGGCGAAGAGCGCCTTGGCGGCCTCCCAGTCGGGTTTCTGGTCGGCCGGCGCGTAGGCGAGGCAGGCGACGAGGCGCTGGCCCTCGTAGACCGCGCAGCGGTAGCGCCCGCGGGCGTGGTCGGCGTACTCGGCGAGCTCGTAGCCCTGGAACAGGCCGCGCATCAGCATCGCGATCTCGCGCGAGCCCTCCTGCGCGGCGAAGAGCAGGCCCCAGCCGCCGGTGACCGCGGCGCGGGCCCACCACCAGCCCTCGGGCGGCGCGATGCCCTCCCGGGTGAGCAGGTAACCGCGCGCCCGGTAGGCGACCGGAGCGACCGAGGCCGGCGTCGCCTTGAGCTCGGGCTGGCCCGAGACCGGGTCCGGCACGCCGCGCACCAGGGCGCCGACCCGGGCCTTGGAGGCGGTCGCGTCGCTCCAGTGCATCGGCATGAACAGGTTGCCGGGGGCGACCGAGGGCGTCACCATCACCTCGAGTTCCGCCGAGCCGTGCTCGGTCGAGACCGCCGCGATGGCGCCGTCGGTCAGGCCGTAGCGGGCGGCGTCGTCCGGGTGGACCTCGCAGAACGGCACGGCGCGGTGGGCCGAGAGGCGCTGGCTCTTCCCCGTGCGCGTCATCGTGTGCCAGTGGTCGCGGACGCGGCCGGTGTTGAGCACCAGCGGCTGGGCCTCGCTCACGGGTTGCGCGAGCGCCGGGGCCTGCACGGCGACGAAGCGGGCGCGGCCGTCGAAGGTGTAGAAGCGCCCGTCCGCGAAGAGCCGGGCCTTCGTGCCGCCGCGCTTCGGCAGAGGCCACTGCACCGGACGGTTCACCTCGTAGGCGGCGTCCGAGATGTCGGCCAGCCCGCCGATGTCGAAGTCGCGCGTGCCGTTGTTCTCGAAGGCCGAGAGGCCGGCATGCTGGCGGAACACGGCGGCCGCGCTGGTGAAGCTGAAGGCCTGCCCGTGCCCGAGCCGGCGCCCGACATCGGCGAGCACCGCCCAGTCGGGCCGCGCCTCGCCCGGGGCCTTGAGGAAGCGGCGCTGGCGCGAGATGCGCCGCTCCGAGTTCGTCACCGTACCGTCCTTCTCGCCCCAGGCGAGCGCCGGCAGCAGCACCGTCTTCCGTCCCGTCGCGCGGGCGGTGTCGGAATCGGCCATGACCTCGGAGACCACGTAGAGGTCGAGCTTGGCGATCGCTTCCCGGATCAGGTCGGCCCGCGGCATCGAGACCAGCGGGTTGGTGCCCATCACCCACAGGGCCTTGATCTTGCCGCGCTGGATCGCCTCGAACAGGGCGACCGCCTTCATGCCCTCGCCCGTGATGATGTTGGGCGCGCTCCAGAAGCGGCGGACCCGGTCCACCTCCTCCGGCGCGAAGTGCATGTGGGCGGCCAGCATGTTGGCAAGCCCGCCGACCTCGCGCCCGCCCATCGCGTTGGGCTGGCCGGTGAGCGAGAACGGGCCCATGCCGGGGCGCCCGATCCGCCCCGTGGCGAGATGGCAGTTGACGATCGCGTTGCCCTTGTCGGTGCCCTGCGCCGACTGGTTCACACCCTGCGAGAAGGCGGTGACGACCCGCTCGGTACGGGCGAACAGGTCATAGAAGCCGCCGATCTCGGCCTCCGACAGGCCGGTGAGCGCCGCGACGGCGGCGCGGTCCGGGGCGATCAGCCGGGCTCGGTCGAGGGCGGCGTCGAAGCCCGCGGTGTGGTCGGCAACGTATCGGGCGTCGAGGGCGCCGGTGTCGGCCAGATGCACGAGGAGGCCGGAGAACAGGGCGGTGTCGCTGCCGGGTTTCAGGCCGAGGAAGAGGTCGGCCTCCTCGCCCGTCTGGGTCTTGCGCGGGTCGATCACCACGAGCTTGGTGCCGCGCTTGGTGCGCGCATCGATCATGCGGCGGAACAGGACGGGATGGCACCACGCGGTGTTGGAGCCGGTGAGCACGATGAGGTCGGCCTCGTCGAGATCCTCGTAGCAGCCCGGCACCGTGTCCGAGCCGAAGGCGCGACGGTGGGCGGCGACCGCCGACGACATGCAGAGGCGCGAGTTGGTGTCGACGTGGGGCGTGCCGATGAAGCCCTTCGCGAGCTTGTTGGCGACGTAGTAATCCTCGGTGAGGAGCTGACCCGAGAGGTAGAAGGCGATCGCGTCCGGCCCGTGCCGCTCGGCGACCTTGCGCAGGCCGCCCGCGACGGTGCCCAGCGCCGATTCCCAGCTCTGGCGGACGCCGTCGACCTGCGGGTGGAGCAGGCGGTTCTCCAGCGACAGGGTCTCGCCGAGCGCCGAGCCCTTGGAGCAGAGCCGACCGAGATTGGCCGGATGCTCGGGATCGCCCGCGATGCCCGCGCCGCCCTGCCCATCCGGCGTGGCGAGCACCCCGCAGCCCACCCCGCAATAGGGGCAGGTGGTGCGAACCGTCTGCTCCGGCACGTGCACGGTCATGGGCACTTCCTCACGGGATCGTTGTCGAGGACGGCAGCAAGAGTCGGGCCGCCCGCGCGCTTCCTCCCCCTTCTGCGGGTGAGGGCCTTCGCGTCCGGCTGCAACCATGGCCGCGCCGTCATCCCGGGGCCGCGTCGGCGGAAACCGGGATCCGTGCCCACCGAAGCGTCAGAACGAGTCGCTGCGGTGGTCATGGATTCCGGGCTCACGCGGCGAGCGCCCCGGAATGACGGCGGAGGGAAGCCGGTTCGTCTCCGCGATCGTCCTCCCCCGGAGGGGAGGAGGATCGGGCTGGTCAGTACACGTCGGCCTGATACCGCCCGGCCTTCTTCAGCGCGGCCAGATACGCCACCGCCTCGTCCGGGTTCTTGCCGCCGTGCTGGGCCGCGACGTCGATGATCGCGCGCTCGACGTCCTTGGCCATCCGCTTGGCGTCGCCGCAGACGTAGAAATGGGCGCCGCCCTCCAGCCACTTCCACAATTCGGCGCCGTTCTCGCGCATCCGGTCCTGGACGTAGGTCTTCTCCGAGCCGTCGCGCGACCAGGCGAGCGAGAGGCGGGTCAGCACCTTGTCCTCCTTCAGCCCGTTCAGCTCGTCCTTGTAGAAGAAGTCCGAGGCCTGGCGCTGGTGGCCGTAGAACAGCCAGTTGCGGCCCGGCGCCCGCGTGGCGGCGCGCTCGCGGAGAAACGCCCGGAACGGCGCGATGCCGGTGCCGGGGCCGCACATGATCACGTCCTTCGAGCGATCGTCCGGCAGCGCGAAGCCGTGCGCCTTCTGCAGGTAGATCCGGACCTTGGTCTGCTCGGGCAGGCGCTCGCCCAGATGCGTCGAGGCGACGCCGAGGCGCAGCCGCGAGCGGTGGTTGTAGCGCACCGCGTCGACCGTCAGCGAGACCTTGCCCACGTCCATCTTGGGCGAGGACGAGATCGAGTAGAGCCGCGGCTGCAGCTCGTCGAGCGCCTCGAGGAAGACCTCGGCGTCGGGGCGCGCGCCCGGGAACTTGTGGAGCGCGGCCAGCACATCGAGATACTGCGCGTCGCCGTCCGGATCCTCGCCGGAGGCGAGTGCCTGGGCCTTCTTGCGCTGCTCGCCCGAGGTGAGGAGCGAGAGGAGCTGGTAGAGCCCGTCCGGCGCGGCACCCAGCGCGTACTCGGTGAGCAGGCGGTTGCGGAGCGTCTTGCCCCCGATCATCCGCTCGGGCCGCGCGCCCAGTTCCGCGATCACCGCGTCGACCAGGGCCGGGGCGTTGGCCGGGAACAGGCCGAGCGAATCGCCCACCACATAGTCGATCGGCGTGTCCTTCAGGTCGATCTCGATGTGCCAGGTCTCCTTCTCGCCGCCCGGCGCGTTGAGGCGCGTGCGGGAGAGGAAGGTCGCCTCGACCGGGTTCTCGCGGCAGAAGCCCAGCGGCCCCAGCTCGACGGGCGCCTTCGGCCCCTCGTCCGCGGCCTTCGCAGGCGCCGCGCCGCCGGACGCGCCGAACGCCTCCTCCAGCTTCTTCAGCATCCGGAGCGTGTCCTTGCCGCCGGGCTGGCACAGGTTCAGGCGCTCCTCCTTCTTCAGGAACAGCGCGTTGGCGTAGTCGGCGCAGTTGTAGCCGCACTGGCCGCAATCCTGCTGGGCCATGGCGGCCATGAATTGCTGCGGCTCGGAGCGGTCCTTGGCGAGGTCCATCCGGTCGGGGAGCGGCATGGACGGGTCGTGCCAGGGCGCATCATCGTTGTCGGCGAGCTTCGGGCCCGCCGCGGGGCCCTCCCCCGGCGCCAGCGCGGTCGCGCCAGGGATCGCCGGGCCGAGGAGCGCCGCGAAGTAGCCGGAGAGCCAGGCGCGCTGGTCCGCGTCGAAGGGCGCGGTCTCGGGAATCAGGACGAGAGGGGGCGAGACGTGCTGGGTCATGCGGCGGCCTTCAGGGCGGGCTGTTCCTCGGCGGCGTCGCGGAGCGCCTCCGCGCCGGTGCGGGCGGTGAAGGCCTGGAAGCTCTCCTCCGGCCCCTGGCGGCGGGCGAGGTAGGTGCGCAGCAGCGCCTCGACGCGCCCCGGGCACTCCTCGGCTTTGACCGCCTTCCAGATCTCGGTGCCGATCTTCGGATTCTCGGCGAACCCCCCGCCGACCACGATGTCGTAGCCCTCGACGGTGTCGCCCTCCTCCGAGACGACGACCTTCGCGCCGATGAGCCCGATATCGCCGATGTAGTGCTGGGCGCAGCTATGGTGGCAGCCGGTGAGGTGCACGTTCACCGGCACGTCGAGCTCCGTCACGGTCGCCTCCACGTGGTCGGCGATGAGCATCGCGTGGCCCTTGGTGTCGGAGGCCGCGAACTTGCAGCCGCGCGCGCCCGTGCAGGCCACGAGGCCCGAGCGGATGCCCGCGGCCTTCACCGAGAGGCCGAGCGCCAGCACCCGGGCCTCGACCTCGGCGACACGCCCATCCGGCACGCCCGAGAAGATGAAGTTCTGCCAGACCGTCATGCGGATCTGGCCGTCGCCGCAGGCCGCGGCGATCTTGGCGAGTTCCCGCATCTGGTCGGTGGTCATCTTGCCCACGGGGAGCACCACGCCGACCCAGTTCAGGCCCTCCTGCACCTGGGCATGCACGCCCACATGGGCGAAGCGGTCGGTGGGCTTGCGGGGGGCGACGTGCTCGGGCGCGACCCGGTCGAGCTTGTAGCCCAGCTTCTCCTCGACGGCGGCGAGGTACTTCTCGAAGCCCCAGGCATCGAGGACGTACTTCATCCGGCTCTTGTTGCGGTTCGTCCGGTCGCCGTTCTCGATGAAGACCCGGATGATCGCGTCGGCGACCCGGTTGCAATCTTCGGGCTTGAGGACGACGCCGGTGTCGCGGGCGAGATCCCGGTGCCCCGAGATGCCGCCGAGCACGAGGCGCATCCAGACGCCCGGCGCGACGGAGGCCCCCTCCAGCACCTGGATCGCCTGGAAGCCGATGTCGTTCGTCTCCTCGAGCGCCGGCATCACGCCGCCGCCGTCGAACGAGACGTTGAACTTGCGCGGCAGGCCGTAGAGCGAGCGGTCGTTGAGGATCCAGTTGTGCCAGGACTTGGCGAGCGGCCGCGTGTCGAGCAACTCCTGCGCGTCGATGCCGGCGGTGGGCGAGCCGGTGACGTTGCGGATGTTGTCGGCGCCCGCGCCCTGGGCGGTCAGGCCGAGATCGGTCAGCCCATCGAGGAAGGGCTGGGCGTGCTCCGGCGCGATCTCGCGCACCTGCAGGCCCGCCCGGGTGGTGACGTGGCTGTAGCCGCCGCCATGCGCGTCCGCGAGGTCGGCGATGCCGGCGAACTGCCAGTGGTGCAGGATGCCGTTCGGCACCCGGATCCGGCACATGTAGGAGACCTGGTTCGGCGCGACCCAGAACATGCCGTGGTAGCGCCAGCGGAAATTGTCCTCGGGCTTCGGCTGCTTGCCGGCGGCGGCCTCGGCCTTCAGGCGGTTGTGGCCGTCGAACGGGTTCTCGGCCCGCTTCCACTTCTCCTGGTCGCAGAGCTTGCCGCCGTCCTTGATGGTGCGGTCCTGTGCCTTGATGTGGATCGCGTCGGGGCCCGTCGGCTCGGCCGCGGGCGCGCCGGTCCCCTGCCCGATCGCGAGGCCGCCCGTCAGGCGGGCCGCCGCGATGCCGGAGGCGAAGCCTTCGAGGTAGCGCTTCTGCTCGGCGTTGAAGTCCTCAGCCATGTCCGCCTCCGTCACGCTGCCAGGGCTTCGGGCGCCGGGCGCCCGAACATGATGTCGTCGAGATCGTCGCCGACCGGCTCACCGTCGCGGATCAGGCGCTTGCACAGGGCCTGCTCGCCGATGTCGCCGACGAAGACCGCGCCGATCAGGCGGCCTTCCGCGACGAGGAGCTTGCGGTAGAGGCCCGCCCCCGGATCCGAGAGCACGATCGCCTCGGCGTTCTCCGGCGTGTCGACCACGCCCGCGGAGAAGACCGGGAGCCCTGAGACCTTCAGGCTGGTGGAGAGGGCGGTGCCCGCATAGGCCGCCGCCTCCCCCGCGAGGTGGCGGGCCAGCATGTCGGCCTGCTCGTAGGCGGGCTCGACGAGGCCGTAGATCTGGCCGCGGTGCTCGGCGCACTCACCGAGCGCGAAGATGCGGGAGTCGGACGTGGTCATGCGGTCGTCGACCGTGATGCCGCGGGCGACCGCGAGGCCCGCGGCCTGCGCCAGCGCGACCGACGGGCGCACGCCGACCGACATCACCACGAGGTCGGCCGGCAGCACCGTGCCGTCGGCGAGCACGAGCCGCTCGACGCGGCCGTCGCCCTCGACCGCGGCGGTGTCGGCCTTGAGCAGGACCCGGACGCCGCGCGCCTCCATGGCGCGCTTCACGAGGTTCGCCGCCGCGTGGTCGAGCTGGCGCTCCATCAGGCGGTCCATGACGTGGAGCAGCGTTGTGTCGACGCCGAGCCGACTGAGCCCGACCGCGGCCTCGAGCCCGAGCAGGCCGCCGCCGATCACGACGGCCCGGGCATGCTCCACCGCGGCCTTGCGGATCGCCGCGACGTCGGCGAGGTCGCGGAAGGTGATGACGCCCGACAGCTCCATGCCGGGCTTCGGCAGACGGACCGGCGTCGAGCCGACCGCGAGCACCAGCTTGTCGAAGGGCAGGACGTGGGCCTCGCCGACGATCGCCAGGCCGTTCTCCCGGTCGATCTGCGTGACGGGCGCGCCGGTGATCAGGCGGATACCGTGCTCCGCGTACCAGTCGAGGCCCCGGAAGGCGCAGGCCGCCTCGTCAACCTCGCCGCCCAGCAGCGACGAGAGCAGGACTCGGTTGTAGGCGGCGACCGGCTCGGCGCCGACCACGGTGACGTCGTAGCGGCCTGGCGAGCCCTCGGTCAGGCGCTCTAGGAAGCGGAGCGAGGCCATGCCGTTGCCCACGACCACGAGCCGCTCGCGCGGCAATTCTGCGCTGGGCGGCCTCTGGGCGTCCGCCGGATCCGTCCGGAATGTTGCCATCGCCTGAAGAGTCTCGATCCTCGGAGAAAGGGATGGGCGGAGCGCCAAAACAAAAAGCCGCTGACCGTTCGCCCCCGCGCGGCTGTGACCGCCCTGAGCGCGAACCGGATCAGCGGCCTCGCTGACGGTGCTGTTCATCGCCGTTGACGAACACCTTCCTCAAGGCAGGTTCCGTGCCAGACGCCCTGCATCGCTCCCAAGTGGCCGTGCCGACTTGGAATTCTTCCTGTTCGAGACAGCAGAGCAGGGCCGCTCGGTGAGCGGCGTGCGATGCACAAAATTGAGGCGAATGGATTCGATGCGGGCAGCGAAGGCGCGAGCAGGGCGACTGCCCGGGGCCGCTCCGGGTCTCTCGGCCGTCAGGACAAGGCGCCGCAGGCGCGTCCGGAGGGCGCCGACTGCGCGGCTTCATGTCCTACCGCGTCGGCGTGTGCGGATCCGCTGGTTCCGCATCGCGATCCCGGGATGCCGGCAAGGATGCGTGGGAATTCCGACGTCGCTCGGCCGGGTCGTCAGATCAGGGCAGAGACCGCGGCGATCAGGCCGAATACCGGGCCGATGCCGACGAGGAGCGCCCAGTGCCAGAGGGCCGGGCCGGCGGCGTGCCGGTTGTCGTTCGCGGGCCGGGGCGGTCGGGCACGGAGCCGGACGTAGTGCGACAGCACCACCCGCCCGTCCGCTGGACGGGGCGTGGTTGGGAGGGTGTCGAGCTTGCGGCATCCGGGCATGGCGGAGCTCAACGCCCGGACCGCCTCACTGTTCCGTGCGATGAGGCGTCCGCTCATTCCGCGCCTCCGGGCAGAGCCTCCGCCAGGATGTTCGGCCGGTAGAGGGCGCTCGCCGCGGGCTCGAGGTCTTGGTCCGCCGAAACCTGCCCGGCCGCCCGCATCTGGGCGAGGAGCCAGCGCAGGTGGTCCGGCCGCGGCGCCTGGGCCTCCGCGCCGAAGCGGATATAGTCCGGTACGCGGCGCGGCGCGGCGCCGACCGTGAGATCGCCCGCGAGCGTGCGGCCGATCAGCTCCGCGTCGATATCGAGGTAGTTCCGCCGGGCGAGGCAGTGGGCGAGCTCGGCGCGGTTGTCCGGCTCGGCGCACCACAGCCCGGCCCGCGCGACGGCGCGCACCAGCGGCAGCGTCGCGGCGTCGCGCCGCCGCGAGACCGCCAGCACCTTCTCGGGCGCGCCGGGGGCGAGATCGCGCCCGAGAGCCGCGACGTGCCCGAGGCCCGCGGCCACCGCGACGCCGTTCCAGGGCGCGCCGGCGCAGAAGCCGTCGACGAGGCCGCGCCCGAGCGCCTCGACGCTGTGCTGGGGCGGCACCACGACGAGGCGCGTCCGCGCCATGTCGAACCCGCCCCGCTCGGCGAGCAGCCGGAGCTGGTAGGTGTGGCACGAGAACGGATGGACGGTGCCGAGCGTGAGCGGCCGGCCGGTCTCGGCCCGGGCTCGCGCCACCCGGCCGAGCGCCCGGGCGACCGCGTCGAGGTCGTCGCCCTCCGGCGCCATCGCCTCCCAGAGCGCGTTCGTCACCGTGACGGCGTTGCCGTTGAGGTTGAGCCCGAGCGGCACCGCGAGATCCGCGGGCGGCCCCGAGAGGCCGAGTCCGCTCGCCAGCGCCAGCGGCGCCAGCATCTGCGCCGCATCGAGATGGCCGAGCGCGAGCCGGTCGCGCAGCGTCGCCCAGGAGGGTTCGGGCGAGAGGTCGAGGTCGAGCCCCTCGGCCCGGGCGAAGCCGAAGGCGTGCGCCGCGATGAGCGGGGCGGCGTCGCAGAGCGGCACGTATCCGATGTGGAGGCGCATCGTCCTATCCCAGCAAATCCGCGGTGGTGACGATGGCGCGGGCGATGTCGGCGATCTTGCGCTTCTCGTTCATCGCCTTGCGGCGCAGCTGCTTGTAGGCCTCCTCCTCGGTGAGACCCTTCAGGTTCATCAGGATGCCCTTGGCCCGCTCGATCAGCTTGCGGTCGGCGAGCTCGCCCCGGGCCTCCGAGAGCTCGCGCTGGAGCCGCGCGAAGGCGTTGTGGCGCAGGATCGCGATGTCGAGGATCGAGCGGATCCGCTCGGGTCTCAGTCCGTCGACCACGTAGGCCGAGATCCCGGCATCGACGGCCGCCTGCATCATCGCGGCATCCGAGCGGTCGACGAACATCGCCACCGGCCGCTCCGCCTGCCGGGTGACGCTCGACATCTGCTCCAGGATGTCCCGGCTAGGGCTCTCCAGGTGGATCACCACCACGTCGGGGGCGAGCGCGGCGACGCGCTCCATCAGGTCGGCGGTGTCGGGCACGACCACGACGCGGCCGATCCCGGCCGCCCGCAAGCCCTCCTCCAGGATGGCGGCGCGCGCCCGGCTCGGGTCGATCACGGCGACGGTGAGGTTGGTATCTGTCATCGCGGCCCGGTTCCGGCCAAGTCCCTGGGGCTTCCCGTGCCGATCGGTGTTCTCGTCCGCGACGGGTGGGCGGAGCGTGACGATCGACTCTCCCGACACGCTCTTATGCTTTGCCATGGGCGACGCAAGGCACATGCCCGTGCGGATGCCCGTGCCTGTGAGGCGGCCCGCGGCGCGCGTTTACAGAATGAGACGCGACGGCCCAGCTTCCGCCGCAAACGGAGCCGCATTCTCCGGTGTCGGCGGCGCGGATCGCGAGGTGGATCGGTGAGTCGGATGCTTGGACAGGACCCGCTGCGGGATACGACGGGACCCCGCCTGTCGCTCCCGTTCCTGCCGACGCTCGTCACCGCAATGCTGATCGGCGCCAGCTCCCTGCTCTGCCGCGGGCCGGCCACGCCGCCGCCCGCGCCGCGCGTCGACGCGCAGGCCTTCGCACCGGCGGCTGCCCACGTGCCCTCCACCCCTGCGCGCGCGCCCGCCGCCCTGATCTTCGCCGAGCATTTTCCGGTGACGTCCGGCGCCACCGGGGATCTGCCGGTCGTGGCGCGCCCGGTGCCCGCACCGCGTGTCGCCGTAGCACCCGTGCGCCGCCCGGTGGCCGCGCAGGCTCCGGCCCGCCGGCCGGAGGTCGTCGTCGCCCGCGCGGCGGAGCGCGTCCGCGAACCGCTGCCCGAACCTCTCGCCGAACCCGCACCTGCGCCCGTGGCGATCTCCCAGCCCTGGCTCGTCCCGCCGGCCGCGATTCCGGACGTCGAGGCGGAGGAGGACGGGCTGCCCGGCCTCGCCCTGCCCTTCGCACCGGCGGCCCACGCCGTCGGCGAGGCGGTAGGCTACGTGCGCGGTCGCGCCGCCGCGCTGGGCGGCTCGGTCTCGATCTTCGTCGACCGGATGCGCTGAGGGCCGCGCGGCCCGCTCATCCGAGATCGCCGCGGCCCCGCTCTGGACCCGTTCCCGCGCCGAACTAGGTGCGGTGCATCGAGAGCCCGAGCAGACAGCATTCCCATGGCCGCACGCATCGAGGATTACGCGCTCGTCGGGGACGGGCGTACCGCTGCCCTGATCAGCCGGGCGGGCAGCGTCGACTGGCTCTGCTTCCCGCGCTTCGACGCCGCCGCCCTGTTCGCGGGCCTGCTCGGCACCGACGATCACGGCTTCTGGCAACTCGGGCCCGTGGCCCCGCACGCCGAGACCACACGCGCCTACAGCGACGGCACGCTGATCCTAGAGACCCGCCACCGGACGCACGAGGGCGAGGTCAAGGTCACCGACTTCATGCCCGCCGAGGACGGCTCGCACCTGATCCGCCTGGTCGAGGGCCTGAGCGGCAAGGTCGCGATGCGCACGGAGCTGGCGGTCCGCTTCGATTACGGGCTCGCCGTTCCCTGGGTCTCGCGCAGCGAGCTCGATGACCTGCGCATGATCTCCGGACCCCACAAGGTGGTGCTGCGCACCAACGTGCCCCTGCGGGGCTCGCACCGCCAGACGACCGTGTCGGAATTCACGGTGCACGAGGGCGAGACCGTGCGCTTCGTGCTGAGCTACGGCCCCTCGCACGAGGACGATCCGCCCCCCGTCGAGCCGCGCCGGGTGCTGGCCGCGACCGCCCGGTTCTGGCGCGACTGGTCGCACCATTGCGCCAGGGGAACGCCCTGGGACGACATCCTGAAGCGCTCGCTGCTGACCCTCAAGGCGCTGATCTACCGGCCGACCGGCGGGATCGTGGCAGCGCCCACCACCTCGCTGCCCGAGCAGCTCGGCGGCGTGCGCAACTGGGACTATCGGTTCTGCTGGCTGCGCGACTCGACCTTCACCCTGCTGGCGCTGATGGATTCGGGCTACATCGAGGAGGCCCGGGCGTGGCGCGACTGGCTGACCCGGGCGGTCGCCGGCAACCCGCAGCAGGCCCACATCCTCTACGGCATCGCGGGCGAGCGCCTGTTGCCCGAGATCGAGCTCGACTGGCTGCCGGGCTACGAGGGTTCCAAGCCCGTGCGCGTCGGCAACGCCGCGATCGAGCAGTTCCAGCTCGATGTCTACGGCGAGGTCTTCGACGCGCTCTATCAGGCCCGCCAGCGCGGCATGCCTGAGGACCGCGAGGGGTTCCGCGTCGGCCGCGCCCTGATGAACCATCTCGACCGCGTCTGGCGCGAGCCCGACGAGGGCATCTGGGAGGTGCGCGGCGGGCGCAAGCACTTCGTGCACTCGAAGGTGATGGCTTGGGTCGCCTACGACCGCGCCATCCGCAGCTGGGAGGCGATCTGCGAGGCGGGAGCCGCGATCAGTCCGAGCGGGCGCCGCCTGCCCGACCCGCCGCTGGCGGCGTGGCGCGCCACCCGCGACGAGATTCACGCCGAGGTCTGCGAGCGGGGGTTCGATCGTGAGCTGAACAGCTTCGTCCAGTTCTACGGCTCGAAGGACCTCGACGCGAGCCTGCTCCTGATGGCCCATATGGGCTTCCTGCCGCAGGACGACCCGCGCGTCGTCGGCACCGTCGAGGCCATCGGCCGACACCTGATGCGCGACGGCTTCATCCTGCGCTACGAGACCCACGACCAGGCGACCGACGGCCTGCCCGGCGGCGAGGGCGCCTTCCTGCCCTGCAGCTTCTGGTACGCCGACAACCTGATCGGCCTCGGCCGCCGGGAGGAGGCGCGCGCGCTGATCGAGCGCCTGATCGGGATCTGCAACGACGTCGGGCTGGTTTCCGAGGAGTACGACGTGCAGGCCAAACGCCAGGTGGGAAACTTCCCGCAGGCGTTCACGCATGTTGCGCTTGTGAACACCATCCTCAATTACAGCCGCACGGAAGGCCCGGCCAGGGAGCGCGGCGGGGCGGAGAGCGGGAGTCCGGGCAAAGGTCCGGCCGAGGCCCACGTCGCCGCATCGCCCGCGCTCTGAGCGCCCCTACGTTTTTGGAAGGCTGACACGATGAGCGGAGCAGACACCGTCGCCAAGACGGGCTTGAGCGAGACCGAGAAGCTGGCGGTGGACACGATCCGCACGCTGGCGATCGACGCGGTGCAGCGGGCCAATTCCGGCCATGCCGGCGCCCCGATGGCGCTGGCCCCCGTCGCCTACACCCTGTGGAACCGGTATCTCCGCTACGACCCCGCGCACCCGCACTGGCCGAACCGCGACCGCTTCGTGCTCTCGGCCGGCCACGCCTCGATGCTGCTCTACGGGCTGCTCCACCTCGCCGAGGTGGCCGAGAAGGACGGCGGCAACGCGCCCGCCATCTCGCTGGACGACATCAAGAAATTCCGGCAGCTCGACAGCCGCACGCCGGGCCATCCCGAGTACCACTTCACCACCGGCGTCGAGACCACGACGGGCCCGCTCGGCCAGGGCGTGGCGAACTCGGTCGGCATGGCGATGGGCGGCCGCTTCCTCGGCGAGCGCCTGAACAAGCCGGACCTGCCGCTCTTCGACTACAACGTTTACGCGATCTGCTCGGACGGCGACCTGATGGAGGGCGTGGCCTCGGAGGCCGCCTCGATCGCCGGGCACCTGCGCCTGTCGAACCTCTGCTGGATCTACGACAACAACACGATCACCATCGAGGGCCACACCGAGCTCGCCTTCGGCGAGGAGGTGGCGACGCGCTTTCTGGCCTATGGCTGGCAGGTGCTGCGGGTGGCCGACGCCAACGACGTGCACGCGATCGCGGCCGCGCTCGAGACCTTCCTGCAGTCGAGCGACCGGCCGACGATCATCATCGTCAACTCGATCATCGGCTACGGCGCCCCGACGAAGCAGAACACCGCCAAGGCTCACTCGGACGCGCTCGGCCCCGACGAGGTCAAGGGCGCCAAGCGCGCCTATGGCTGGCCGGAGGACGCCGAGTTCCTGGTGCCGGACGGCGTCAAGGAGGTGTTCCGCGACGGGATCGGCAAGCGGGGCGCCGCCCTCTACGACCAGTGGCAGGGTTTCCTGACCGCCGCCAAGCAAGGTGACCCCGAGCACGCCGAGGCGCTCGACGCCTTCTTCGAGGGCCGCCTGCCCGAGGGCTGGGACCGGGACATCCCGGTCTTCGAGGCCGACGCCAAGGGGCTCGCGACCCGCGAATCGTCGGGCAAGGTGCTCAACGCCATCGCCAAGCACGTGCCGTTCCTGCTCGGCGGCTCGGCGGATCTGGCGCCGTCGAACAAGTCGAACCTCACCTTCGAGGGCGCGGGCTCGCTGACCCCCTTCGAGCCGGGCGGGCGCAACATCCATTTCGGCGTGCGCGAGCACGCGATGGGCTCGATCGTGAACGGCCTCGGCCTCTCGGGCCTGCGGGCCTACGGGGCGACCTTCCTGGTCTTCGCCGACTACATGCGCCCGCCGATCCGCCTCTCCGCCCTGATGGAGCTGCCGATCTTCCACATCTTCACCCACGACTCGATCGGCGTGGGCGAGGACGGGCCGACCCACCAGCCCGTCGAGCAGCTGCTCTCGCTGCGCTGCATCCCGGGCCTCGTGACGCTCCGCCCGGCCGACGCCAACGAGGTGGCCGAGGCCTACCGGGTGATCTTCACGCTGCGGAACCAGCCCGCCGTGCTGGCGCTCTCGCGCCAGCCCCTGCCGACGCTCGACCGCACCAAGTACGGCGCGGCCTCCGGCACCGCCAAGGGCGGCTACGTGCTGGCCGACAGCGCGGGCACGCCGGAGGTGATCCTGATCGGCACCGGCTCCGAGGTGCAGCTCTGCGTCGGCGCCTACGAGGCGCTGAAGGAAGAGGGCGTCAAGGCCCGCGTCGTCTCGATGCCGTCGTGGGACCTCTTCGAGCGTCAGGACGAGGCCTACCGGAACAGCGTGCTGCCGCCGGAGGTGCTGGCCCGCGTCGCCGTCGAGCAGGGCTCGGTGATCGGCTGGGACCGCTACGCCGGCTCGGCGGGCGCCATCATCGGCATGAGCACCTTCGGCGCCTCGGCGCCGATCAAGGACCTGCTGACCAAGTTCGGCTTCACCCCCGACAAGGTGCTGCAGGCCGCCCGCGACCAGATCGCCAAGCACAAGAAGTAGGCCCTGCGGCGCGGATCGCCCCCTGTGGGCGGGTGCTCCGCGCCCCTACATCGTCCGTAGGCCCCGTCCGGGGCGGCGCCCTTCTCACGCGCGCCCCAGCTCTTCCGAGGGATCGACATGAACGCGCTCAAGGCCCTGCATGCGGAACAGGATCAAGCGGTCTGGCTCGATTTCGTCGCGCGCGGCTTCATCGCCAAGGGCGAGCTGAAGGCGCTCGTCGAGCGGGACGGCCTGCGCGGCGTCACCTCGAACCCGTCGATCTTCGAGAAGGCGATCGGCCACTCGGACGAGTACGACGCCAGCCTCAAGGCCGTGATGGAGCAGGGTGATGCCCGCGTCATCGACCTCTACGAGGGCATGGCCGTCGAGGACATCCAGAACGCCGCCGACGTGCTGCGCCCGGTCTACGAGGCGAGCGACGGCGCGGACGGCTATGTCAGCCTGGAGGTCTCGCCCTACCTCGCGCTGGACACCGAGGCGACGCTCGCCGAGGCGCGCCGGCTTCACCAGGCGGTCTCGCGCGACAACCTGATGGTGAAGGTGCCGGCCACCCCCGAGGGCATCCCGGCGATCCGCCAGCTCACCGCCGAGGGCATCTCGATCAACGTCACGCTGCTGTTCTCGCAGAGCGCGTACGAGAAGGTGGCGCGCGCCTTCGTAGAGGGGCTGGCGGAGCGCGCGAAGGCCGGCCACGACGTCTCGCGCATCGCGAGCGTGGCGAGCTTCTTCATCAGCCGCATCGACAGCCTCGTCGACAAGCTCCTCGACGAGAAGATCGCTGCGGCCAACGACCCGGCGAGCAAGACCGCGCTCGAGGCGCTGAAGGGCAAGGTCGCGATCGCGAACGCCAAGCTCGCCTACCAGCGCTACAAGGCGATTTTCTCGGAGTCGACCTGGCAGGATCTGGCCCAGAAGGGCGCCAAGGCGCAACGCCTGCTCTGGGCCTCCACGGGCACCAAGAACAAGGCCTACTCGGACGTGCTTTACGTCGAGGAGCTGATCGGTCCGAACACCGTCAACACCATGCCGCCCGCCACCATGGACGCCTTCCGCGATCACGGGCAGGTGCGCGCCACGATCGAGGCGGATGTCGAGGGCGCCCGCGCGGTGATGAGCGCGCTGGCGAATGCCGGCATCGACATCGAGGCGGTGGCCAAGCAGCTCGTGGACGAGGGCGTGCAGCTCTTCATCGACGCCGCCGACAAGCTGCTCGGTGCGGTCGCGGGCAAGCGCGCGGCGCTCCTCGGGCACCGGCTCAACGGCCAGAGCTTCGCCACCGCCGAGGATCTGGAGAAGGCCACCGCCGAGGTGGTCGAGTCCTGGCGCGCGAGCGGCGCGATCCGCCGACTCTGGGCCCACGACAAGACCGTCTGGTCGGGGGCCGACGAGGACAAGTGGCTCGGCTGGCTCCGCATCGTCGAGGACGAGCTGGAGAAGGCCGGCCAGTACGCCGACTTCGCCGACTGGGTGAAGGGGCGCGGCTTCAGCGACGCCGTGGTGCTCGGCATGGGCGGCTCCAGCCTCGGGCCGGAGGTGCTGAGCCTCACCTACGGCAACCGCGAGGGCTTCCCGAAGCTCCGCATCCTCGACTCGACGCATCCCGACGAGGTCCGGGCCGTCGAGGCGGCGGTCGATCTGCGCAACACGCTCTTCATCGTCGCCTCGAAGTCGGGCTCGACGCTGGAGCCGAACGTCTTCCGCGACTACTTCCTCGGCCGGATGAAGGCGGAGGTCGGCGATAGGGCCGGCTCCCATTTCGTGGCGATCACGGATCCCGGCTCCGCCATGGAGCAGGCCGCGAAGGATGATCAGTTCGAAAAAATCTTCTACGGGGTGCCGCAGATCGGCGGGCGCTACTCGGTGCTCTCGGCCTTCGGGCTGGTGCCGGCCGCTGCCATCGGCATCGATGTCGCCGAGTTCCTGGACATCGCCCGCACCATGGTGCGCTCCTGCGGGCCGGCGGTGCCGCCCTCCGAGAACCCGGGCGTGCGCCTCGGCGCGCTGCTCGGCGCCGCCGCGCTCCAGGGCCGGGACAAGGTCACGCTGGTGGCCTCGCCGGCCATCGCGAGCTTCGGCGGCTGGGTCGAGCAGCTCATCGCCGAATCGACCGGCAAGCAGGGCAAGGGCCTGATCCCGATCGACGGCGAGCCGGTCGACGTGCCGGCGGCCTACGGCCACGACCGCGTCTTCGTCTACCTGCGCCTCGACGGCCACGCGGTGACACGGCAGGACGAGGCCCTGCGCAGCCTGGAGCGCGAGGGGCACCCGGTGGTGCGCATCAGCATCGACAAGGTCGAGCAACTGCCGCAGGAATTCTTCCGCTTCGAGATGGCGACCGCGGTGGCCGGCGCGGTGATCGGCATCAACCCCTTCGACCAGCCCGACGTCGAGGCGAGCAAGGTCGAGACCAAGAAGCTGTTCTCGGCGGCCGAAGAGAGCGGGTCGCTGCCCGCCGAGACGCCGCTCTACGAGGACGGGAGCATCGCGCTCTACGCCGATCTCGCCAATGCCGAGGCGCTCGGGCCGGCGGCCGACGGGCTCGACCCGGCGCTGCACGCCCATCTCGGCCGCCTCAAGGCCGGCGACTACCTCGCGCTGCTGGCCTACCTGCCGCGCAACGAGGCCAACCACGCCGTCCTGCAGGAGGCCCGCCTCGCGGTGCGCGACGCGCGCCACGTCGCGACCTGCCTCGAATTCGGGCCGCGCTTCCTGCACTCGACGGGGCAGGCCTACAAGGGCGGGCCGGACACCGGCGTGTTCCTGCAGATCACCGCCGAGCCCGCGGCCGACCTCGCGATCCCCGGGCGCAAGCTCGGTTTCGCGACGGTGGTGGCCGCGCAGGCGCGGGGTGACTTCTCCGTTCTCTCCGAGCGGGGGCGCCGGGCGCTGCGCGTCCACATCAAGGGCGATCTCGACGCGGGGCTCAAGCGCGTCGCGGCGGCGCTGAAGGCGGCGATCGGCTGATCTTCGTCCCGAACCAAACCGGGGGCGATCTGAAGGAAGGGCAGCGATGCAACTCGGCATGATCGGCCTCGGCCGGATGGGCGGCAACATCGTCCGCCGTCTCCTGCGGGACGGACACAGCGCGGTGGTCTACGACCGCGACCCGAAGGCGGTGGCGGCCCTGGTCGAGGCGGGCGCCACGGGTGCCGACAGCCTGGCGGATCTCGTCGCCAAGCTGGAGGCGCCGCGCGCCGCCTGGGTGATGCTGCCGGCCGGCGCGATCACCGAGGAGACGGTGCGGCAGCTGGGAGACCTGATGGCGCCCGAGGACACGATCATCGACGGCGGCAACTCCTTCTACGGCGACGACGTGCGGCGGGCGGGCGAGCTGCGGCCCAAGGGCATCCACTACGTCGATGTCGGCACCTCGGGCGGCGTCTGGGGCCTGGAACGCGGCTACTGCATGATGATCGGCGGCGCCAAGCCGACCGTCGACCGGCTCGACCCAATCTTCCGCACGCTCGCGCCGGGCGCGGGCGAGATCCCCCGGACCCCGGGCCGCGAGGGGCGCGATCCCCGGGCCGAGCTCGGCTACATCCACGCGGGCCCCTCGGGGGCGGGCCACTTCGTGAAGATGGTCCATAACGGCATCGAGTACGGGCTGATGCAGGCCTATGCCGAGGGCTTCGACATCCTGCGCCACGCCAATGCCGAGAGCGTGCCCGAGGCGCGCCGCTACGAGCTCGAACTCGGCGACATCGCCGAGGTCTGGCGGCGCGGCAGCGTGATCTCGTCCTGGCTCCTCGACCTGACGGCGAGCGCTCTGGCCGGCGACGAGCACCTCGAGGACTATTCGGGCTTCGTGGAGGATTCGGGCGAGGGCCGCTGGACCATCAACGCGGCGGTCGAAGAAGGCGTGCCCGCCACCGTCCTGTCGAACGCGCTCTACCGTCGCTTCCGCTCGCGCGAGCAGGAGAGCTACGCCGACAAGCTGCTCTCCGCGATGCGCAAGGGCTTCGGCGGCCATCTGGAGCCGAAGCAGCCGAAGATGTGAGGAACTGCGGCCCGCGCGACGGGGTACCCGAACAGACGACGGACTCGACGAAGGACCGCCATGCCGAGCCATCTGCCCCCCGGCGCCCAGATCCTGCCCGATGCCGACGCGGTCGCCCGCGCGGCGGCCGATCATCTGGTGGCGGTCTGCGCCGACGCGCCCGGGGACCGGATCGCGGTCTGCCTCTCGGGCGGCTCGACGCCGAAGCGGCTCTACGAGTTGCTGGCCGGGCCGGACTACGTCGATCGCCTGCCCTGGGCGCGCCTGCACTGGTTCTTCGGCGACGACCGGGTGGTGCCCTGGGACGACGCGCGCAGCAACGTCCGCATGGTGCGCGAGGCCTTCGGGCACGGCGCGCCGGTGCCGGAGACGCACCTGCACTTCATCCCGTCCGATCTGGGGCCCGAGGCGGGCGCGCGGGCCTATGAGCGCACCCTGCTCGACTTCTACGGGGCCGAGCGGCTCGATCCGGCGCGGCCGCTCTTCGACCTCGTCCTGCTCGGCCTCGGCGAGGACGGCCACACCGCCTCGCTGTTTCCCGGCAAGCCGGCCCTCGCCGAGACCGACGCGCTCGCGGTCGGCGTGCCGGAGGCGGGGCTCGCGCCCTTCGTGCCGCGCATCACCCTCACCTACCCGGCGCTCGCCTCGTCGCGCTGGTCGCTGTTCCTCGTCACCGGCACGGGCAAGCGGGAGGCACTGCGGCGCCTGCACGCGGGCGAGGATCTGCCGGCGGGCCGCGCCGCGAGCCTCGGCCGGCTGGTCTGGCTCATTGATGCGGCGGCGGCGGAGGCGTGATCGGGCGGCGCCGCGGCGGATCCCGCAACGCTTCGATGACGAAGATCGGCAGAATGCGTTGCGGTGCGGCGAACGGCCATGATTCCGCCGTGGCGGCAGGATCCGGTAGGGCGACCGATCCGCCGGGCTCACCGCTCCCGATGACCGAAGACCTTGCGCCCTCCCGGCGTCCCACCGCGCGCGGCCTGTCGTTCCGCCGCCGCAGCCGGATCGTGCCCGGTCCGCTGCGGCCTGCGCAGATGCGCGTGGGCAGCGGCGTGGCGGCCGGCATGCTCACCGGCGCCCTGCTCGGTCTCGCCTTCCTGGCAGCCTTCACGCTTCCGTTCGTGCGCCTCGGCGGTTCCGCCGGCGATGCTGAGCCACGGCCCGCCCGCGCGGCCGTCCGGACCTCCGCGGCCCAGGCGGACCGGGGCCCGGAGGCGGGTATGGCCGCGCCGGAGCGCACCGCCGTCCGCGAGGTGCCGGACGGTCCCGCGGGCGGGAGACGGAATTAGTAATCTCTTCGGCATTGCCGAGAGCCGCCCTGGATAGATTCGGGAACACCCCTGGGAAAACTCCGACGGGATGCGATAGGTATTTCATCCAGCCGCGTGCCTGGAACGGCAGATTCGGCACCTCCACTCAACCGTCGGTCCCCGGCTCCGGGCATGCTCCTCCTTCTCACCGACCGGCCCGACCGCACCGTAGCCCTGGCGCAGCTTCTCGAGCAGATCGCGCCCTGCCGGGTCTCGACGGTGCAGGGGCGCTTTCCGGGGCGCATCGAGGGTGCCCTCGGCCTCGTCGCGGATGTCGACCTGCTCCAGCCGGAAGCCGCGCGCAGCCTGCGCACCCTGCGGGGCGCGGCCGGCGGCGCGCGCACGCCCCTGATCTGCCTGATGCGCAGCATGGGCGAGCGCAGCCTCGCCGAGGCGCGCAGCCAGGGGGCCGAGCTCTGCCTGCCCGGCGACACCCCGATCCGCACCGTGGCGCAGGCGGTGCTCGCGCATCTGCGCCCGGCCTCGACCGGGATCGAGGCGGTCGTGGCCCGCGGGGCCGCCGAGACCGGCACGGTCATCACCGGCCTGCTCGACGCCGCGCGCAACGGGGAGCTGGTCCGCGCCGAGGCGATCGACGCGGGCCTGACGCCGGTGCTCACCGCGGTCGAGACCGGCGGTCTGGACCGCTGGCTCGCCACCGTGCGCAGCTACGACGACGCCACCTACCAGCACTGCCTGCTGGTGACCGGGCTCGCCGCGACCTTCGCCATCGACCTCGGCTTCTCCGAGCGCGACCGGCAGCAGATCGTGCGCGCCGCCTTGGTCCACGACGTCGGCAAGGCGCGCATCCCGCTGGACGTCCTGAACAAGCCCGGCCGGCTCGACCCGGCCGAGCAGGCCGTGATGCGTTCCCACGCCGCGGTCGGGCACCGCATCCTCGTAGAAGCGGGCGGCTTCGATGACCTGACCCTCGACGTCGTGCGCCACCACCACGAGGTGCTCGACGGTTCGGGCTACCCGGACGGCCTTGCGGGCAGCGCCATCAGTGACCCCGTCCGGCTGGTGACGATCTGCGACATCTACGCCGCCCTCGTGGAGAGCCGGCCCTACCGCGCGCCGATGCCGAGCGGTGAGGCCGTCGACGTGCTGCTCGGCATGGCGGGCAAGCTCGACATGGTGCTGGTGCACGCCTTCGCCCGCAGCGTGTCCGGGACCTGAACGGCACCGCGTCGGCCGCTTTGTCCAGTCACCTTCGCGTCGGGCTCGCGGAGGCAGGTGATCACGATCGATTGATCACCGCGCTCGAGCGTGACAATTTGATGATTATGGGTTGTATATATTTCCAAATGCACCTCCCGGTTGGCGTCTTTGTGGCCGGAGCCGAAGTTCAATTAGAGATTTCCTTACTCTCTTTGCTCATGTTCTGGGGATGCGCGACCGATGCCCGTGTCGCCGATCCACCGAATATGAGGTTACCGCTCCGATGCGCGCTTTCGCTCGGCTTCGATTGGTCACGAAACTGGCCGCCGTCTTCTCAATCTTGATTCTCGCTGCGCTCGGCTCCGCCGCGGTCACGTGGCGCGGCGTGGCGTCCATGCGGGACGCCGGTGACTGGAACGAGCACACGCACCGCGTGCTCGAGCAGGCTCAGAACCTGGCCGCCGCCATGGTCAACCAGGAGACCGGCCTGCGCGGCTACCTGCTCTCCGCCGACCAGCAGTTCCTGGAACCCTACCGGACCGGTGTCAGGAGCTACGCCGAGGCCTCCGCTCAGATCCGCAAGCTGACCGCGGACAATCCGCAGCAGCAGCGGCGCATCGACCAGATCGACGGGCTGGCGCGGGAGTGGCGGGAGCAGATCGCCGAGCGGGCCATCACCCTGATGCGCGATCCGGAGACCCGCGCCCAGGCGCGGCAGATCGAGATCTCCGGTCAGGGCAAGGTCCCCATGGACGCGTTGCGCGCCCGGGTCGCCGAGATCGACGCGGCCGAGCGCGCCCTGCTGGAAGGGCGGGTCGCGACGGCCGCCGCGGCCTCGTCGGAGACGCGCACCGCCGTCCTGGCCGGCCTGCTGGCGATGATCGGCGCGGCCCTCCTCGGCATCTTCCTGCTCAACCGCACCGTGTCCGGCCCGCTCCGCACGATGACCGGCCTGATGGGGCGTCTGGCCGGCGGCGATGCGACAACCGAGGTGAGCTACCGCGAGCGGGAGGACGAGATCGGCGCGATCGCGGGCGCCGTGCAGGTCTTCAAGGAGAACCTGATCCGCACCCGCCAGCTCGAGGAGGAGACCGCCCTCGCCCGCGCCTCGGCGGAGGAGCAGCGCAAGGCCGGCATGCGCCAGATGGCGGACGGATTCGAGCGGGCGGTCGGGGGCATCATGGCGACCGTCACGTCGGCGGCGACCGAGCTGCAGGCCACCGCCCGCAGCATGTCGGGCACGGCGGATGCCGCCGCCGGCCAGTCGAGCGCCGTGGCGGCCGCGGCCGAGGAGGCGGCCTCGAACGTGGCCACGGTGGCGGCGGCGGCCGAGGAGCTCGGCTCCTCGGTCCAGGAGATCGGCCGGCAGGTGGCGGGCTCGGCGAGCCTGGCCCAGACGGCCGTGGCCGAGGCCGACAGCACGGCCGAGCTGGTGCAGGCGCTGAGCGGCGCGGCGGCGCGGATCGGCGACGTGGTGGCGCTGATCTCGCAGATCGCGAACCAGACGAACCTTCTAGCGCTCAACGCCACGATCGAGGCGGCGCGCGCGGGCGAGGCGGGCCGGGGCTTCGCGGTGGTGGCCGCCGAGGTGAAGGAGCTCGCCAACCAGACCGCCCGGGCGACCGAGGAGATCGGGCGCCAGATCGGCCAGATCCAGGGATCGACCGGTCAGGCAGTGACGGCGATCGGCAGCATCACCGAGCGGATCCGGGATCTGAGCGGCGTCGCCAACGCGATCGCGGCGGCGGTGGAGGAGCAGACGGCCGCGACGCAGGAGATCGTGCGCAACGTCTCCCAGGCGGCGGCCGGCACGAGCGAGGTCACCACGAACGTCGCGGGCGTCGCCGGCTCCGCGACCGAGACCGGTGCCGCCGCGACCCAGGTCCTGACCTCGGCCACCGAGCTCTCGCGCCAGTCCGAGCACCTGAGCCTGGAGGTCGGGCGCTTCCTCGCCACCGTGCGGGCTGCGTGAGCCAAGCGGGCGCGGGCTCGCGCCCACGCCCGACCACACCGGTGATGGCGGTTCCGGATGATCGCCTCGGTGTCGTCTCCGCGTCATCCCGGGGCCGCGAAGCGGAGCCCGGGATCAAGAACACCGAAGCGGCGGGACGATGAACGGCGGTTGTTCATGGATTCCGGGCTCGCCTTCGGCGCCCCGGAATGACGGCGCGGCGGGCCGGACCGAGCTATTCAAACGGACACGGTATGAGAGGTCGGCCCCGGGCGGGCCGACGCCTCTCAAACGGCGGATTCTTCTCCGACGCGGCACCGGCCTCCGCCCTGCCCTCCTTCGGGGACATCTGTCCTCCGCAGCGGGCTGGAGCGGGAGGGTCGAAACCGGACGGCGTCATCCGGCGGATTGTACGGCGAAGGGCCCGCCGCGTCGTCCGCCGGGCCCGCTCCCCACCGCTCAGGCGAAGTGCTTGGACAGCTTGAGGCCCTGCGCCTGATAGTTCGAGCCGGCGCCAGCCGCGCCGTAGAGGGTCCGGGGCAGCGCCGCCATCCGCTCGTAGACGAGGCGGCCGACGATCTGCCCATCCTCCAGCAGGAACGGTACGTCGCGCGAGCGCACCTCCAGCACGGCCCGGGCGCCGCTGCCGCCCGCCCCCGCATGGCCGAAGCCCGGATCGAAGAAGCCGGCGTAGTGCACCCGGAACTCGCCGACCAGCGGATCGAACGGCACCATCTCGGCGGCGTGGTCGGGCGGGACCTGCACCGCCTCCTTCGAGGCCAGGATGTAGAACTGGCCGGGATCGAGGATCAGGGTGCCGGAGCCGTCGGCGGCGAGCGGTTCCCAGAAGTCGCCGACCCGATGGCGGCCGGGCGCGTCGACGTCGACGAGGCCGGTATGGCGCTTGGCCCGGTAGCCGATCAGCCCGTCGAAGCCCGCGAGATCGACCGAGACCGCGACCCCGCCCTGGAACGAGGGCTCGGCCACGTTGACGAGGGGCGAGCGGGCATGGAGCGCGGCGAGCTCCGCCTCGCGCAGGCGCGGGTCGCCCCGGCGGAAGCGGATCTGCGACAGGCGCGAGCCGGTGCGCACGAGGACCGGGAAGGTGCGCGGCGAGATCTCGGCGTAGAGAGGGCCGGCATAGCCCGGCTCGACCTGATCGAAGGCGGCGGCCCGGTCGGTGATGACGCGGGTGAAGACGTCGATGCGCCCGGTCGAGCTCTTTGGGTTGGCGGAGGCGGCGAGGTCCCCCGGCAGCGCGAGGCTCTCCTGGAGCTCAGCGATGTAGACGCAGCCGGTCTCCAGCACGGCGCCCTCGCTGAGGTCGATCTCGTGCAGCGAGAGCGCCGCGACGCAGGTGGAGACGGCGCGCTCCCGGCCCGGCAGGAAGCTCGTCCGCACGCGGAAGACGCGGCGCCCGAGCCGCAGGTCGAGGCTCGCGGGCTGGATCTGGTCCGGCGCGAAGGGCATCGCGGAGCGGATCGACCCGGCCTCGGCGAGCGCCGCGATGTCCTCGGCCGGCAGGATGCCGTCGCGGGCCGGCCCGCGGGCCTCGGGGTCCCGCGTCGTGCTGGTGTCCATGGCGCGTGGGATCCCGTGCGAAAAGGTCCTTGTCCCCGAGGGCGCCTAAGATGCCGTAAAAGGCAAGGGCTTGAAAAGTCCGGCCCTCGGGCGCCCCGGAGCCGAGGCGGGGCGCCGGACACCTGCCCGACGCCCCGCTCTGCCGCCGATGGCGGAATGCTCCCGGCGAGCCCGGACGGCCCGAAGGGCGGCTCAGTGCCGCTCAGTGCTTGCCGGTGAACTTGTCGGCGAGCTTCCCGGCGCCGTCCTTGACGTCGCCCACCGTCTTCTGCGCCTCGCCCTTCAGCTCCTGCGCCTTGCCCTCGGCCACGAGCTTGTCATTGCCGGTCGCCTTGCCGACGCCCTGCTTGACGTTGCCGGCCACCTCGTTGGCCAGGCCCTTCAGCTTGTCCGTGGTGCTGCTCATCGCGTGCTCTCCTCTCGAAGGTTGCTGTCGAAGGTTGCGGGTCACCGGCCGCGCCGGTCGTGGGCGGCCCCCGCAGTCGCGTGGGGACCGATCGGGGATGCTCAGATCCGACGGGCGTCGTAGGTGCCGAGCAGGGTGACGGGCTTCGGGGCGGCGAGGCGGCCGCCGAAGAAGGCCGCGAGCGCGCCGAGGATCAGGGCGAGCGCGGCGTAGAAGGCGCCCTGGGTCGCCGCAGACTTGGTCGCGACCGCGGCGGCCTCGGCCTTCTGCTTGGCGGTGGCGACCGCCTGCTCGTACTGCTTCTGGTAGTCGTCGATCTGCGCCTTGGCCTGATCGGGCGAGATGCCCTGGGCCTTTGCGAGCGCGTCGGCGGCCCGGGTCTTGGCCTGCTCCTTCTGAGCCGGGTCGCCGGTCAGCACGGCGCGCACGGCCGCCACCGCCGCGTCGCGGGCGGCCTGCGGATCCTGGCCGGCGGCCTGCTCGCGCACCTTCTGCTCGATGCCGTCGAGCGGGTTGGAGATCTTCGAGAGCGAGGGCGCCGCTGCCTGGGCCGCCGTCTGGATCGTGCCGCCCACGAGGTTGCCCGCCCCGCCCAGCGCGCCCGAGACTGTGCTCAGCGTGCCGCCGACGAGGCCGGTGGCGGCCGAGGTCAGCAGGTAGAGCACGACGAGCGTGGTCACCGCCCAGGAGACGAGGCCGTGGAGCGCGGCCGCGCCCGGCAGGGTCTTGCCGGAGAGCCGGCCCGCGATGGCGCCGCCCGCGAGCGATGCGACGATGCCCGAGCCGACGAACCAGAGGCCGGCGCCGAGCGAGACGGTCGAGGCGGCCGGGTTGTCGGCGGCGTTGGTGCCGACCGAGGCGAGGCCCACGCCGACGCCCACGAGGTTGATGATCACCTGGGCCACCAGCGCGGTGACCGCGCCCGCGAAGATGGCGCCCCAGGAGACTTCGTTGAGAAGGATGGCGCGGGTGTCGCCTGCGGCGACGGGGGAAACGCTGGACGTCGTGCTCACGCGGTTACTCCGGTCTTTGAATCGGGCGATGGAAGGGGGCGTCAGAGCTTGCTGACGAGAAGGCCGAGGCCGAAGCCGACGAGGCCTGCCACGAGGAGCGAGGCGTGCGGCCAGGCGGCGGACTGGTCGTGTCCCTCCCGCAGGTAGCGGCGGCCCTGGTCGTAGACGTCCTCGGCGACGTCGTAGGCCTCGTCGGCGGCGTGACGCACGGCATCCTTGGCCTGGCCGTAGAGGTTCTCGGCCTGACCGGCCGCCTCGCGGACGCGGCCCTCGGCCGAGTCGCGGTGCGAGCCGGTGAGGTCGCCGACCGCGCCCTGAACCTTGCCGCCGATCTCCCGGGCGGCACCCGTGACCCTGTCGATGTCGACCATGTGCTTCTCCTGTCGTGTGCCGGGCTCGCCGCGAGGACAGCCCCGGATGATCTCGCCGCGGTCTTTCGGGCGAGGTGGATGGCGGCCCCGTCTATCGGGGCCTCGCCTTGCTCGGCCGAAGCCGAGATCCCGTGTTCGGTCCCGGCCGCGACGTCCCGCTCCGGAAAACGCTGCACCGGCCGGCAGATGTGCGCCGTCGAGCCCGGTTCAATGATGCGGACATACTGGTATGCCGGACATCAACTGCTACTCGCCTGATACGGAAAGCCGTTCTCGCGTCCCCAGACGACAGCTTCCGTGCGCTTGTGGATGCCGAGTTTGCGGTAGAGGGCGGCGCCGTGGTTGCGCACCGTGTTGCGCGAGAGCCCGAGCTTCCGCGCGATGGCGTCGTCGTCGAGGCCTGAGCAGATCAGGTTCAGGATCTGGCGCTCGCGCACCGTGAGGTTCGGCGCCGATGCGTCGGCGCCGTCGCGGCCCGGGCGGCGCAGGTTCGCCAGCTTCTCGATCAGGCCGCGGCTGAACCACGAGGTGTCGGCCATCACGGTCTCGATGGCGTCGAACAGCTCGCGCTCCGTCTGTTTGCGCTCGCTGATGTCCTGCAGCACGAGCAGCACGAAGGCGTCGTCGTTGATCGTCACCCGCTCGGCGGAGACCAGGCAGTCGAGGTTCGCCCCATCGCCGTGGCGCAGGCAGACCTCGACCCCGAGCACGTAGGCGTCCCGGGCAAGGGCCGCCTCGAAGGTCAGGCGCTGCTTGTCCGTCACCCAGAGCCCGACCTCTGCGAGCGAGCGCCCGACGATTCCGTCCTCGCCCAGGCCGAAGACGCGGGTGAAGGCCTCGTTGATGCCGGTGACCTGGAAGTCTTGCGCCCGCGCCAGCAGGGTCGGCACGGGGGTGAGCCGAAAGGCCTTGGCGAAGCGCTCCTCGCTCTGGCGCAAAGCCGTCTCGGCCTTCCGGCGCAGCTCGAGATCGGCGAAGGTGAAGAGCATGCAGGGCTCGTCGCCCATCGCGATGGGCTGGCCCGCAACGATCACGAAGCGGCTGCCCCCGTCCGGCAGGTCCAGGCAGGCCTCCATCTGCGGGATGGTGCCGCCCTGGTGAAGGCGCGAGACCGCGAGGTCGCGGTTGCGCGCCCCCGACAGCACGTCGACCTCGTAGACGCTGCGGCCGATCACGGCGTCCCGGGTGTGGCCGGTCATCTCCAGGAAACCGTGATTGACCTTGACGTGGCGCAGGTCGGAGAGCCGCGTGATCACGGCGGGCGCCGGGTTGGCGTTGAAGGTCCGCTCGAAGCGCTCCTCGGCCTCGAACTGGTCGGAGACGTCCTTCAGGATGAGCGCGAGGCAGCTCGGATTGCCCTGGTGATCCGTCGCGACCAGGCTTCGGAGCGAGTGGACGAACGCGACCTCCGGCTTGTCGGGGCGCGTCACCTCCACGACGACGTCGTGGAAGCGCTCGCCGGCCACGACCCGCTCGATCGGGTAGGCCTCGGGCGTGCGGTTGTTGCGGTAGCGCAGGCAGAAGCGCTCGCGGTAGGCATCGACGGTGGGACCGAGCTCGTCGATCGACCCGGCCCCGTGCATGGCGAGCGCGGCAACGTTGGCGTAGGCGATGGTCTGGTCGGGCTCGACCAGGATCACGCCCTCGCTCAGGCCGGCGATGATCTGCCGGAGCTCATGCCTGTCGACCCCCGCCGTCACGGTCCGCAACACCCTCTGGTTCCCGCCGCCGGTCTGGCAGCGGGGCACAAACGGATTGCGCGCAAACGGGTTCCGGGTCGGGCGTCACTTTTATTGGTATACCGGTATCACCGGAACAATCGTGATCGATCAGCGGCCAGTCGTCATCCGGTCTGGAGGCCGCGCCGCGGCGGCCGCACACGTTCGAGCCGTCGCGAAGAAGATGCCGTCGTCGTACCGAAGGGCTCTGTATTCGGGAGAGGGGCCCTGGCAGGCCGGGCCGGGCGCTCGGGCGAGTCGGCTTCGTGCGTAATACTTGCAGAAGTTGTATTTATTGCTCAATTTCTCGCTCTGGGCGAGTTCGCGGGCGGGCTGGCGGAGCCGGATGTCGAGGCGCGGCCATCACGCTGCGTCGGCGCCGCGACCATCCAGCACAACCCGCACGTCGGTCCGGCACTGATGGCGTCATCGCGGCTGTGCGCGCGTGACGTGCGGGCGACCGGGCCTCCGCGGCCATCGGCATCCTCCGGCCCGACGCCTAGGACTGCGCCTCCCGCGCCTTGCGGGCGGCCTCGTTGAGACTCGTCAAAGCCGCGTCGAAGCGGTGTTCCGCCTCGGCGTTACGCTGGAAGGCGACGCGCTCCACCAGGATCTCGCGCGGGGTCGGCTGCACCCGGAACAGCGCCATCACCTCGTCGATGAAGGCGGCGAGCGGCATATAGCCCTCGCGGGTCGCCTGGCCCGGCGTCAGCTCCGTCTGGACCGCGGGTGGCACCAGCTCGATCACCTCGACCTTGCCCGCGAGGACCTCCCGCAGGGCGAGCGTGTAGCTGTGGATGGCCGCCTTCGTCGCGCTGTAGGTCGGCGTCGCCGTCAGCGGAACGAAGGCGAGGCCCGAGGAGACGTTGATGAGGGCCGCGTCGGGCTGCCCCGCCAGATGCTCGACCAGCGCGTCGGTCAGCCGGATCGGGCCGAGCAGGTTGGTCGTGACCGTGGCCTCGGCGTCCGAGAGGTCGCGCGCCCGGTCGAGCGCCTCGAAGCGCATGATGCCGGCGTTGTTGATCAGCACGTTGAGGGACGGGTGCTCGGCGATGATCCGTCGCGCGAACGCGGCGATGTCCCCGCCATCCGCGATGTCGAGCGGCATCGCGTGCATCCGCGGCCGGCCTGCGGCGACCGCTTCCAGCGCGTCCATGCGGCGGCCGGCGACGATGACGGTGTTGCCGAGATCGTGGAAGCGGTGCGCGAGGGCCTCCCCGATGCCCGAGCCCCCGCCGGTGATGAGGATGGTGTTGCCTGAGGTTTTCATGGCGGCGCCCTTCGTCGGTGTCGCCCACGAGGGTATGGAGGACGCTCTCCGTGCTGAAGTAGGCACCCAAAAGATTTATACGGACCCGAAGGAGAGTGTCGAATGCGCAGGGCGGCACCGGACCCCGAGATCGAGGCGCGGCGCCGGGGGGAGGTCCCGGCGGAGACCGATCCGCGCATCGAGGCGCTGGTGCACGACATCATCGGCAAGGTCGCCGACAAGTGGACCCTGCTGATCCTGGAGGCACTGGAGGAGCACGGCACCCTTCGGTTCACGCAACTCGGCCGGGCGGTGGGCCGCATCAGCCAGAAGATGCTGACGCAGACGGTCCGCCAGATGGAGCGCGACGGCCTCGTGCGCCGGACGGTGCATCCGGTGATCCCGCCGCACGTGGACTACGCGCTGACCCCGCTGGGCAAGAGCCTGGGCGCCGCCTTCTGCGGCGTCTGGCTCTGGGCGGAAACGCATCACGCCGAGATCGAGCGGGCCCGGCAGGCCTTCGCCGATGCGGGGCGGTCCGAGGTCGCTCCCGCTTCGGCGGAGACCGGAGGGTCCTGACGGCCAGCCGATGCGCCCGGTCTCCGGCGCCACCCCCGGCCGCGCGGGCTTCTGGAAAGGGCCTCCGGGACGGCGCGAAGCGGACGGGCCCGTCAAGGCTCCGTCGGCCGAAAACAATCCACCGAAAGCGTCGCCGAAAGTCCGAGGCACCCCGCTCCAGAAGCTGGACGCCGATGGCCAAGCATCATCTGATGCAGCTGCTGACACAAAGCCAATAAAACACAGGGAGAAACGCCATGCTGCGGCGTCTGGTGGCCGTCGTATTCCTTGGCCTCACCGTCTCGACCGCGGCGGAGGAGCCGCTCCGCTTCGAGGTGGACCCGGCTTGGCCGAAGCGGCTGCCGAACGACTGGATCATGGGGCAGGCCGCGGGCGTCGCGGTCGACGCGCAGGACAATGTCTGGGTGGTCCAGCGGCCCCGCACGCTGACCGACGACGAGAAGGCCGCGAGCCTCGATCCGCCCCGCACCCGGTGCTGCAAGCCGGCCCCGCCGGTCCTCGTCTTCGACCAGGCCGGGACCCTGATCCGGTCCTGGGGCGGCCCCGGCGAGGGCTACCAGTGGCCCCATAACGAGCACGGCATCCACATCGACCACAAGGGCTTCGTCTGGCTCGCCGGCAACGGCGACACCGATGGCCAGATCCTCAAATTCACCCCCGACGGCCGCTTCGTCCTCCAGATCGGCAAGCAGGGCCCGCAGACGGACAGCCAGGACACGACCCGCCTCGGCAAGCCGGCCGGCATGATGGTCGACCCGGAGACGAACGAGCTCTACGTGGCCGACGGCTACTACAACCACCGCGTCATCGTGTTCGATGCCGAGACCGGCGCGTTCAAGCGGATGTGGGGCGCCTACGGAAAGCCGCCGACCGACGAGAAGCTCGGTCCCTACGACCCGGCGGCGGAGCCCGCGGCGCAGTTCCGCAACCCGGTCCACTGCGTGCAGATCGCCCGCGACGGGCTCGTCTACGTCTGCGACCGCACCAACAACCGGATCCAGGTGTTCGCCAAGGACGGCAGCTTCGTGAAGGAGATGTTCGTCGAGCGGAACACGCGGGCCAACGGCGCCGTGTGGGAACTCGCCCTCTGGCCGGACGAGCGCCAGAGCTACCTGCTCAACGCGGACGGCGCCAACAACGAGGTCCGCACGCTCAGCCGCGACACCGGCGAGGTCCTCGGCCGCTTCGGGCGCAACGGCCGGATGGCGGGCGACTTCCACTGGGTCCACAATCTCGCGGTCGACTCGAAGGGCAACGTCTTCACCACCGAGGTCGACACCGGCAAGCGCGCGCAGAAATTCCTGTTCCGGGGCGAGATGGTGCTGCGCAAGCGCGCCGCCCTGCCCCAGGGCACTGCCCTGCCCCAGGGCGCCGCCCTGCAGGAGGGCGCAGGCCGATGATCGCCGAGACAGATCCCGTGCCGGGCGCCGCCTGCCCCTGCTGCCTGCCGCGCCGCGGCTTCATGCGCGGCCTCGCGGGCCTGGGGGCGGCCGCGGTCGCCGCGCCCGGCCCCGCCCGGGCCGCGCCCTATACGGGTCTCGTGATCGACTGCCACGGGCACTACACCACCGAGCCGCCCGCCATGCTGGCCTGGCGCAAGCGCCAGATCGACGCCGTCAACGATCCCGCGCAGTCGCCCGCCCCCGCCGACCTGAAGGTCAGCGACGACGCGGTGCGGGCGAGCGTCGCCGGCCGTCAGCTCAAGCTCCAGTCCGAGCGCGGCATCTCGCTCGCCCTGTTCTCGCCGCGGGCCGGCGGGATGGGCCACCACATCGGCGACGCCCGGACCAGTCTCGACTGGTCGATCGTGTCGAACGACATGATCCACCGCGTGGCGAGCCTGATGCCGCAGAACTTCGTGGGCGTCTGCCAGCTGCCGCAGACGCCGGGCGTCTCGCCGAAGAACTGCACGGCGGAACTGGAGCGCTGCGTGCGGGAGCTCGGCTTCGTCGGCTGCAACGTCAACCCGGACCCGTCCGGCGGCTACTGGACCGACCCGCCGCTCTCCGACCGCTTCTGGTACCCGCTCTGGGAGAAGATGGTCGAACTCGACGTGCCGGGCATGATCCACGTCAGCGCCTCGGCCAACCGCAACTTCCACGCGACCGGCGCCCACTACATCAACGGCGACACCACCGCCTTCATGCAGTTCGTCACCTCCGACCTGTTCAAGGACTTCCCGACCCTGCGCCTGATCATCCCGCACGGCGGCGGCGCGGTGCCCTACCACTGGGGCCGCTATCGCGGGCTCGCGCAGGACCTGAAGCGGCCGCCCCTGTCGGAGCTGATGCGCAACGTCTTCTTCGATACCTGCGTCTATCACCAGCCGGGCATCGACCTGCTGCTCAAGGTCGTGCCGCGCGAGAACGTGCTGTTCGCTTCCGAGATGGTCGGCGCGGTCAACGGCATCGATCCGGAGACCGGCCACGCCTACGACGACACCCGGCGCTACGTGGAAGCCGCCGCGATCTCCGACGCGGACCGGGCCCGGATCTACGCCGGCAACGCCCTCCGGGTCTATCCGCGTCTCGCGGACAAGCTGACGTCCGCCGGCGTGAGGCTCTGACCGGCCTCTCCGGGTCTGCGACGGCGCGTGCGACTGCTGGGCGGGGCCTCCCGAACCCGCAGGCTGCACGCCGGATCGACCGGCCGGGCCCCAGGGCTTTTCGGCCCACGCGCTGGAATAAAAATCATCCGGTGGGGAAACTATCGGGGATGACGCCGCGGAGCGGCTCGGCCAATCCCTTCAAATCCTGGGCTAGTGACAACCACTTAGGTCAACCGCCTCGGCGGCGGGGGACCTGGTGGAGCTGAGGGGACCGTTACCCCGGTCGGAGCTAAGCCATTGAACTGGAAAAATACTCTTTCCCCTCCGTGACTTGTCGGGAGATGGCTTGGGAGGGCCATGGGATTTATGGATCCTTGGGCCTCGTCCTACCACCGCCAGGGGTTCCCCGCCTCGGATGGGGATCAGCGGCCTTCGCCGCCAGATCCCGCGGTCATGCTCGACCCGGTCCGTCGTGGTTCCATCCAGCTCGGATGCCGGAGCGGCGACGCTTCGAGAGCCCCACCCCGGAACAACGCATCGACGTGTTCGTGTGTAGGGACAGCCTCGCCCTCGTGCGAAGCGCCGCACGGGTCAAGGGAGCGGCCTTCGCCGGCGTGCCTGTTCTGCCTTGGAGCATGCGCGTTCGCGGTCCGTGATACGGCAGGGGTCCGTTCGACGCGTTTCACCGCCCCGGCCTGATCGGACCGTTCTTGGGTTGCGACAGCGCCGTCGTTCGTCCGCCTGAGGAGGGTGGCAGACCGCGAAGCCTGCCGACCGTCCTCGATCCCGGGCGCGTGCAGGTCATGCCGCCTCCGTCGTCCCCGGCGAGAACCGCAAGCCCATGTGCCGATGGCCCGTGTGACCCCGGGTCGGCAATGCCACGCCGCTCGCCCGCGACTACGGGTGAAGCCGAACGCGAAGGCCGGTTCAGGATGCCTGGCTCATCGCGCCGCGTCCGTCGCCGTAAATGAGCCAAGCTTGCTCGGCCTGGACGCGGTCGAGGAACCGGAGGGCCACGGTTCTGGTGGGAACGCCCTTGGTGCCCTGGCTGATGAGCATGAGCCGGCCTTCGCCCTTGGCCAGCATCTTGCCGACGCCACCGGGAGAGGATGGGTCCGACCAGACCGCGTGCACCACGTCGGCCCGGAGGAAAAGGTCTTCCACGGTCACCTTTCCGTCCCTCACGAGATCGCCGTTTCGGTTCGCCTCATCGACAAGGCGGCGCATCTCGGTCGTGTTCGCACGCAGCAAGGCCGCGACTTCAGGAGAGGGTTGCGCAGTTCCTGGCAAGGTGGTGGACCCGTCGCCGAAGGCATCGTTCAACGCCTCCGCCATGAAGCGGTCGATGCATGGAACCGCGGTCACCTTCCCCTTGAGGCGGCCGGACTTCTCCATACGCCGGCCCACGCGCTTCCCCTTGACGAGGATCACGTGCGGGACGCCCGATCCCTCCCCGTCCGGGAACACGGCCCAGGCACAGTCAGCCGACCCGACGAGCGAGCGCATGTATTCCATGCGTTCCCGAACGGGTAAGGCGTTCAACGCCTGAGCGTGCTTGTTGGCCATTCCGGTTAGCTGTGCCAGGAGCCGCTGGTCCATGTATCCCCCCAAGTTGCGAACAGGGTGCACGGAACAAGACTCGCAGTCGTGAACGCCCAGGCTACCCGCGCCGCAAAAACGATGGCGTGGTTGAGAGCGCGTAACCGGACTCGGACCCTGTGGGCGCTGCTGCATACCCGCGTCGGCACGGTCGCGAGGCTTCCGGAGAAACCCACATCCATATCCCGGTGTATGAGGCGCCCCTCGGCGCGTGATGCGTCCTGCCAAAAGGGAGCAAAGCACCGGCATGACGGTCCGGTCGTGTCATCGGCCCTGCATCTCGCTGGGCATGAAGTGACATGAGCTCGCTCTCGCCGACGCGCATCGGTCCTAGCTGCGCGCCGGGCGGTGGCCATCGTTTCTTATCTACGGTATAATTATTCGCCCACGACTAGCACGGCGACCGGCTTGGGGACCGGGGCGGAGCCGGTTGGCAGCAGCACGACGCGTTAGTGTTGGATCAAGGTACTCGCCCCATCATCGACACTGCAGCGGACCGACGATTGACTGTCTGAGGTGCCCGGCATCCCGCTTGGCAGGAGTGAAGCGTCGCCGCGCTGGGCTCCGCATGGAGTACGTCTTGGCCCGCACGCCCGACCCGAAGAAGGCTTACCTGGAATTGCACGGCGGTACGTGGCGGGTCACGGTCTCGGTTCCGGTACCGGTGCGGCGCGCCCTCGGGGCCACGAAGCTCGTGCACAATCTCGGCACGGACAGCCTCAGGGAGGCGAACGTGCTCAAGAGGAAGCACGTGGAGCGCTTCAAGCGGCGGATCGCGGAGGCCATGGAGGCGGTGGGGCGCCCCGGCGTGGACGACATGAAGATCGCCGTTGAGTTCTCGAAGGTCGCCGAGGAACTCAAGCGGAACGGCAGTGCCGAGGATTGGCAGGAGTTTCAGGAGGCGGTCTACGAGCGCCATGCGGAGATCCGCTGGAAGGACGCGCGTTGGGTCAGGGTCGAAGATCCCGAGGAAGGTCCGAACGAGGTCGAGGAGGCGCTTCCCGAGCAGACCGAGAAGGCCATGCTCTTCTCGGCGATCTCGCACGGTCGGGCGACTCCCGTCGACCTGATGCACGAGGACTACCGCAAGCAGCTCTTCGTCAAGGACCGGACCCGGGCGGACGACGCCCGCGCGCTGCGTTTCCTGCAGGAATGGTGCAAGCGCGAGCGCATCCCGGCCACGCTTCAGGAGATCGACGTGAGGCGCGCGCACGCCTTCGCCGACGCGCTGGTCGAGATGACCGGCCTCCACCACGTGACGCTCAACAAGTACATCGGCCGGCTCTCCGGCTACTGGCAGTGGATGGTGCCGAGGACGGCGGCCGTGTCGGGCAACGTGTTCGCCAACGTCCGCCTCAAGGGCCCGAAGGAGAAGCACGACCAGAAGGAGAGGCCCTTCAAGGACAGTGAACTCGCGGACCTGCTCCGCGGGCCCGCCCCGCCGAAGCTGCGAGACCTGATGCTGATCGGGGCGCTGACCGGGGCGCGGCTCGACGCCATCGTCGACCTGAAGGTCCGCGACACGGCGTACAATTGCTTCCTGTTCAAGCCTCAGAAGCAGGAGGCGTCGGCCCGCTACGTCCCGATCCATGCCGACCTGGCGGAACTCGTCGCCCGGCGAACGGCCGGCAAGCAGCCCGAGGACGACCTTTTTCCGGAATGGCCCCCCGTCAAGAAGGCCGACTCGATGCGCGAGCGCAGCTTCAAGGCCTCGAACCGGTTCACGGAATACCGCCGAAGCGTCGGGGTCGACGAGGTGGTGCCCGGCAAGCGGCGGTCCCTGGTGAATTTCCACTCCTTCCGGCGCTGGTTCAGCAGCCGCATGGAGCAGGCCGGGGTGCCGGGCGAGATGATTTCCGCGATCGTCGGGCACAAGCGCAGCAGCATCACCCTGGACGTATACAGCGAGGGGCCGCACATGCGCGCGGCGCGTCGAGCCATCGCCAAGCTCAAGTTGCCCCCGCTGGACGGCAGCCCGATCCGCGATGAGATGACCCTCAGGCCGCGGGCGCATCCCAGGTAGGGCGCGGTTTCGACGGGCGGTCGGGCGCATCCGGCATCCGCACGGGCAGCCGTCCGCGCGACCGGCTTGCTCCGTCCCCCCCAGGAACCGTTACGGGCAGCGGGTCTCGCCTCGCCCATCGGCGTCGCCCTCGCGTGATGGCCTCGTCCCGGGAGCAAGCGCCTGGGCGTCGCGAGCCACGCGACGTGACCCAAGGTCATTTGTCTGCATCCTGGAGGTTTGCGGTAACCTTCATGACGGCTTCGGGTCGGCTCCGCGCCACCGCCACCTTGTCGCAGGTATTATACTGATGGTATAAATAAGCGTCGCAGGGGGCGAGGTTCGAGCGTGCACTGACGGAGGTGGCAATGGTCGTGGGGTTCTTTTCTGACGATGGTTCCGCTCTTTACGCCGCGCTGTTGGCCAGCTGCGGGCTCGCGTGCGTAGGACGGTTCATGACCGTCATCGACGGACACGAGATCGGGCGGCCGACCTGCGGTCCATCCATGGAGGACGCGGCGGCATCCCGGGCGGACATGTCCGCGATGCTCGCGCGGGCCGCGGCCGGCGGCCAAGCCGACGTCGGCTTCGTCGCCCCGCTCGGCTTCCTGCATGAGGGCGGCGTCTGGACCCACCTCGACGTGGCCGTGGTCTCCGGAGGGGACCCCCTGCAAGCCAGGCGCGCTAGGCGGTCCGCCGGTCACGCTGCCGGCGGAGAGCTCGCGTCCGGCGCGAAGCGTCGGGACGCATCCGATCGCTGCGCGCGGCGCCCGTGGCTCCTGACGTTCGGGGCGGGGCGGCCTCATGGGCCTGCCGCATCGCCCAAGCATGGCCTGCAGGGACGCGGCACCGAAGCCGCCGCGAGGACGCTGCCGGTCCGGGTGCCTTTGCCCGGCCGATCCGTGAAGGCCGCCATGGACCGCGGGCTTCCGACGCTTGAGACCCTACGCATCGGGATCCTGCTGGCGGCGACCTTTGAGGTCGCCGCTGCGGTTCCCGACGCGGCCGCTGTCGAACTCGCGACGATGTCCGACCTGATGTCCCCGGCATCCCATCCGGCTGACCAAGCCCTGGCCGGACGCCTGTCCGATCTGGCGGATCGGCTGGACGACATCGAACGGGCGCTGGGTACGCCGGCATCGCCGGCCGCCTCCAACAGGCGGGATCGGGGCATGCGGAGGATTGCCAGGTCCTGTCGCGACGCCGTCCCGGAACTGCCGGCGGCATCCTGGCCGACGGGCAGCGCATCCGCTGCCGGACCTCGATAGCCGGAATCGCTTCCCGCTACGCGACCGTGCGTCGACACCTGACCCGCCGATCCGGTCTCAAGAAACGCTCCGCCCCTGCCCGATCCGGTTCCGGTAGGGGCGCGAGCCGGCCACGCTGCGTCGGGCGCCCGCTGCGCCCCGCCCAAAGTGGCATCCGAATGGGACAACCAAGTGGGCGCGATGGGCGTCAAGGCCGACGCTCGGATGCCACGCGCGCAGGGTATCGGGTCAGCGCAACCTCATACCCGGCCTCGAAGTCGCGAAACCGCACCCCCGCGGGGCTCGCTCGCAGCGCCCGCTTAGACTCAGTCTCGGTGTTCAAAGGCGGTCCATCTCGACAAGTGCGACATCAAGTGCGCCTGCGTGGGCGGGTCGAGCAAGGTCCCGCTCGGCTTCGTCCCGCTCACCGAGAACGTGATGATGGTCGTTATGGCCTTCTGGATGCTGGCGATGCACCGTTGAGTGTCTTGCGCACCACCCTGGGAACCACCTGCCCCGCGCGAGAACCGGGGCGTAGACCTCAAGCCGGGTCGAGTTCGTTGACCAGCGTCGAGAGGTAGAGGGCGATCCGCCGGCTCGCCGCCGGGTCGGGGGCCGCGACCGAAAAGCCCACGTCGAGGATGTCGTCGCCGTAACGCCTCATCACCGACTCGGCCATCAGCGCGACCTCGCGCTCCGCCTGCGCCGTCAGGACCCGACGTCCGTCGCGGGTCGCCAACCGCACCTCGAAGCGCCGCGTGGACGTCAACGGTTTGCTCCCCTCGGGCGAGGCCGCCCGTCAGCGCGCCCGACGATGAGGTCAAGCAATGAACGGCCTCCGGAAACCTATCCGAAAACGCTCCCGTGACATGGCCGAGACCTCGCCAGGGGACAAGCGGGGCAGGAATCCCCGGTGCCTAAATTCGGGTTCATACCGGAACGAGGGGGAGGCCGTGTTCGTCCCAGCTAGGGCTTCCCGGCTGCCCGAAGGCGTGCGGGACCTCACCCAATGCAGCGTTCCCAAGGTTCCCGATGACCCGTCCGATCCACGCCCTGGCGGCCATGCTCCTCCTGGCCTCGACCGTGCTCACACCAGCCCTGGCACGCGAGGCCGCCCCAGCCTCAACCCCCGCCAAGGCGGTCGCCCCCTCCGCCGCACAGATCCTGGCGCGCATGCAGGTCGCCCAGGAAACCACCGCGACCCAGCCCGCGGGTTCACAGGGCCCTAGCAACAAGACCGAGGGCGTTCGCCAGTCCTCGCAGACCCAGGTGACAAGCCGCCAGCCCCTCGGGGCATTCCCGACGAACGAGGTCAGCCGCCAGCCGGTCATCGACCTCGGTGCCGGCGAGGAGGGCATGAAGAAGGACGTCGCCGCCCTTCAGCAGACCCTGACCGAGTTGCAGCAACTCCAGTTGCAGACCAAGCAGGCGCACTGGAACGCATCGGGCACCCTGTACTACCCGCTGCACCTCCTGCTGCAGGAGCACTACGAGGGCCTGTCGAAGTACGCCGACACCATCGCCGAGCGCCTCCTCGCGGTCGGCGTCTCGGCCGACGGGCGCGCGAACACCATCGTGAAGACTTCCGGCGTGCCGGAGATTCCCGGCGGCTTCCTCGACGATGCGCAGATCCTCGTGTGGTTCACCAACGCCTACAAGCGCGTCGGCGAGGAGGTGCACGCGGCCATCAAGACGACCGAGGACGTCGACCCCACCACGTCGAACCTGCTGCAGGAGGTCGAGCACGGGATCGCCAAGTACCAGTGGCAGATGCGGGCGCAGCTCCAGCGGACGCACACCGACCCGAACACCGGCTGGGACCTCAACGACAACAAGCCGGTCGACCTGCAGGGCCAGCAGGCTCCGGCCCAAACACCCGCCAAGCCCTGACGACAGCCAACCCCGCGCCGTCAGGCGCGGGGTTTCCCCTTGACCCGCGATCAGTTTATATTAATTCCAAACTAGAGATGCGCCCCCGGGATCGAACGACGCCTCAGCCTCCCCTCACGCCCGGCCAGCGAGCCATGTTGCTCCGGCTCGACCGGGAGGGACCGCTTGTCTCGCCCAAGCCCTGGGAGATGCGCACGGTCCGGTCCCTGAGGGAACGCGGGTTGATCCGCCCGCGGCTGTCGAGCCGGGACCCGGAGGGTCTCTGGTTCATCAGCGCCAAGGGCAGGCGAGCCATAGCCCCGGCGGGTCCAGCCGTCGGCGACCGTCATCCCCCGGCAGCATCACCGGCGTAGGCAGGATCTCGACCATGAATGCACCCGACGATACGACACGGCCGACGGCGAGATACGACGGCGGCACCATCGCGCTGCATTGGTTGACCGCGGCGCTCGTGCTCGGCCTATGGCTGGTCGGGACGTTCCTCGAAGACCTTGTCCCAAAGAGTGCCCTGCGCTCCGGCATCTGGTCGGCCCATTTCGACCTGGGCTTCGTCCTCACCGGCCTCGTCGTAGCCTTCCTCATCTGGCGGCGGGCCCGGGGCCGCGACCTGCCGGTCGATGACCCTGGGCCCCTTCATCGCCTGGCGAAGGCGACCCACGCCGCGCTCTACGTCCTGCTGCTGGTCATCGTCGGCCTCGGCATCGCCAACGCCTTCGTGCGCGGTGTCTCCCTCGGCCCGGTCAGCCTGCCGCAGATCGGCGACCCGGAGTGGCGGCGGCCCCTGACTCACTGGCACGGGTTGGCCGCCAACGTGCTGATGGTCCTGGCCCTGTTCCACGCGGTCGCCGCCCTCGTGCACCACTACCTCTGGCACGACGCCGTCCTGCGCCGCATGCTGCCCCGGGGATCCTGACGCCCATGCGACCCGTCCACCAGGAGCGGCACCTGATCGACCGCATCGGCTGGCTGCGAGCCGCCGTCCTCGGCGCAAATGACGGCCTCGTCTCCACCGCGAGCCTGATCGTGGGTGTGGCAGCCTCGTCCGCCAACACGGGTGAAATCCTCGTCGCCGGCAGCGCGGGCCTCGTGGCAGGCGCGATGTCGATGGCGGCCGGCGAGTACGTCTCGGTGAGTTCCCAGGCCGACACCGAGCAGGCCGACCTCGCCCGCGAGCAGCGCGAGCTCGGCGACGACCCGGCCGCCGAGTGGGAGGAACTCGCGCGGATCTACGTCGACCGGGGCCTCGACCATGCGCTCGCCTTGCAGGTCGCGGAACAACTGATGGCCAAGGATGCGCTCGGCGCCCATGCCCGGGACGAGCTCGGCATCTCCGAGGTCACGACGGCTCGGCCGGTCCAGGCGGCGCTGACCTCGGCGGCGACCTTCTCGGCCGGCGCGGCCTTACCCCTGGCGACGGCGGCGCTCTCGCCCGGCAACATCGCGGTCTATACGGTGTCGGGGGCCTCGCTGGTATTCCTGGCGGTGCTTGGGGGACTCGGCGCCAAGGCGGGCGGCGCCCCCATCGCCCGGGCGACGGCGCGGGTGACCTTCTGGGGCGTACTGGCCATGGCCGTCACGGCAGGAATCGGGAGCCTGGTCGGCAAGGCCGTCTGACTACCGCTGCGGATCGTGGCAGTGCATCTTCGGCGGCGCGGTCGCGCAATCGATGGAGCACGTCTGGTCGGGCCGGCAGAACCACTGCAGGGCGCCGGTCTTCAGACACGAGCCGGAACAGTGCCGGTGGGCCGCGTTCGTTGGTTCGACGAAGGACGCCGGCGCGTCCGGTGACGCCGCAGGTTGCTGGGCGAACGCTGCAGGCACGACCGCGAGTTGAACCAGCAGGAACCAACGCAAACGTCTCGCCATCGCAGTCTCCTCGAAAAGCGGCAGGCACACGCCGCATGTCTGCGACGACGATGCAGTGTGTAGTCGAGCTGCATTTAGCAACTGAAGATGTGAATGAAATTGACTAAAATCAATTTCATCGAATGCCGGCACCGACAATAGCGAGTGGCGGCAAGCACTTCAATGCTCATGTTGGAGAAGTGCTTGCCTGGCCTTGGGCAAGCCGGAACTGCTTTACCGCAGGTGGTGTTTCCGGCGGCGCTTCCGTCCGCGCTTTTCCCGGGGCGGGCCGCGCCATTCAAGGGAGGTTCCCGTCGATGGACAAGCCAGTCGCTGCCTGATCGGGGCCGTCAACCTGCTCGCGGCCGCCGACCCAGCACAGGCCGCGATGCCTGCCCAGACCGTGCTAACCGCGGCCATGCGTGCCGAGAGCTACGCCGACCTGCCCAAGCCCATCCCCGACGCTGTGGCGCTCCTAAAGGAGCCGGACGAGGTCGCGGCGAAGGCCAAACCGCTACTTGCCGCCTCTTAGGGCGAGGCCACGGTACAGCAGGCGCAATACTACTATCATCGCCACCATCACCATCACTGCTGCGACATGCCGTACGGGTACAGAGCCTGATGCGGCGGGGTGGATGGTTCCGCACCCCGCCCAGCCTTACCGCTGGCTCTTGGCGGCGCCTAGGATGCGCCGGTAGGTTCCGCCGAACACGGTGTGGGTCGCCGAGGTCCACTGCGAGTCCGCCGCCAGCGTCTCGCGGCTGGGGTAGATGCGTCGCGATTGGAGTTCGCGCTCGGCGCCTCCTCTTCGTTCATCGCCATGAGCTCGAAATCGGCCTCAACCGAGACGACGGACACCTGCATGAACGGCTCGTCCTTCCGGAAGATATGCCTGCGGCCTTCGTCCGGGGCCTTGAACACCATGAAGTACATCGTCGGCCCCCAGTGCCGGATGAGTGCCGGCATTGCGACCGGCACTGTTCCGGTCCAGTCGGTGTAGAAGCGTGGGTGGATCTCGGTCCTGATCACCTAATTCTCCTCGACCCTTAGGTCGATGAGGATCCGATAGGCGTAGTAGGCCTCGCCGAAGCTCCAGAGCGGCGGCCTTTGCGGTCCCGGTCCGCCGGGCTCGGCGAAATTCCCTCAAAGACCAGTCTTGCGGCCCTGGTGCTCACGCCCAATTCGGCGTCGTAGGCGTAGAACAGCTCGATCCCGCCTTTGACCGCTTCCAAGAGCGGGATGCAGTGCCAGGCATAATCCTGCGAGCCTTCTGTGCGGGGCTCCGGATCGCCCGCCCAACCGGGAATTTTCAAGCGCGTCCGCCGGGGCGGCAGCCCCGGCTCGATCAGCCTGACCTTCACCTGTCGCATTCTCGACCGTCCCTTCGATGTCGCCCTGGAAGATAGGAGGTCAGAGGAACGGTTCGGCGCGAAGCAACACCATGTGATCGCCCAGTCAGGTCGCTGCGGGGCGTAGCAGTACGTTGGCGACGCCCTGGGTGTGATCCGCGTCTTACTCGACGGTGACGGATTTTGATCTAGGCCGATCCCGCTCCAAGTGCGAAAGAGCGGCCCCAAAATCTCTGCGCCTGCCGACGTGATTACTGGGACTTGTCGGCGATGACCCTCGGGCCCGCCTCCTAGACTTCAGCAATTGTCTCCTTGGCTTTAGCATCAAAGGCCCCCTTGGGCTTGACGTTTCCGGCCCAGGATACCTTCGATCCGCTCCCGTCCTTCTACACTATGAGCATGGACTTATAGCTCTACACAGGCAGCGGGCGGGAGATTATCGTGCATGTGTAGTCTATCTTCTTGTCGCCGCGGAACTGTTCTTCCTCCATGATGGTGTCACTGCCCTTCATCGACAATGTTCACTCCTGCCTGCCGCCTTTCTAAGACAGCACCCACTTCTCGATGACGAGGTGCCAGTTGCCGATGCCGCAAAACCCGCCAACCATCTTCCAGACCGCTTCGGGCGATGCAGGCACCATCACGCTCTTCGTCACTTCAATCGCAAGGGCAGGCGTGACGACGACCATGGCCAGCGCCACGGCGGGGACGGCGATTCCGAGCATTCATCGGTTCCTGTAAAACCTTGAGCGCGTCGTGTGCGCCGAGGAACCAGCTACTGCGCGACCGAAGGCGGACTACGCCAAACGCGGATGTGTGAACGGTGCACTCGATGTACCCCTGAGGCAGTCTCGCGACCAACCAATGGCTAGCCTTCGGCGACCCGGCGCGATCAAACGCGGAGATAGCTCCAACCTGCCTCCTGAAGTGCCACGAGACGGACTGCACCAGCCGAAACGATGCCGACGTGTGGCAGTAATTCCAGAGGGTGCCCCTCTGCCTTCTCCATGGCTTTGATGGTGTTGCCGCAGGCCGAGAGTACGATTCCCGGCACGCTCTCGGTGATGGAGTGGATCCTCGACGTCACGGGCGATGTGTCGGCCCGCAGCATGTGCAGACCCGGCCCATAGGCAACGATCTCGACCTCAAGCTCCTCGGCCTGATTGCTGTATTCGCGTGCGAGATTGACCGCGTTGTTGAGGGCGAGGTCGAACACGCCGTTCTCGCGAGAACTGACCTGCAGTGCGACCCGATGGGTCTTGGGGTCAGCCGATTGGGTCGCCGAGGCCCTGCTCGCCACGAGCCAAGCCATCAGCGCGGCCAGTCCGGACACGCCCCTACGCGACAGCATCATCGTGTCCACTCCGTTCGCGAACGGTCCTGTTCCGACAGGAATATTCCTGCGAAATCGTGTCGTCAGGTTTGTACGAAGCGATAACTCGCACCAACGCGCTCGACACGTCCGACGCCTGAGCTCGGGAGGTGAAAGCCGACAAGCGTCATCCGCTCATTCGCCAAGCGGTCCAGCAGGGTGAGGCGGGTACGCGCCGCGAGGTCACGGTCGAGATCGCTTCCGAAGGCCCAGGCGGGGCGGCGGAACGACACAACCGCGTGGCTCAAGGCATCCCCGCCGATCAGTACCTGCTCCCGACCGGCTTCGACAAGGACGGAGGCGTGACCGGGCGTATGCCCCGGCGTCGCGACGTAGGTGAGGCCGGGAGCGATGCTTTCGCCGGGCTTACGGCGCTCCACCTTCGCCTCAAGGCGTCGCAGGGTCCGTCGCGAGCCTACGGAGAGGCCCTTAAGCCAATCCGGTACGCGGGTCTCGACATCCTCGCGGGTCCAGAAATCCCATTCCGCGGCCGGCACGACGTAGCGGGCATTGGGAAACCGTTCGCTGTCGTCGAAATCATCGACCGCGCCCCAGAGATGATCGGGATGGGCGTGCGTGAACACCACCTGGGTGATCGCCTCACGTGAGATGTTCCGGCTCTCCAGCGTCTCGCCGAGCTTGCCGGCCGTGGGCTGGAACGAGTTGCCCGAGCCGGCATCGATCAGAATGACTTCCGAGCCGATCCGAACGAGGCTCGGGTTCGTCGGAATCGGGGTGGCCTCCGCGGGCTGACCCTCGGCCTTAAAGACGGCTTCAACTTCCGCGCGCGGCGTGTCGGGCAGCATGAAGGCGAGGGAGGAGGACAGCGTGCCGTCGCTCGCCGTCTCCACGGAGGCGGCGCCGACCCTGAGCGCCGCTGTCTGGTTCGCCGAAGCGCGGCGGACGGGCCACGCGCCCGCGAAGCCCGCTGCGAGGCCACCCAAGAACAACCGCCTGTCGCAGCGCGTTCCCGCGGAGTTGGGACGGCTCGTCATTGGACCGGCGGGGCCTTCTTCGCGGGTTCGGCAGCCTTGTCTGGCGTCACGTCGAGGATGCGAGCGCGGCTCGTGATGGACGCTTCCTTCGGCAGGCAGTTCGTCATGCAGGGCTTGGCCGTCCAGAACTCCTTCTCCGCCGTCTCGCGGTCGTCCATGAAGAAGTTTTTCTCGTTAGGCAGGCGGATGCTGGCGAGGTTCTTCTCGTTCAGCTCGAAGTCCTGATCCTTCAGAATGTCGTTGAGATAGAGGAGATAGGCGGTGACCGAGTATGTCTCGTCCGGCGTGAGGGTCTGTGCCGCGCCGAACGGCATTGCCCGGTGAATGAAATCGAAGACGGTCGAGGCGTAGGGCCAGTAGGACCCGATGGTCTTAACCGGACTGTCGGACTTCAACGTGCCGGACCCACCGGCGAGCTCCGGCCACCGTCCCGCGCCCTCGCCGAACTCGCCATGGCAGCTGGCGCAGCGCTCCTGGAAGACCGTCTCGCCGAGCGCCGCGGTTCCCTTGCCGACAGGAAGCCCCTGGCCGTCCGGCCGCACGTCAATGTCCCAGCCCTTGATCTCCTCCGGCGTCGCGACGCGGCCGATGTTCAGACGCTCCGCCGCCACCGGCGTGGCCGCGAGGAGGACGGTCGCAAGGGCGGCCGAAAGACGGTTACGCGACCTCGACATTCTCGATCTCCCCGCTGGGCAGCACGTGCCAGGTCTGGATGCCGTTGTTGTGGTAGATCGAGTTCAGGCCGCGGTGTTGGCGCAGGGCCGCCTTGGTCGGCTGGACGTAGCCGGTCTCGTCCATGGCGCGGGACTGGATCAGCAGCGGATCGCCGTTCCAGTCGAACTCATAATAGAAACGCGTCAGCGCCTTATCGAGGACCGGCCCGTCGAGCCGCGCGGCCCGCCAGTTGCGGCCGCCATCGAGCGAGACGTCCACGCCCTTGATCGCGCCCCGCCCCGACCACGCCAAGCCCGAAAGCACGGTGAAGCCCTTACCGTGGATGGGCGCCTGCGGACTCGGATTGGTGATGACGGACTTCGCGTCCATGGCCCAGGTGAAGCGCCGCGCCTGACCGTCCGGCATGAGTGCCGTGTACTTCGACGTCTCCTCGCGGGTGTGCCAGGGCTCGTCGCCGACCTTGATCCGGCGCAGCCACTTCACCCACATGTTGCCTTGCCATCCCGGCAGGACGAGGCGGAGCGGATAGCCGTGCTCGGGATAGAGCGCCTCTCCGTTCATGGCGTAGGCGACGATGGCGTCGTCGAACGCTTTCTCGATCGGCACGGAGCGGGTCATCGCCGCGGCGTCGGCGCCCTCCGGCAACAGCCACTTGGCGTTGGTCTTGAGACCGGCTTCTTCGAGCAAGCGCTTGAGCGGGACGCCCGTGTACATGACGCAGTGGATCATGCCGTGGGTGAACTGACAGCCGTTGAGCTGCGCGCCCTTCCACTCCATGCCGGAATTGGCCGCGCATTCGAGGAACGCGATCCGGTTGACGCGGGGGAAGCGCTTGATGTCCTCCAGCGTCAGCATCAGCGGCTTCTCGACGAGGCCGTGGATCATCAACCGATGCTCGGACGGATCGATCTCGGCGATGCCGCCATGGTGGCGCTCGAAGCCCAGGCCGTTCGGGGTGATGATTCCCTCCAGCTGGTGCAGCGGCGTGAAGCTGACCGAACTCTGGCGCGAGGCGGTCAGCCATTCGACGTCGCGGCGGATCACGTCCACCTCGAACTTCGACGGGCGGCCGTAGGGCCGGCTGACGACACCCTCACCGAGCGACTGCGACCATTCCGGTACGCTCGGCGGAAGGTTCTTCGCGTCCGGCGCGGCGGCTGCGCGGCCCGCAAAAGCCCCCGTGCCGACCGCTCCGCCGAGGGCGAGGCCGGTGCGCAGGAAGGATCTTCGAGAGGTTGGCCCGGACGGATCGGGGCGCGGCTTCGGTTCAGACATCGGCCTCTCCGAACTGTTTCAAGTATAGCAATGTGTGAATATATTGGAGACGACTAGGCGCCACGGACGGTGACCTGCGCGGGCGTCGGGTTCACCGTTCCCTTGGCCTTGATGTGCGAGGAGACGACGTCCCAGATCGGCGGGCCGTCGGTGCCCTCGTTGACGCTCGCCCATCCTGCCACGGTGTAGCTGGTGCCAGCCTCGATGGGTTTGCCGGTGCGCAGGAGGGTGAGGTCTGAGATGCGGCTGCCGGCCGGGCGAGCGACGTCGATGGCGTAGGACACGCCGCCCACCCGCACCATGTCGCCACCTTGCTGGTAGTACGGATCGGCGTTGAAGAGGTTGTCGGCCACGTCCTCCAGCACCTCCTTCAGCCGGGCGCCGGTCATCGGCATCCGATAAGCCGCCGGGTAGGTGATGGCGGTGGCGTTGTAGACGTCCTCGCGGGTTATCGACTGGCCGGGCAGGAGGGTCGTGCCCCAGCGGAAGCCGGGCGAGAGGGCAATCTCAGCCTCTCGCTCGGACAGGAGCGCATCGCAGATCATGTCGTCGAGCGTGCCGTTGAAGTTGCCCCGCCGGTAGAGCAGGGCCTCGGTCCGGCCGAGTTCCTCCTTCAGCATCGCCTCGTGGGGCGCACGGATCGACCGGATCTTGGCCGCCATCGTCTTCTCTGGGGCGATGATATCGGAGAAGATCGGGATGAGCTTCGAACGGTAGCCCTTCACGGCCCCGTCCCGCACGTCGAGGTCGACGCGGGTGAGGAACTTGCCGTGGCTGCCCGAGGCGATGAGTAGGGTGTTGCCGACCTTTACCGCCTGAGGCAGCGCGTCGTGCGTGTGTCCGGTGAGTACGACGTCGATTCCCTTCACCCGCGAGGCGAGCTTGCGGTCCACGTCGAAGCCGTTGTGGGAGAGCAGCACGACGAGGTCGGCGCCCTCCTTCCGGGCCTTGTCGACGCTCGCTTGCACGTCCTCCTCGCGGATGCCGAAGGACCAGCCGGGGATCATCCAGCGAGGGTTGGCGATGGGCGTGTAGGGAAAGGCCTGCCCGATCACCGCGACCTTCGCGCCGCCGCGCTCGAACATCTTCGTGGCCTCGAAGGCCGGCTCGTTCCATTCGGCGTCGCGAACGTTCTGGCCCAGGAACGGGCAGCCGAGCCCGTCCACGATCTCCTTAACCCGTTCGGTGCCGAGGGTGAACTCCCAGTGGCCCGTCATGGCGTCGGGCTTCAGCAGCGCCATGCAGTCGACCATGTCCTGGCCCTTGCTCACCATCGAGGTGTAGCTGTTCTGCCAAGTGTCGCCGCCGTCCAGGAACAGCACCTTGTCGCCTCGCTCGGCGCGGATCGCGTCGAGCACCGTGGCGATCCGGTCGAGGCCGCCCATCCGGCCATAGCTGCGGGCCAGCGCGACGTAGTCCTCCGGCGTGAGCGCATAGGCCAGCGGCGAGCCGCCGGGGATGCCGTAGAGGTCGAGGTAGGCGCGTCCGGTGACGTGGGGGACCTGACCGCGCGCCTCGCCCATCCCGAGGTTGGTCGAGGGCTCGCGGAACAGCACGGGCCGCAACTGCGCGTGGATGTCGGTGAGATGGACCAGGGTGACGTTGCCCATCGGCTCGAAGGCCAGGAGGTCGTCCTGGGTCAGGCGCTGCTGGGCGAAGGCGCGGGTCCAGCCCGTCGGCACCAGGGCCGCGGTGGCGGCGGCGATCTGCAGGAAGTCGCGGCGTGAGGTCATGGCAGGATCAGGCCCTCAGTTGCGCACGGCGGGCGTCTCGACCGGAAGGCCGAGGCCGCGCCACGCGACGTAGGTCTCCAGGGCGAGGAACTCGTCGGAGAGCGGCTTGAACGGCGTGGCCCGGACGTCCTGCATGCAACCTTCCATGCGCTCGTGGAGCGGCACCAGCCGCTGGTCGCGCAGGCGGTAGACGGGGAATCCGTTGCTCTGCCCCTGGCTGAGGAAGTCGGCCCGGAGATACTTGCCGTGGTTCTTCTCGTGGCAGCTCGCGCAAGCGAGATCGAGTTGGCCGTTCCGCTGGTAGTAGAGCGATTGTCCTCGCTCGAACCAGGGCGTCATGGGCCCGTCCACCTTCACGGCGACCGGCATCCCGCGGGACTGGTTACGGACGTAGGTGGTCATGGCCGTAAGTTCGGACGAGCCGAAGGCCCAGGGCTCGGCTTTCAGGGCGCCGCTGCGGCAGATGTTGATCCGCTGCTCCAGATTGACCGGCTTGCCGAGCTTCTCGTTCCACTTCGGATAGGCCGCCGCGACGCCCTTCATCGAGGTCGATGCCTCGTTGTGGCAGCTCGCACAGGACTTTCCCGCCGCGCCATCGACCTTCGACCAGAGTTCCTCTCCCTGCTCCACGGCGAGGAAGCCCGGATTGTTGAAGTCGTCGGCCTGCATGTCCTGCGTTTCCTTGGAGCGGAAATACAGGCCGGAGACAACTTCATCAAACGGGGAATTCGGGTTCTGGACCTTGAGGCCGTGCGCCTGCCAGGCCGGACGCTCGGACCCTTCCTTAGCGGCGGGCGCGGAGGGCATGTCCTGCGCATGGGGTGCGACGGCCAGCGCGACGAGCGCGAGCGCGGTGACGGCAAAGGGAATGGGGCGGACCATTGCGAGGGCTCCGGCGCGGCGGGGGAGGCGCTCCGGGGCAATCGGCCCCGGGCGCGCGTCAGGCGACCTTGATCTGCTCGGTGGCCTGGGTCTTCGACCCGTCGTCATCGATCCAAGTGAAGGTCAGCGTGCCGGTTTCCTCGGGTCTGATCTTGAACTGGAAGTAGGGGTTGGCGGAGACCGCGCTCTCTATGTCGGCGCTGAAGATCGTCTTGCCATTCAGGTCGCAGGTGAACTTATTCAGGATCTTGCGCGGGATCGTCTTCCCGTCCTTGTCCTTGCGCTGGCCGGATTCCATCGTGTGTGAGACGAGCGTCTTCACCTCGATGATGTCTCCCTTTGCGACATCCTTCTTGTCCAGTTTGATCCGCGGCTTCACGTCGGCCATGTGGTCCTCCCGTCCTCGTTCGATGCTGTTGCGTGTGGGTTAGCCGCCGCAGCCGCCGATGGTGACCTTCACCTGGCGGACGTCGCTGAAGACCGAGCCGTCGTTCATGCGGGCGACCGCGATGACGTTCTGCGTCTCGGCAAGACGGATGCGCGTGTTCGCCTCGGCGACGCTCGACGGCGTGAAGTGGAAGCTGATGACGCCGGGGTTCGGATTGCCCTCGGCAACGATCATCACCTCCTCGACATAGCTCTCCGGCGTCATCGGCACGTCGACGCTCACCGTCATCGGTACGGTGTTGCCGTTCTCGGCGATCTCGGGGAGTTCGAGCTTGACCTTGCCCCTCACGGGCTCCTTGCCGCGGGTGAAGGCCTTGATGGCCTCATCGGTCGCAGGCTTCGCGGCCAGGGCCGGTCCAGCGCGGAAGGCGAAGGCGGTTGCCACGACGGCTCCGGTGCCGAAGGCCAGGGCTTGGCGGCGGTTCAATGCGGGGATCTTGGCAGAGGTCATGGGAAGCGGCTCCTTCAGCCCGCGAGATCACTTCAGGGTCGTGAGGTAGGCGACGACGTCCTCGACCTGCTGCGCGGTCAGGATCGGCTTGCCCTGGAACTCGGGACGCACGCGATGAAGGCCCTCGATCCGGTAGAAGGCAGGCATCACGGTCGCCTCGGTGAAGACGTGCTTCGGGTTGACGACGATCATGCGCAGATGCGCCGCGTCCCACCGTTCGGCGACGCCGTCGAGGGAGGGTCCGATCTCGCCGTGAAAGGACTCGGTGCTCAGCGAAGAGACCTGATGGCAGCCGAGGCAGTTGCCCTGGCGGCGGTTCACCACGACCTTGGCGCCGGCCGCCGCATTCCCCGGCTTGTCGGTAAGCGGCTCGGGGATCGCGTCGCTGCCGTCGACGGCCACGACCTTGAACGGTGCAAGCCCGGTTGAAGCCGTCTCGGCTCCGGCGGCGGTCGCGAGGACGCAAAGTCCTGCGAGCGCAAAGGCTGTGATCGGCCTACGCATCTGGCGTTTCCTCGGTGCGCCGTCATTGCGGCGGGTGCGGTCGTTTCGAACCGCACGCACTGCCGATGGGCGAACCAATCGACATATGCGAATATTTGCAAGTTTGACGCTTATCGCTTTCGAGTCAAGCGTTAATCAGGAGGCCACCGATCATCGCGGCCGAACTGTTAGCCCCGCCGCGCCGCCTCCGGGGAGCGCAGGTAGTCCTGCAGGTTCGTACGCTCGTAGGCTCGCTCGGCCACGAAGGCGAAGGTTCGCCGGAACTCCTCAGGCGCGACATAACCCCGAAGGCGCAGGACCTCGCGCTGCTGAGGCGGCTTGTCCGCGAGCGTCGATTCTTCCGCCGGGAAAAACTGTATGCTCGGCGTGGAGTAGATCCCGTATTTCTCCGCGAAGCCCTTTTCGGAAAGGGTCTGCCCGTCAAAATCGGTGACTTCGCGCGAACCGATGAAGTTCAACTGCAGGATATCGAAACGCTCGCGGATATACGTGCTCGTCGCCCGATCCGCGAAGTTCACGAGGTGGATCTGCTTGCAGTAGGGACAGCCCTTCAACTCCCAAAGGACGGCAAGACGTTTGCCGTGGTCCCGGGCCGCCCTCAGATCGTCCGACAGGTCGAGGAAGCTTTCGAGGAACCAGGGCTCCCGGTAGAGACCGTCATCGCCCTGGATCGCCTGGGCCATGGCTTTGGAAGGCAGGCCAAGCGCGAGGGCACCCGCAAGGAACCGGCGCCGGGTCGACATGACGTCCCCTCCAAATATTCTTGTTCGTGCATGTGTAGTGCGAATTTCCCGCATCTGGCAATCCGTTGCCCCTGATACCCGCTGCTGCTGTGGCTTTGAGAGGAGGCGAGGTGAAGGGGCGATTGAGTCCGCTGTTCCGGGGCCAATCACAATCCCGGCGGCCACGTCGCTTCCACTCGAACACATTCGATTTTTGCTATATCAAAGTGATGGTCTTGAGCTTGGGAAGGTCGATGCGGGAAACGAGGCGGGCAGTCATGGCGGGGGCTTGGGGGGGCGCCCTATGGCCTTGCTCCGTCGAGGCCGCCGAAATGGTCAAATTCGAGCGGCGCGGCTGCCCGTGGTGCAAGGTGTGGGACAAGGAGATCGGGCCGATCTATCCGAAGACGGATATCGGGAAGCGGGCGCCGTTGCGCCGTGTCGATCTCGACGCAGGCATCCCTCCCGGACTCACGCTCAAGCGCCCGATCCTCTACACACCGACATTCGTCCTCATCGAAGGCGGCGCCGAGGTCGACCGGATCGAGGGCTATCCGGGCGAGGAGTTTTTCTGGGGGCGGGCCGAGCGGTTGCTGAAACAGCTACCGGCTTCCCCGTGACGGGTTTTAGACGGCAAGGAAAAGGGTGAGATGATGCCGTTGCAGCAAGCGCAGCCGGTGACGAGCGCCGAGGCCCCGGGCAGCCTCGACCTGGAACTGTTGCTGGCCAATGCACGTGATGCCAGCGAGCTGCTGAAGGCTCTCGGCCACGAGGCGCGCCTTGTTATCCTTTGCCTGTTGGTCGAGGGCGAGCGCTCAGTCTCGGAACTGGAGCAACTGCTGAACCTGCGCCAGCCCGCCGTGTCCCAGCAGTTGGCGCGGTTGCGGGCCTCGACGAGATCGTCGGCCCGCA